>JBBRCR010000770.1:0-1526 GCA_038204695.1 Opitutales bacterium | reverse complement strand
CGGTGTCGAACCGGTGGCCGGCGGAGCGGCTGCACATGGGGGTGCCCGGGAGTGTGACTCAATACGTCCGGCGGTTTCGTGCGCGCGCTGAAGCGAAAACAAGAGTGTTTAATGCCGCGCTGTCAATAGTTCACACATGACCCCTTCTATCGCTCTCATGACCCCTTCTATCGCTCTTGAACCTTACGAGAACCGCTGCACGCACTGCGGATAGAATCGGCGCGCGGCGTAATGCTGTTGAGGTTCTTTCCGGCCCACATCACCGGTTCCGCCGCGGTGAGATTGATCGAACAGGGTGCCACTCCTGGCTTCCTGCGCCTGCGCGCCGCCGGTCTGACGACGCGCCAGTGCGAAGTGCTGCATTGGATCGCACAGGGAAAGCGCGACGCCGAGATCGCAACCATCATGGCCTGCGCGTCGGCGACCGTGAGCAAGCACGTCGAAAACCTTCTCCGCAAACTCCACGCCGAAAACCGCGCCGCCGCCGTGAGCGAGGCGCGGGCGCGGCTCGGCGGGTGAGCGACCGTCCGCTGGAGCCGCGGCGCCCTCGGCGCGGTCTTGGCCACGCGCCGAGGGCGGCGCGTCTCCATTGTTCCAAGGCTGACACGCTCTTGCCAACTCACCGGCCGCCGAAATACTCCGCTCCATGGAATCCGCCGCGACTCCGCTGTTTCTCTCGGTCGAAGATTACCTGCGCTTCGAGGCCGAAAGCCAAGTTCGCCACGACTACATCGGCGGGCGCATCCACGCGATGTCCGGCACGAGCGTGCGACACAACGTCATCTCGGTGAATCTGGTCACCGCTTTTCGCACCCACCTGCGCGGCGGGCCATGCCAGGCCTACGTGGCCGATATCAAGGTTCGGCTCGCCGTAAACCGTGAGGACATTTTTTATTATCCCGATGTCATGGTCGCGTGCGGAAGCGTCCGCCCGGAGGAACACTATCTCCGCGATCCCACGCTCATCGTCGAAGTGCTCTCGCCGTCCACCGAGAATATCGACCGGCGCGAGAAGCTGCTGAACTACACCCTGATTCCCACGCTCGACGAATACGTGCTCGTCGCGCAGGACTCGCGCGAAATCACGCTGCACCGGCGCGCCGAGCAGTGGCGACCGTCCGTTGTCACTGCGACCACCTCGCCCGTAGAATTCCGTTCGATCAAACTCACCGTGCCGCTCGCGCAAATTTACGAGGGTGTGCCGTAACGCACCGCGGTACGCCGAAGAGCGACGGGTACCCCGCCACGCGCGCCGCCGCGCCCGCCTCGTAACGCTCAATCCAGCCACGATGCCAGGTGACTGAAAGGAAATTGGATCTTCAGGGGGTTGGGGCCGGGGGGGTAAGGAGCGGGGGCAAAGTCATAAAATCGGACCCCCTTAGCGTTGCCCTTTGCCCACAAATTCGCCATCGCGTATGGCGTCGCGCCAAGGGCGCGGTTGACCGGAAGGGCGACTTTCCAGTCGCCCGAGACCGGTCGACCGAACGTACTTCGGCGGCAGGAAAGCCGCCGCTCCGGTGCGAATG
>JBBRCR010000769.1:0-1595 GCA_038204695.1 Opitutales bacterium | reverse complement strand
CAGGCGCCGCGCGATCGCGCCGCGCATATTGGAAACCGACACGGCGCGCTCTTCCTGAATCGGGCCCTTCGCGAGCGGTGAGGATGCTCCGGCGCTGCGGGCAACGCTGCCCGCGCCCGGCACGCCGTTCTTCTCCGCGGCGAGGATGTCGGCCCGCACGATCCGGCCGCCGGGGCCGGTGCCTTGAATATGCGAGGGATCGATGCGTTTCTCCGCCGCAAGCTTGCGCGCCAGCGGTGAAATTCGGATCCGGCCACCCTCGGATTCTGCCGGGGCGGGAGTTGCGGCCGGTGTCTCCGACGCCGGTGCTGGCGTGGCGCGTGGGGCGTCTCCTGCACGGGCGGGTTTTGGCGCTGACGCGGGTTGAGCTTGAATCTCGTTTTTGGAAGACGTGGCGGCACCGGGTTTGTCCTTGTCCTGTGGTGCCGGCTCGGCCCGCTTCGCCGCCGGGCTTGCGGCGGGCTCGTCGGTGACGGCCGGCTGTGCCGCCGGGGCGGGAGCGGCGGCGGGTGTATCCACTTTTTCACCCGGCTTGCCGATTGCGCAGAGCGGCGAACCAATGGCGACCTGGCTGCCGTTCGGCGCGAAAATTTTCAGCAGCGAGCCGTCAAAGAACGACTCGAGCTCCATGGTCGCCTTGTCGGTTTCGACTTCGGCCAGCATGTCGCCGGACTTCACGACGTCGCCTTCCTTCTTCAGCCATTTCACCAGCGTACCCACCGTCATGGTATCGCTGAGCTTCGGCATTTCGATGATGTTGGCCATGGCAGGGGAAAATTCGTTCAGGCGAGTGCGGCGAGCGCGGCCTTGAGCACCCGCTGGGGATTCGGCAGCTGCTCGGCCTCGACGGGCGGACTGTAGATGGCCGGCGCATCGATCGTCGCCAGGCGGTGAATGGGACCATCGAGCTCGTCGAAGGCTTCACGCTGGATCATGTAGGCCAGCTGCGAGCCGACCGAGGCGAACGGCTTCTGCTCCTCGACAATCAGCACGCGGTGCGTCTTCGCCACTGATTTCAACACCGTGTCGATGTCGAGCGGCCGAATCGAGCGGAGGTCGACAATCTCCACGGAGACATCGTGCTCCTTTTCCAACTGGGCCGCCGCTTGCAGCGAATGCAGAACGCAACGGCCGTAGGTGACAATCGTGAGATCGGTGCCCTCCCGTTTCACGTCGGCCAGGCCAAGCGGAATGAGATACTCCTCCGCCGGAACCTCGGCTTTTTCGCCATACAACAGCGTGTTCTCGACGAAGAAGACCGGGTCGTTGTCGCGAATGGCGGATTTGAGCAGGCCTTTGGCGTCGTACGCGGTGGACGGCACGACCACCTTAACCCCCGGATGATTCGCGAGCACATTTTCCGGCGCGTGCGAGTGCGTTGCGCCTACATTGGTGCCGCCGTTGCCGGGCCCGCGGATCACGATCGGACAGTTGATCGCGCCCCCGCTCATATAGCGGACGTTGGCCGCGTTGTTCAGGATCTGATCGAACGCGACCGAGTAGAACGACCAGAACATCAGCTCGATCACGGGCCGCACACCCAGCATGGACGCGCCGATCCCGAGACCGACAAAACCGGCCTCGCTGATCGGGGT
>JBBRCR010000768.1:0-1614 GCA_038204695.1 Opitutales bacterium | reverse complement strand
GTGTTTTTCTCCTGCTGGTGGCCGGCGCCCTGGTGCTGCTGTTGCCGCCGCTCATTGACCAGCTGATCAATTTCGTCAGCTTCCTCCCCACGCTGTGGACCAATGCGGTCAACTACGTGCAGGCACACTATCCGCAATGGGTGGCGTTGGTGGACCGCCATCTGGCGAACCCAAACGTCCGCAACGTGGCCGACGCGATCGCCGCCGAGAGCAAGACGCTCTTCAGCCATGCCGTGCCCTCGCTGCGGGCCGCGTTCGGCGGAGTGATGGACGTATTCGCGTTCCTCACGCACATCGCGATCATTCCCGTTTACCTGTTCTTCTTCCTGCTCATGCGGGGCGAACCGACGAGCAACCTGAGGCAACATCTCCCGTTTCTGCGTCCGAGCGTGCGGGATGATGTCGTGTTCCTTGCCAGCGAATTTGTTTCCATCATCGAGTCCTTCTTCCGCGGTCAGCTGCTGATCGGCTTTTTCATGGGCGTGCTTTTCGCCCTCGGGTTCACGGTGGTCGGCCTGAAGTTCGGACTCTTCATCGGCCTCGCCCTCGGCATCCTCAACATCATCCCCTACCTCGGCACGATCCTCGGGCTGGCGGTCGCGCTGCCGCTGGCCTTCTTTCAGCCGGACGGTGGCTTGCGCCTGCTCGGTCTCGTTCTGCTCGTCAAAGCCATCGTGCAGGCGATCGAGAGCTGGGTGCTCACGCCAAAGATCATGGGCCATCATACCGGGCTGCATCCGCTCGCGATCATTGTCGCGGTCTTCTTCTGGGGCACGGCTTTCGGTGGCGTGCTGGGCATGCTGCTCGCGGTGCCGTTGACCGCCTTTTTCGTGACCGCGTGGCGGCTGGCGAAATGGAAATATTTCCGCCCACGGGATGTCTGACCCGCGACCGCCGATCGAATGCGCCAACTGCGGGGCCGCGATTCCCCGCGGCGCGAGGGCCTGCCCGGAGTGCGGCGCCGATGAACGGACGGGTTGGCGCGAAACGAACGTCTACGACGGGCTCGATTTGCCTGACGAGAAAGTCGAGTCAGGGCGTTCGCCGAATGGAACGACCGGGCGAAACGTGCATGGCGTGCCGTGGTATTGGTGGTCCGTCGGCATCGCCATTCTCATTGTGTTTGCGCTCGGCGTACTCGCACTGCTGTGAGCGGTTTGAAATGCCACGCGGCTCCCAACGTGTGCCCGGGTGCGTCGGCGGGGTCGGCGAAGTTGCGCCGCCCGGCAAACGGGTCCGGGCTGATCCCGTGGCGGTCGCCGTAGATAATCGAACTGCGCCGCCAATCGCCGGAATCCAGCGGGGCATTGAGCGCCCAAAGCGAATGGAAACGGTGCGGGATCATGCCGGGCCAAGTCCCGCCATGTTGGGATTTGCTCAGAAGCTCAACCGCGTGGTGAAGAAAAAACTGATCGGCTGCTCGAGGGCGTAACCGTTGGCGACCGTTTCTCGGGCCGGCGAGGTGTAGTCGTTGTTCAACGGACGCAGGGCCGTGCTGCCGCTCTGAAAATCGGTCCGCGATCGGCGGAGCAAAACCCGAAGTTGAGCGATTCGCGGCTCGGTGGCTGCGAGCGCCAGCGAGTGGTTAGAGTCTGCAATTCGTACTTCATTCAC
>JBBRCR010000767.1:0-1629 GCA_038204695.1 Opitutales bacterium | reverse complement strand
CGGGGTGCTTCGGCCGCCGCGCTCCTCGAGCCGGCGCTCGCGAATCTGCCGGCGCCGCTGGTCGCCGCGGTGGTGAATGGCGAACTGCAGGAACTCACCTTCCCCATCGAAATGGAAGCGCGCGTCCAGCCGGTGACGATGGCCGATGTCGACGGCGCACGGATTTACCGGCGTTCGCTCACGTTTCTGCTGCAAGCAGGTTTCGGCGAACTTTTCCCGCGGGCCGCCCTTTATATCGATCATGCGCTCACGTCCGGCGGCCTTTATTGCAGTGTCCGCGGCCGACCTCTGCTCACCGTCGATGAACTGCGGGCGCTCGAAGCGGAGATGCGGCGGCTCGTGGCCCTGAATCTGCCGTTCACGCGCCGCGAGGTGCCGGTGGCCGAAGGGATCACCCATTTCGAGCAGCAGCATTTTCATGACAAGGCGCAATTGCTGCGCCACCGGCGCAAGCCGACGCTGACGCTTTATCAACTCGGGAACTGCGTGGACGACAGCCATGGCTTCATGGTGCCGTCGAGCGGGTACCTCGAGTGGTTCGATCTCATTCCCGTCGACGGGGGTTTTGCGCTGCGTTACCCGCGGCAGCATTCACCCGATAAACTGACGCCGATGGCGAATTCGCCGAAGTTGCTCGGGGCATTCCGGCAGTATGGCGACTGGCTGGAGCGGCTGGGCATCGCGAGCGTGGCCGCGTTGAACGACTCGATTCAGGCGGGGCGCAGCCGGGAGATCGTGCTCGTATCGGAGGCGCTCCACGAACAGACGATCGCGGAAATCGCGCGTCAGATTGCCGACCGGGGCGAGCATGCGCGCCTGGTTCTAATCGCCGGACCGTCGTCGTCGGGCAAGACCACGTTCTCGCGCCGGCTGGCCGTGCAGTTGCTCACGCTCGGGCTGTCGCCGTTCACGCTGGAACTCGACAACTATTTCGTGGAGCGGATCCACACGCCGCGGGACGCCAGGGGCGAGCTCGACTACGAGACGATCGATGCGCTCATGCTGGCGCAACTCGGGGACCATTTGCAGCGGCTCCTCGCGGGCGAGGCGGTGCAGCTGCCCAAATATGATTTCCGCGAAGGCCGCCAGGAACCGGGGGAGGTCATCCGGTTGCAGGCGGGGCAGCTCATCATCCTGGAGGGCATCCATGGGCTCAACCCGCGGCTCCTCCCGCCGGCGCTGGCCACCCGGGCGTTCGAAGTCTATGCGTCCGCCCTCACCCAGTTGAACCTCGACCGGCACAATCGCGTGGCCACGACGGATACGCGTCTCATCCGCCGGATCGTGCGTGATGCCCGCGACCGTGGCTACAGTGCCACCCAGACGATCAGCCGCTGGGAGTCGGTGCGGCGCGGGGAGAAGCTGCACATCTTCCCGTATCAGGAAAACGCGCACGTCATGTTCAACTCGGCGCTCGTCTATGAGCTCTCGGTGCTGCGCCCGCTGGCCGAGCCGCTGTTGCGGCACGTGGCGCCCGGCACGCCCGCCTGCATGGAGGCGGGGCGCCTGCTCGCGTTTCTCGAATGGTTTCTGCCGATCGATGCGGAGTGGGTGCCCGACAACTCCATCCTGCGCGAGTTCATCGGCGGTTCGATCCTGAAGGATTTCAAGGTGTGGGGCATCTGAGGT
>JBBRCR010000766.1:0-1705 GCA_038204695.1 Opitutales bacterium | reverse complement strand
TCAGCGCGGCCGTTGAGGCGGGCTTGCACGTTTACATGGCCAAACCCGTCGCGGCCGATGTGCCCGGTGCGCTGCTGGTCGAGACGGCGGGCAAACGCGCGACGCGTCAGCAGCGCTGTTTTCTCGTCGACTACCAACTCCCCACCGATCCGCACAATCTTGAGGTAGCCACTCGCATCCGCGACGGCGGCCTCGGCCAAATCGTGCGCGTCGTCACGACCGGTCATTGCGGACCGCAGAAAGATCCGCCCAAGACGGAGAACCTCGAAAGTCGGCTGCGCGAGCTGATCTGGGTCAACGATGTCGCGATGGGCTGCGACTACATTGGCAATTTCGACATCCACGCGATCGACGCCGCGCTGTGGGCGCTTGGGCGGCGCCCCGTGGCCGCCATCGGCTCGTCCGCTATCCGCCGGCCCGATCCCCACGGCGATGCGCGCGACGTGTGCGCGCTCATCTACGAATACGCCGACGGCCTCATTCACCAGCACGGGGGCCAAGCCCTGAAGAACAACAACCCGGCGGAACTCAGCGCGGCGATCCACGGCACCGAGGCCAACGCGTATCTGACCTACTGGGGCAAAGCTTTCCTCAAGGGCGGTCCGAAGCATTATGGCGGCGGCACGGTCGACAACCTTTACACCACCGGGGCCGAGCGAAACATCGCGCGCTTCCACCGGGAGGTGACGGCGGGACAGTTCGAGAACGACACCTGCCGGCGCGCCGTGGACGGCGTGCTCACCTGCGTGCTCGGCTACGAAGCCGCCGCGCGCCACACCCGTCTGACGATGGCCGCGCTGCTCAAGGAAAACAAACGCATGGAGGTCGATCTGCGCGGCCTGAAGACCTAACCCGCCCCCATCACACTTTCATGAAGAAATTCTTTTGTCACAGAGCGCACAGAGTTCTGACACAGAGCACACGGAGCCAAACACCTTGTCCGCTCTGTGGCCTCTGTGGCTGGGCTCCGTGTCCTCTGTGACCCCTGCCTTGGCCTGATTCAGGTATGAATTTTCCAGGCTAAGTGCGCCGCTCCTTTTCGCTATCTCCGAAAACTCAATCCTCCATGAAAACCAACCCTGCGTCCGAAATCTCCCGCCGCCACTTCCTCGCTCACGCGGGCGTTGGTCTGGCCGCCCTCTCCACGACGAGTCTTGCGGTTGCCCAAGGCTCTGCCGCCAACAGTAAGATTCGCCTCGGCCTCATCGGTTGCGGTGGACGCGGCCAGTGGATCGCCAACTTGTTTCGCGAGCATGGCGGCTACCAGCTCGTCAGCGCCGCCGATTATTTTCCAGCGCGGGTGAGTGAGGTCGCCGCAAAGTTCAGCCTCGACGCAGCGCAAACGTTCACCGGTCTCAAATGCTACGAAAAGATGATCGCCAAAGGCGGGCTCGACGCCGTGGCGATCATCAGCCCGCCGTATTTTCATCCGGAGCAGGCCGCCGCGGCGGTCGCGGCCGGGCTCAATGTTTACCTTGCGAAACCCGTCGCCGTCGACGTGCCCGGGTGCCAGTCGATCAATGCCAGCGGCGCCGTCGCGCGCCAACGCGGGACGGTCTTCCTCGTCGATTTCCAGACCCGCACGAACGAGTTCTTTCGGGAGGCACTCCGCCGCGTGCATGGCGGCGCGATCGGCGATGTCTGCTTCGGCGAGGCGACCTACCACGACGGCAGGCTTAAAACCAAACCTCCCCTGGATGGCGCG
>JBBRCR010000765.1:0-1759 GCA_038204695.1 Opitutales bacterium | reverse complement strand
CGGCCGGTGGCCGGGCCGTCCACCGCCAATGCGGCGACGGCCACGCTCGATTGGTATTACGAACTTCCGTCCGGCTCGAAGTTTCGCGCCGGCGAGCGCATTGCCGTCGAGATTCCCCTGCTCGAGAGCAGCGCCGAACATCTCGTACTCCCGTTCAGCGCGGTCTTGCACGACATCCATGGTGGGCAGTGGGTCTACGAGCGGATCGCGGCGCACACGTATGCTCGACGCCGGATTCAGGTCGCGCGGCTGGCCGGAGATTTGGCCGTGCTTGCCACGGGACCTGCCGTCGGCGCGGAGATTGTCACCGACGGATCAGCCGAGCTTTTCGGCACGGAGTTCATGACGGGCAAATAAGCGACTCCGCCCCCGACCATGCTCAACGCAATCGTCTCCTGGGCGCTCAACATGCGAGTGCTCGTCGTCGCCCTTGCGGCGGCGCTCCTGTTCGCCGGGATCAATGCCACGCGCAACGCGCCGCTGGACGTGTTCCCGGAGTTCGCTCCGCCGATCGTAGAAGTGCAAACCGAGGCGCCGGGCCTTTCCACCGAGGAAGTCGACGCCCTCGTCACGGTGCCGCTGGAAAATTCGCTGAACGGGCTGCCGTTCCTGAAGACGATCCGCTCGAAATCGGTGCTCGGTCTTTCGTCGGTCGTCATGATCTTCAACCCGGGGACCGACGTGTTGCGTGCCCGGCAACTGGTGCAGGAGCGCCTGAACCTCGCCCAAAATCGGCTGCCCGCGGTGGTGAAGCCGCCGGTGCTGATGGCGCCCTACTCTTCTCTCAGCCGCGCGCTGAAGATTGGCCTCACGTCGAAATCGCTTTCCCAAATGGAACTAAGCGAGCTGGCGCGTTGGACGATTCGCCCGCGGCTCATGTCGGTGGCCGGCGTGGCCAACGTCGCCATCTGGGGTCAGCGCGACAAACAGTTCCAGGTCCTCGTGGATCCGCAGCGATTGCGTGCCGCAGGTGTCACGCTTGATGCGATTACGCGGGCCGCGGGAGACGCCGCGGTCGTCAGCGCCGGCGGGTTCATCGACACACCGAACCTCCGGCTGAGCGTCGCGCAACTCGGACTGATCACGACCCCGGAAGACCTGGCGCGCACAGTCGTGGAATTTCGCAACGGCACACCCATTCGACTCGGGGATGTGGCGGACGTGCGCATCGGCCATCCCGCGCCAATTGGAAACGCGGTCATCAACGATGGCCCAGGAATTCTGCTCATCGTCGAGAAACAGCCATGGGGAAACACGCTCGATGTCACCGAAGGCGTGGAGAAGGTCCTGGCGGAATTGAAACCCGGACTGCCGGGCGTCGAGATGGATTCCACGATTTTCCGCCCGGCGACATTCATTCAGCTTTCGATCGATCACCTCACGGAGGCGCTGTGGCTCGGCTGCCTGCTCGTCGTCGTCATTCTCTTCTTCTTTCTCGGCAACTGGCGCACCACGATCATCAGCCTCGTCGCGATTCCATTGTCACTCGCCGTCGCGTTGCTGCTGCTGCGGTGGCGCGGTGAGACAATCAACACGATGATCCTCGCTGGCCTCATCATCGCGCTCGGCGAGGTGGTGGACGACGCCATCATCGACGTGGAGAACATCCTGCGGCGGCTGAGGCAGAACCGGCTGCTGGCCTCGCCCCTGCCGGCGATCAAGGTCGTCCTCGCCGCCTCCCTTGAAGTGCGGAGTGCCGTCGTCTACGCGAGCGTGATCATCGTGCTGGTGTTCGTGCCGGTGTTCTTTCTGCCGGGGC
>JBBRCR010000764.1:0-1775 GCA_038204695.1 Opitutales bacterium | reverse complement strand
CAGTCCATCGCGGCACCGTGGAGAAGGCCGGGCCGTAAGTCCCGCTAAAAACGCCACCCCCTCAGAGATTTTTTCCGTCCGTCAAACGGTCGAAAGCGCAACGAAATCTATGTGACATTAGGCGGGACGCCCGTGCCACCTCGAACCGTCGGACGAGAGGCCGGTGTCTGATTCAATTCGGTGCGCGGCCGTGTCCGGCGTGGCATGGGCGTCCCGCCCATGTTCTTCGTCCCACGGGCGTCCCGCCCGTGGCTGACGATGTGTATAAAGGTATGGCATCCCGCGCATGAAGCATGGTCATCCTTTCCAGCTTCACGGCCGGGACCCCGGTGCCCCTTCGGAACGGCGGCGCACCTCGAGGACGACTCCCGCCTATTTCTTCAGCACGCGATCCGCGAAATTCAGATACTGCGCCCAGTCGTAAGGGGTAATCGCGTGTTTGCCCGTGCGTATGTGATATGCGAGTACATCACCGAGTACCGGTTGATTGAGCGGCGGCATGTCGATCACGCCCAGACCAATTTTGCCGAACAAGGCGTAGACGGGCCCGGCGTGCTTCGCACTGAGGAACTCACCCCGCGGATCGGCCCAGGGATCCTCCTCGGCACTCGCCACGTGCACGGCCCGTGGCGCGATCAGCGCAATCAGTTCGTGCTGATCAACCGGCAGCGCCTCCTCGCGCTGGTTGTACGCCCGGAAGCTTTTTGCGAACCAGTGCGGAAACGAAGAGTTGATGCGCTCCACCGTCTCGCCGAATTTCCGCCGGCTCAGCGCCGCGCCGCCGCAACCGGAATCATTGGAAATGACCATGGCGAAACGCTCGTCCTGCGCGCCCGCCCACAGAGCGGTCTTGCCCAGCCGCGAATGCCCGTGCACCGCCACGCGTTGGCCGTCGATTTCCGGATCGCTCTGCAGATAATCGAGCGCGCGGCTGAGCCCCCAGGCCCAGATGCCGATCGCACCCCACTCGTCTGCCCGGCGCTCTTCCGTCCCTTTCGTGCCAAACAGCGCGCCGACATCCCGCGCCATCCCCTCGACGCGATCTTCGCAAAGATCACCGTAGTAGACCGTCGCCGTGGCGTAACCGCGGCCGACAACGTTTTCCACCTCCCAGGCGGCGGCGCTCGACCCGCGGGACGCTTCCGTCGCCCGGTTGTCGGTCGATTGCTTTTGCCCGCTACTCGGGCGGCGCCAACGGCGGGTCAGCGTGATTCCCGGGTCCGTATTGACACATTGGTTACCGGAGAAATTGAGTCCGAGGAAGGCCGGGGCGGGTGATTGCCGCGTCGCCTGGACGGGCTGATAAACGAGGAGCTGCATCTGCGGACCATCCTTCCTCTCGCCAAACCAGATGGTCACCTCCTTGCGCACGGCTTTGCCGCCGAGTGCGGCGCGGTCGATGGACGTCACGGTCCAATGCATTTTCTCCGGCCGGCCACCGGGCGTGCGGCCGTACACCTCGCGCGCGAACAGCTCCCGCAGTTCGGGTCGCCGACGGTTCCGCCACGTGGCGGCGTCGCGTACGCGCGTGCCGTCGGCGCAAACAAGCGCATCCGGCAACGTGTAGGCCGGCACCTTGGCTTCATCGTAGTTTGTCACGAACTTCTCGGCGGCGATCGCGGGCGCGGAGGGGAGCAGACACAGGAGCAGGGCGAGGCGTGGTGACATGCCCGCAATACCAAACGGCCGGAGAGGCACACGCAAGCCGGGGGAGCACCTGGCCGGAGGGCCGGCGCCGGAGGGCGACGGAGCACCGACGACGGAGGACGGTCCTC
>JBBRCR010000763.1:0-1819 GCA_038204695.1 Opitutales bacterium | reverse complement strand
TCCGTGTGCGCTTGCAGCCGCTCAGCTCCCCTCACCGCAGTCGCGCCGTCGCCGCTTTGTGCGACGAACTAAATCGGTCTCCAGTCCTCTTCCCCGGGTCTCGCTTGCGCCTCCACTTCTCGGTCTCAATCCCGCCAAATTAAGCAAAAAGCGGACATTTCAGCAGGGGTCTATGTCAGGAGGTCTGAACTTAGCGGCCCCGATTTCACGCGCAGCGTCCGCTTGGAAGAGGAAAAAGCCGAACTCCGCACGCGCTACGGCGGCGAATTCGGCCAGCGCTGCCTGCTCGCGCGCCGTCTCGTCGAGCGCGGCGTCCGCTTCATCGAGGTCTCGCACAATCTCAATTTCATCAATGGCGCCGGTTGGGACGTCCACAACGACGGCATTCTCCGCCAAGACGGCCTCATCCGCGAACTCGATACGGCGTTCTCCACGCTCATCATCGATCTCGAATCGCGCCGTCTCCTCGACCAGACGCTCATCGTCATCACGAGCGAGTTCGGTCGCCCGCCGGAGTTCGACAGCGGCGGTGGCCGCGGCCACCGAGGCACGACGTTTACGTGTGTCCTCGCCGGCGGCGGCCTGCGCCACCGCGGCGCCTACGGCGAATCCGACGCCTTCGCACGCAAGCCCGTGAAAGACCCGGTTTCGGTCCCCGATTTCTTCGCTACCGTCCACGGCTCCCTCGGCGTCGATTACACAAAAAACCTCTACGACGGCGACCGCCCCGTCCCGATCACCGACGGCGGCAAGCCGATTGCCGCGTTGTTTGCGTAGGCCGCAACGGAGCGGCGGTTTTCCAACCGCCGATCGCAGGGTAGCCGCACGGGTTAACGTGCGGTCGATCGCCTGCACGGCGGGGCGAAAAACCGCCGGCGAGCGAGTGCAAAAAACCTGATACCAACGTCCCGTGATTTCTTGACTGTAGAGCCCTCCAGGCCCCGTCCGGCTCCGTCCCGCCACCGCCGACCTGAAAAACTTACGCCAAGTGCCATCCCCGCGAACGCGAGAGTTGAACTGCGCCCAACCCGCCGCACACTGCCCGCATGGCACTCACACTCGATCAGATCGTGGAGGAAGCACAGCAATGGCCCGGAGATGTTGTGTCCGACTTGGTGGACCGTCTCATGCTCGCCAAGCACGGCGGGCTCGATCCCGCCACCGACGCCGCCTGGCGCGGTGAAGCGCAGCGCCGCCTCGCCGAGTTGGAGAACGGCACGGTGCAGGGCGTGCCGCTGGAAGACACGCTGGCCAAAGCGCGTGCCATTCTCGGCCGGTGAAGCACATCCTCCATCCCGAAGCCGACGCCGAGTTCCTCGACGCGGTGCGCCATTACGCCGGAATCAGCGGCGAGTTGGGCGACCGGTTTTAAGACGAGGTGTCCGGCCTGTTGCGGGCCGCGTGCGCCCATCCGCTCCGCCATCGCATCGTCGATCCGCCCGTGCGCCGCTTGCTCGCAGATGACTTTCCCTACGCCGTCCTCTATGCGGTGAAGGCCGATTACGTCTGGATCGTCGCTGTCATGCCCCTCAAGCGTCGCCCTGGCTATTGGAAACACCGCCCCACGAACTAAGTTTTCTTTTAGCCGCGATGCCGTCACGCCGTTCGGCTGATTCAACCCTCAAGAAATGGCTGTCTACTTCACCCCAAACCCCAAAGCCTGACTCCGTCCGGCTCCGTTCGCCAAATCCGACTGAACGCTCTGGACAGGAAACCTGTTCATAGTAGCCTGTTGTCATGGCCACCCTTTCCTACACCGAAGCGCGCGACAAACTTGCCAGCGTCGGGGAGGAAACCGGATCCACCCGCGACCCCGTCG
>JBBRCR010000762.1:0-1849 GCA_038204695.1 Opitutales bacterium | reverse complement strand
CCAGGAACGCCCCACGGAAGTCCGACGCGTGCGCCACCGCCGACAAAAGTTTCCCCCGCTCAAAGGCAGCCGAGCCGCCGCCAGAGCACGCGATCTCGCAACGAAATCTATGTGACATTAGGCGTCCCGCCCGTGGGTTTGATGTGGCATGGGCGTCCCGCCCATGGACAGTGCGACTTGTGTATAAAGGTATGGCGTCTCGCCCATATTTGTCATGTGTACAACCGTATGGGCGTCCCGCCCCAGTTCGCCGCCCGGCGTTCCGCCGCTGACATTCCGCGATCCCTCCTCACGCCGAATTGCGCATGAGAGGGTGTGAAACCCATTACCCCACCCCGTCGCCCGCCGACCCCATTACTCTCCCGACCTTTCGCGGCAGTCGCACTCGCGCTTGCCGCTGCCATCGCCGCCTTCGCCAGCCCCTACGACTCTTCGCCCCTCGGCTATGCGGTGGCCGCTTCGTTCGAGTCGGTTAATTCCGACGATCCCGCCGCGGGCAACCGTCTGGCCATGATCGACAATGGGTACGATGCGCTGCTGCTGCGCGTGCACCTCATTCGCCACGCAAAATCGTCCATCGCCGTCCAAACATTCATCTGGACCAATGACGAGTGCGGCCGGCTGATCATGCACGAACTGCTGCAGGCGGCCCGGCGCGGCGTGAAGGTACGCACGATCGTCGATCATATGTTTTCCGCCCAGGATCCCGACACGGGAGCCTTCCTGGCCACCGTGCACCCGAATTTCGAGTTGAAGCATTACCGGCCCGCGATGTCCCGGATGAAGCCGTCCGTACTGCACACCCTGATGGCCGGCCTCCGATCGTTCCGCGCGTTGAACCAGCGCATGCACAACAAGGTGATGATCTTCGATGAGGCCATCTTGCTGACCGGCGGCCGCAACATCGAGAACACCTATTTCGATCACTCTCTCACGATGAACTTCCGCGACCGCGACGTTCTGGCGGTGGGGCGGGTGGCCCTGGCCGCGACGGCATCGTTTGAGGAATTCTGGCGCTACCCGCAGACGGTCTCCAGTCGCAATCTGTCGGATGTGGATGCGGCCATCGCGCGGAGCACGTTCAACCGCTATCCGACTCGGTCCGACTATGGCTTTGGTCCGCATTTCGCAGCGTTGGAAAACGAAGCCGACAATGTGGCGCTCATCACCTCGCGTTTCGCGGCACGCTTGATTCCGGTTCGGAAAGTCGTGTTCGTCTCCGATGAGCCTGGAAAGTCGAATGCCTCCGGCAAATCCGGGCGGACGACCCAGGAATTCCGCGCCATGGTCGAACGGGCCAAAGTCTCGGTGGTGATGCAAACACCGTATCTCGTCCTGAGCGGACCCATGCGGAGCGTGTTCCACGAGCTGCAGGAAAGAAACCCGGCGTTGCGGGTCCGGATTTCGACCAACAGCCTGGCCTCCACCGATAATTCTCTGGCGTACTCGGCAAACTACCGGCTGCGCAACCAATATGTCGAAGACTTGAAGCTGGTCGTGCACGAGTTCAAACCACGGCCCGGCTCGCTTGCCCGGCTGTTTCCGCGACATGCCCTTATGACCGAGCTGGCGCAGGCGCAGATGACCAAGCCCGACCAGCTCCCGTACCTCTGCCTCCATGCCAAATCGCTCGTGGTGGATGATGCGGTTGCTTTTGTCGGTTCGTACAATCTCGATCCGCGTTCCGAGAATCTGAATACAGAAGTGGGTTTGCTGGTGGACGACGAACGTTTCGCCCGGGAGCTGCGGCAGGAAATCGAGCATGACATGACGCCGGATAACAGCTGGTTGATCGCGCGCCGCAACATGCCGTTGGGGCTGGACGTGGTGAACCGCCTGATCGACGGGA
>JBBRCR010000761.1:0-1887 GCA_038204695.1 Opitutales bacterium | reverse complement strand
TCAAGGTCAAGGCAGGCCGAGGTTTGCTGAGACGAGTATGACGGACGAGATCGAAATTCGATGCGAAGGGCCTCCCGTTTCGTCCTCATCCGATCTACTGCCCATCACTTGCCATGAGGCCGGCATCTCGCGGCATGCCTGCGCGGGCGACCCGGAACGCGGCTCCAATCCCGGCACTCAAATGCGCACGATCACGTCCTCGGGTTTGAAGCGCACTTTCTTCAGGCTCGCAAACTTGTCGTCGGGCAAACGGTAGCCCACGGCGCAGCAGACGACGCTCGCGTAGCCGCTTCCTTTCAGCCCGACAATCTCGTCAAATTTGGCCGGTTCAAACCCCTCCATCGGGCAGGTGTCGATGCCCATCATGGCCGCGGCCGCCATGAACTGCCCGAGCGCAATGTAGATTTGATGCGTCTGCCAAGTGTCGAGCCGTCCTTCCGCGCGCGCCTGCTCGAGATTGCCCACCGCCATTGTGCGGAATTTGGCCAGTGCCTCGACCGTGCCGCCACGGATTTCCACCATCCGCGCAATGTGTTTGTCCACGTGGGCGGCTCCCAGCCCAAGCGCCACCGTGAACACCACGAAGTGCGAGCATTCGACCACCTGAACCTGGTTCCATGCGGCGGACAACAGCTTCTCTTTCATGGCCTGGTCGGTCACCACCAGGAATCGCCACGGTTGCAGGCCGACCGACGACGGCGCGAGCACGAGCGTCTGTTCCAGCGCTTCCCAGTCCGCCGCCGACACCGGCTTGGCCGGGTCAAATTTGCGGGTCGCGTAGCGCCACTGCAGCGCTTCAACAACCTGCTGGGGCGGGATCGAGGGGGAAGACATGGAAGATGCGGAAGACGGGGAAGACTTGGAAGACTGGGAAGACTGGGGAGACTGCGGAGACTGGGAAGACGCGGGAGACTCGGAAGAGGGGGACCGGCGACGGCGAGGGTAAAAAATCCGACCGTACGCTTCGAACGATCACCGGAGTGGAGCCGCCCCGCCCGGGCCAATCACCAGGCGCGGGCGTATTGGACCGGCGGATTCGGCGCCGGCTTGATCCCGAGTTCGCTCGCGGCCCGCAGCGGCCAATTCGGATCACGCAACAGCTCGCGCGCGAGCAAGACGAGGTCGGCGCGGCCGGTTCGAATGATCTCATCCGCCTGCGCCGGCTCGGTGATCATGCCGACGGCCGCGGTTGCCATCCCCGCCTCGCGACGAATTCGCTCGGCGAACTCCACCTGGTATCCAGGTCCGACCGGTATCCGTGCTGTGGCTACATTGCCGCCTGAACTGCAGTCGATCAAATCAACCCCCTCCGCTTTCACCCGCCGCGCGAGTTCCACGCTCTCGTCAATCGTCCAGCCGCCCTCCACCCAATCCGTGCACGAAAGCCGCAGCGTCAGCGGCAGCCGTTCGGGCCATACCGCCCGCACCCCACGAGCCGTCTCCACCAGCATCCGAATGCGATGGTCAAATACGCCGCCATACCGGTCGGTCCGGAGATTCGAAAGCGGCGAGAGGAACTGGTGCATCAGATAACCGTGAGCCGCGTGCAGTTCGATCCATTCGTAACCGGCCGCCAGCGCCCGTTGCGTGGCGGCGACAAATCCCTGCTGCACCCGGAGGATGTCATCCGCCGACAGGTCGCGCGGCGTCTTGGCGAGCATCGCGCCGAACGGCACCGCGCTGGGGGCCTCGGTGGGCCAGCCGCCGGCATCATCAGCCAGATGTCCCCCACCCTCCCAGGGACGCGCCGCACTCGCTTTTCGGCCGGCGTGCGCGAGTTGAATTCCCGGCACGGCACCCTGTCCTTTTACGAATCGATTTATCCGCATCAGCGGCTCGATGTGGTGGTCGGCCCAGATCCCGGCATCGCCCGGCGTGATCCGGCCC
>JBBRCR010000760.1:0-1958 GCA_038204695.1 Opitutales bacterium | reverse complement strand
GATTTCGTCTTCATCGACACGGAGCACATTCCGCTCGACCGGGAGAAGCTCGCTTGGATGTGCCAAGCCTATCGCGCCGTCGGGCTCCCGCCCATTGTGCGCATCACTTCGCCTGATCCGTTTCAGGCTTGTGCAGTCTTGGATGGCGGCGCCGCGGGAATCGTCGCGCCTTACGTCGAGACGGCCGACCAAGTGCGCGAGTTGGTCGGAGCCGTGAAGAAGCGGCCGCTCAAGGGCCGGGTGCTCGCGCGCCATCTCGCCGGCGGACGGCTCGACCCGGCGCTGGCTGAATATGTGGAAACCG
Source organism: Opitutales bacterium (assembly GCA_038204695.1). Classification (GTDB taxonomy): domain Bacteria; phylum Verrucomicrobiota; class Verrucomicrobiia; order Opitutales; family Opitutaceae; genus ER46. Next base: position 1,654 of record JBBRCR010000760.1, on the reverse strand, counting down.
GCGCCGCCGCGCGGACGCTGATGGTCAACATCGAGAGCGTGCCCGCGCTCGAAGCGCTCGATGAAATCCTGGCGGTGGAGGGATTGGACGGCGTGCTGATCGGGCCCCACGATCTCTCCTCCAGTCTTGGGGTGCCGGAGCGTTACGATCATCCGAGCTTCATCGCCGCGTGTGACACCATCATCACGAAAGCGCGCGCCCGGTCGCTCGGTGCGGGCATCCATGTGATTTATCAGGCCAACCGGCTGGCCGACGAGGAACGTTGGGCGCGGCTCGGGGCAAATTTCCTGCTGCACGCCGCCGACATCATCCTCTTCGCGGAGGGAATCCGCCGGGAACTCGGTGATCTCAAAACGCGCCTCGGCGATACCGCCGGAAGCGCGGGTCAACCGATCAATCTCTGAAACGTCGCCTGTCCCGGACTTAACCACCGTCTTTTCCCACGATGAAAACTGCCCTGAGCCACGCGGACCTCCTCCAACTGAAGCGATGGAACACGCCGACGATCTACAACGGCTGGGAGCAGATCACGCGGCACGACATCACGAAGACGGGTTTCAACCGGGAGGAAACGCGCGATTTCATGCCGCAGATGGGTCCGATGGTGGGCCGGGCGGTGACGGTCGTGTGCGAACCGAGCAACGCCGCGCATCCGGCGGCGAATCCCCACGCGTGGAGCGAGTATCGCCGCTACATTGCGAGCGTGCCGGGCCCGAAAATTGTGGTGGTCCAGGACCTCGACCAGCCGCAGGTGGTCGGCGCGTTTTGGGGCGAGGTGAACAGCAATATTCATCGCAGCCTCGGCTGCGTCGGCACGATCGTCGACGGCGGCATCCGCGACCTCGACGAAATGCAGAACGCCGGGTTCAAGGCGCTCGCCCGTCGGCTCTGCGTCGGGCACGCGTTCAGTTGTCCGGTGCGTTGGGGCGGGGAAGTGGAGGTCTTTGGCCGTGTCGTGCAACCCGGCCAACTGATCCACGCGGACAAGCATGGTTTCCTCGCCGTGCCGCCGGAGGACGAGGCGCGTCTGCTCGACGCCGCGCGCTTCATGGATGCCAACGAATGCCAGACGCTCATTCCCGCCGCGCGCGAGTCCGCCGGACGCACCTCGCAGGAGACCTGTGCCGCCGTCGACGACGCCGCGCGACGCTTCGGCGAGGCGGCACGCGGGCACTTTGGCCGAAAAGGGGAGTGGTGAGCCGCCGCGCCACACCGCGAATTTTTCCGCCACCGCGAACTCACGATCCCATGAAAACCCGCCGACTCCTCACCGTGCTGCTATTATCGAACTTGGTCGGGGGGTGCGGCGCCTTGCACGCGGCCGACTTCACCGGCGACGTGACCGACGTGTGCGTCATCCGCCACATGGATTCGCATCCCGGCTCGTCGGAACTCTGGGAGCCCTACCTCGCCCAATGGAAAGGCAAACATCTCGTCGCGGCATTTGGCGTAAAAATTCCCGGCAAGACCGATATGGGCGACATCGTCGCCTGCGTTTCGACCGACGACGGCGCGACGTGGAGCAGCCCGGTGACAATCTTCGACCACACCCAGCGGCAGGGCACGATCCAGTTCGCCTACGCCAACGCCATCCTCTTCAAGCCGCCGGGGCAGGAGGTGCTCTGGGCCTATGCGATGCGTTGCCCGATGAACT
>JBBRCR010000759.1:0-2043 GCA_038204695.1 Opitutales bacterium | reverse complement strand
CGTGGCGGAGGACATCACGGTCGAGGCGGACTCCGGTGGGCACACGGACAACCGGCCGTTGCCCTCGCTGTTTCCCCTGATTCAGCAGCTCGCGCTGGAGACGGCGCGGGAGTTCGGCTACGCGCGCGTGCCGCGGATCGGCGCGGCGGGCGGGCTCGGCACTCCGGCGTCGCTCGCGGCGGCGTTTCAGATGGGCGCGGCTTACGTCGTCACCGGTTCGGTCAACCAATCGGCGGTCGAAGCCGGGTTGTCGGTGGAAGCCAAAGAGCTGTTGGCGCAGGCGGGCCTGGCCGATTGCACGATGGCGCCCTCGGCCGACATGTTTGAATTGGGTGTAAAAGTGCAGGTGCTGCGCAAGGGGACGTTTTTCCCGCAACGCGCCGCAAAACTCTACGAACTCTATCAGGCGCACGCCTCGCTGGAGGAAATCCCGACGGCGGAACGCGAGAAGCTGGAGAAGGAGATCTTTCGGCGCCCGCTCGCCGAAGTGTGGGCCGGATGCGTGGAGTTTTTCCAACGCCGCGACCCGCGCGAATTGGCCGAGGCGGAGCGCGATCCGCATCACCGCATGGCGCTCGTGTTCCGTTGGTATCTCGGTCTTTCCAGTCATTGGCCCATCGTGGGCGACGCGACGCGCCGGCTCGATTATCAGATTTGGTGCGGACCCGCGATCGGCAGTTTTAACCAGTGGGTGGCCGGCAGTTTTCTCGCGCCGGCGGCGGGTCGCACCGTGGCACAGATCGCGCTTAACCTGATGGAAGGGGCCGCGGTCGTCACCCGGGCGGCGCAACTGCGCAGTTTCGGCGTGCCGGTGCCCGCCTCGGCCTTCGAATTTCGACCGCGTCTATTACGGCTCGCCTGAGGCGTCCGCACCGGTTCTCTTTCACCGAATTTTTTTCCGCACGACATGTCCCAACTTCCCTTTCAGCCCATCGCCATCACCGGTCTCAGTGCCATGTTCCCGCAGGCGCGCAGCGTGGACGAGTTCTGGCGGCTCATTCTCAGCGGACGTGACTGCATGCAGGAAATTCCGCCCACGCATTGGCTGATCGACGACTATTTCGACGCGGACCCGAAGGCCCCGGTCAAGACCTACTCGAAGCACGGCGCGTTTCTGAAAGATGTGCCGTTCGATCCGGTGGCCTATGGGCTGCCCCCGAACATGCTGCCGGCGACGGATATCGCGCAGATCCTGGCCCTGATCCTCGCGCGTCAAGTGTTGGAAGATTGCTCCGGCGGACAGCTCGCGAAGCTCAAACTCGAGCGCACGAGCGTGATCCTCGGCGTGGCATCGGCGACGGAAATGATCAGCTCGATGTCGGGTCTGCTCACGCGGCCGATGTGGATCGAAGGCATGCGCCGTGCGGGAATTCCGGAGACGCAGGTGCAGGAGGCGGCGAAGCGCATCACGGCGCTCTTTCCCGAGTGGAATGAAAACACGTTTCCCGGCAGCCTCGGCAACGTCGTCGCGGGACGCGTGGCAAACCGCTTCAATCTCGGCGGCACGAATTGCGTGACGGATGCGGCTTGCGCGAGTTCGCTCGCGGCGTTGCACATGGGCATCGGCGAGCTGCAGCTCGGCACGAGCGACCGCGTGATCACGGGCGGCGTGGACGCGCTCAACACGATTTTCATGTATATGTGCTTCAGCAAGACGCCGGCGATGTCGCCGACGGGGCACTGCCGGCCGTTTTCGCAGAATGCGGACGGCACGATGATGGGCGAGGGCGGCGGCATGTTGGCGTTGCGCCGGCTGGAAGACGCGGAGCGCGACGGCGACGCGATCTACGCTGTGATCCGCGGACTCGGTTCCTCGTCGGACGGACGGTCGAAGAGCGTTTACGCGCCGCGGCCCGAGGGGCAGGCGGTGGCGCTGCAGCGCTGTTACGTGCACGCGGGCTACTCGCCGGCGACGGTGCGGCTCATCGAGGCGCACGGCACGGGCACGGCGGCGGGCGATTTGTGCGAGGCCACGGCGTTGAAGGACGTGTTTGCGGCGGCCGATGCCGGGCGACGCCAGTGGTGCGCGCTCGGTTCGGTGAA
>JBBRCR010000758.1:0-2057 GCA_038204695.1 Opitutales bacterium | reverse complement strand
CTCCGCGCGATCTGAAACCGTCTCCAGCGCTCAGCATCGTGGGCAAGGCGCCGGCCACATTGCAGGGCCGCAAGGTCGGCGTGCTCATCGCGGACGGCTTTGACGCCTCGCTCCTTGCTGCTCTCCGCCGCGGCGCCAAGTCCGAGAAAGCGGCGCTCGCTGTCATCGCCCCGAAAGTCGGCGGTGCGACCGACAGCACGGGAGCATTGGTCGAGGCGGATTTCCCATTGTCCGCGGCCCCGTCTATTTTCTTCGACGCCGCCGTCATCCTTACGTCGGCGGAAAGCGCCGCGGATCTTGCCACGCAAGCCGCCGCAGTCGCCTGGGTGGGCGACGCCTTCGCGCATCTCAAAGTCCTCGGCCATACTGCCAGCGCCCAGCCGCTGCTCGACCGCGCAGGCGTTCAGAAGGACGCGGGTGTGATCGCGCTCGACAATGGGAAAGATGTCGCCGGGTTTCTCGCCGCCGCAAAAAAGGGCCGCATCTGGAAGCGCGAACCCAAGCTGCGCCGACCTGGATAACCTCTGTGAACAAGCCTATGCCGCGCAAAAACGGAAAGCTGCCGTCAAAGATGAATATGCCGCTCACGATCATCATTACCTTGGTGTCAACGGTCTTTTTGACCGTGCTGTCCTTGAATCTGCGCGCCGGGGAAAAGCAGATCCGCTACCAGCTCACCCATCGCTTTGCCGTCAGCGATCCGCAGTTCCTCCGCACGATGGGGAATCTGCTCGGGCCGGGCATTCTGGGCGGAAATCGCGTCCAGGCGTTGCAGAACGGCGACGAGATTTTCCCCGCCATGCTCGAGGCCATCCGTGGCGCCCGCGAAACCATCACCTTCGAGACCTACATCTACTGGTCCGGTGACATCGGTAAACAGTTTTCGGATGCATTGTGCGAGCGCGCCCGTGCCGGGGTGAAGGTGCATGTGCTTCTGGACTGGGTTGGCACCGGCAAGATCGAGAAGAAGTTTCTGGAAGATCTGAAATCAGCCGGGGTGGAAGTGGAACGCTACCATCCTCTCCGCTGGTACACGGTGGCGCGGATTAACAACCGCACGCACCGAAAACTCCTGGTCGTGGATGGGCGCGTCGGGTTCACGGGCGGCGTGGGCATCGCCGATCTATGGGCGGGGCACGCGCAGTCGAAAGACCATTGGCGCGATTCCCATTACCAGATCGAGGGACCGGCCGTGGCGCAGATGCAGGCGGCCTTCACGGACAACTGGATCAAAACCCGCGCCAAGGTACTGTTCGGCCCGGAATACTTTCCCGAACTGAAGCCCCTGGGTGATTCGCTGGCGCAAGTCTTCAAAAGCTCGCGCAGTGAGGGCAGCGAAAGCGTGCGCCTCATGTATTTGCTTTCGATTGCGTCAGCCACTAAAACCATTCGGCTCTCATCGGCCTATTTTGTCCCGGACGGCCTGGCCATCGAGACCTTCCTGGCCGCGCGCAAACGCGGCGTGAAAATTGAAATCATCGTGCCGGGTCCCCACTCCGACGCGAAAATCGTCCAGAGCGCTAGCCGCTCGCGTTGGGCCGAGTTGCTGGATGGCGGCGTGGAAATCTACGAATACCAGCCCACGATGTATCACTGCAAAGTCATCATCGTGGACGACGTGTGGGTCTCGGTCGGCTCGACCAATTTTGACGACCGTTCCTTCCGGCTGAATGACGAGGCCAACTTGAACATTTACGACGGCCCGTTCGCCGCCGAACAAGTCAGGGTGTTCGAGGCGGATAAACAGAAGTCGCGTTTGATGACGCGGGCGGAGTTCAAGAACCGATCGAAGATTGGAAAGTTCTTCGACGAACTGGCGGGCGCGTTCCGCCGGCAACTGTGACCCCGTGGGCACCACGAATGACCACCATGCCAACAACCCCGCCAACCAGACCGCCGCCGCGTTCGTTCTATTTTTATTTGCTGACCGGTGCCGCACTGTTGGTGTTCATTGAAACCTTCAAGCTGCTCTCGCCCATCCTGCTTTCCTTCCTCCTGATTCTGCTCGTGTCGTTGGCGGTGAATCCGGTGATCCTGCGGATGCGGACGTGGCTGGG
>JBBRCR010000757.1:0-2107 GCA_038204695.1 Opitutales bacterium | reverse complement strand
CCACGACCGGGGCGGCGGGTTGGGCCACCGTGGCCAGCACCAGGTTCAGGCAATCCTGGGTATTCGTAGTGCGCTGCATGGTGAAGAGCAGCGTATTGGTGCCGGGGTTGAGCAGCGGGGCCAGGTTAAACTCGCGCACGTCCCAGAAGAAACCATTGGTGCCATCGTTGCGACCCGGCACGGTCAAGCCGTCAAAGTGATTCGTCTGGGGCTGCCAGAGGTTGCCATTCACAAAAATGGGCGCGTCGTCAATGGTTTCGCCGTAGGCCACATGCAGGCCCAGCGTGGCAAGCCCGCCGCCATAGACCACGTCTTTTAACCGCGTCTGCCAGTCGTTGGCGTCATACTGGCCGTCGTCGGAGCTGTCGTTGCCGTGGAATAGGGTTACGTCCTGATTGTTGGTCGCGTTGCCGTCGTCATAGAACACCAGCAGCGAGAAACCGTTAAGACTAAAGTTAAAAGCGCTGAAGGGATTGGTTTTGGCCAGGGTGTAAAGGCCATTGGTGGTGAGCAGGCCGGTCAGATCAAATCGCCGGGTCACGCTCTGGTTCGCGGTCTCACAGGAATCGGCCGCGTAGCCCACCGCTTCCGCGTTGGCGGTCAGCGTGTCCAGACTGAACAGGTTCGTGCCATTCCAACGCAACATGGGTTCGTCGTTGAGACCACTGTCCAGATCGCTGATGGAATGGGTGTAAAGCCAGGCCTGGCGCACCTGGCCGACCAACCCGGTCACACTCAAGGTGGTGGCACTCAGCGACCCCAGATTGCGCAAGCCGCCCTGCGCAAACACGCGGAAGTCCGTGTTCAAAACCGTCTCCGCGCGGCGAATGCCGGTGGGCTTGACCTCGCCGAACAGAAAATTCAGCGCCACGCCGGCGAGGCCATCCGCATCCGTCGGGGTCACCGAAATCCGCCCCGTGCCGAACACCTCCGGCGCCGCCTCGATGACGAGTTGATAGTTGGTGCCGACCGGCGTGAGCGTGATGCCGGAGAGCGGCAGCAGCGCGGGATTGTCCGTGGCAAAACTGAACGTCGGCCCCGTCGCATGGCCATCCGGGTCACGGACGTAAAATACATTGGTCTGCCGCGCCACGCCGTTCGTGGCGATGAGGGTCGGGTTGAAAAAATCCGCCGTGATCACCGCGCCTGCCTGCGCCGCGTAATATCCAACGAAACCGCGCTGCACCAGGACGACTTGCGGGGCGTCCGCCACCGAGGCGACGTGAACCACCACTAAATTCGTCGCCCGCCCGCCAATCTGATTCGTGGTCAGCAACGTCAGCGTGACGTCGCCAAACTGATTGGGCAACGGCCTGAGCGGCAGGTTGAAACTCCCCGCCTCGCCAAACAGGAAACCGCCGCCGGTAATCGTCACGGCGTTCGTCGGCAGCAGCGCGGGATTGGAGGACGCCACCGCGGCCACCCAGGTGTTGCCAGGATTTTCCGGTTGCGTGTAGCTAACAAAGATATTGGTCGTGCCGTCCTCATTCATTTGGATGGGCGATGGAATCGTGAGCGTCAACGGCGGCAGCGGCGGCATTTCATCCGACTGATCCCACGTCGCGTCCGCGTAACCCACGGCTCCTTCATTCAGGGGGCTGTTGTTCAGCCAACTGTTGGCCGTGCTGAAATACCACCGGTTGCGCGCCGGTGAAAAGGTCAGCTTGGTTCGGCTCGGCATCCCGTTGAAGGTGGCCAGCGTGGTGCGCGCCCCGTTCGCGAGCCGCACGCGCTGGAATTTATCTCCCTCAAACGACATGCTGGCGACGAGATATAGCTCATCGCCGAAGAACTCCGCGAGGCCCGTGAGCGGCTCAGACGATTCACAGCCCGCGTTAAGTGGATTCGCCATTCCCAGCGCCGTAACCCGGCCGCTGGGAAGGGCGATGTCTGAGAGTTGCGAGCCACCGACCACCACGCGCCCCCAGCCGCAGAAGATGCCGAACAAGGAGCAATCGTCCTCCACCGGCACACTGCTGGAGAGCGGGATGATCAGGCCGTTGGTCTGGCCCGTGGCCGGGTCCAACTCGTGCAAGGCGGTGGCGGTGCCGCGGTCGGTCATCGTCCCGCTGGCGTCGGCAAAGGCATAGACCTTCTCCGTGCGCAG
>JBBRCR010000756.1:0-2108 GCA_038204695.1 Opitutales bacterium | reverse complement strand
GCAACAGCAGTCCCTGCACATAGCGCGTCGCCGCCACCCGCCGCTCACTCCGCCCCATCGTCGCCACCGCCGGCGTCAGAAATCCGAGCAGATGCTTCGCGCTGCGTTGAAAAAGCGGGCCGTTCCATTCCATCCCACGCGCCTACCACCGCCGCCAAAGATAGCAATCAATTACATGACGTAATAATACTAGCCTGACGCCGCCATCACCACCGCCACGCTGAGCGCGCACAGTGCGACCGACGCCCAGGCCCCGTTCGGTTACGCGCCGATGCGCTCGCTCGAACGCGTCGGCGCGAACGTGGCTTGCTCGCGTCGGAGCCGCGGCACTTCGGACGAGGCGCCGACGGGCCGCACGGCGGCATGCTCCTCGCGTTGCCGCCCTCTTGGCGCAGGGGCTGTTGCGGCATATGCGCGACCACGACGCGTTGCCCGCCGGCTTCTATCCCCTGGAATCGATTTTTCGCAGTGGCGCGACCCGGCACCGCCCGCTGCCTCTCGCTCGGACCGGCGCGCTCCGCCGCGCCGGGCGAGTGGGACCGGCGCTTCGTCCGCTACTTCGACCCGCCAGAAAACTCTGCCTGCGCGGCACGATCGACGACTGGGTAAACGCCCTCGACCGCCAGCCGTTTTTCGTCGTTACCGTGCCCGTCTACCCCGGCCTCGTCACCGTCCCGCGCGATCAACTCGTGCCGCACCTCCTCGCCGGGGCGCCCCATTCCGGGCCGCGAGCGCGCGGCGGCGGACAAATTGGCACGAGCTATGGCCGGTGTCCGCGGGACCGACCCCATGCAGGCAAACTGGAGCGGCACCTCATGCCAGCGCGGTTTGTGCCTGTCGGCCTTTCCGTAAACTTTCTCGCAGCCTCGGCGTCCTGGCCGTGTGCTCGCAGTGCTCGGTCAAATCTCCGCCCCATGAAACTCGTCCGCCGTTTAGCCGCCCCGCTTCTTTCCCTTTCGGTCCTCGTCTCCGTCTTCGCGCAGCCGCCCGGCGGGCCGGGACGTGTGCCCCCGGACGTCGTGGCACACCGCGATCTCGCGTATGTGGAGTCCGGACACGAACGTCAGAAGCTCGACCTCTACCTGCCGGCCACGCGTCCGCCCGGTCCGTTGCCGGTCATTCTCTGGGTGCACGGCGGCGGCTGGCAGAATGGCAGCAAAGCCGCCGCCCTCCCGCTCCGGCTCGGGTTTGCAGCCAAGGGTTATGCGATCGCGAGCATCGGTTACCGGCTCTCCGACACGGCAAAATTTCCCGCGCAGATCCAAGATGTAAAGGCCGCCATCCGTTGGCTTCGCGCGCACGCCACTGAACACGGACTCGACCCGGAACGCTTCGTCGCTTGGGGCAGTTCGGCCGGCGGACACCTCGTCGCTCTCCTCGGCACGACGGGCGATGTAAAGGCCTTTGAGGTGGGGCCCCATCTTGATCGGTCCAGTCGCGTGCAGGCCGTCATCGATTTTTACGGCCCGAGCGATTTCGTGCGCTTTGTCGAGACGCCTGGCTACACCTTCCATCGGATGCCCGATGCCCCGGAGTCGAAACTCATCGGCGGCCCGGTGCTTGAAAACAAGGCCAAGGCCGCGGCCGCCAGCCCCGTCACTTACACCAGCAAAGACGACGCACCGTTCCTCATCCTCCATGGCTCGGCGGATCCCACGGTGCCGCCGAATCAGAGCGAGACACTCCATGCCGCGCTGCAGAATGCCGGCGTGGCATCGGCGCTCCATCTCCTGCCCGGGGCGAAGCACGGCGGGCCGGAGTTTACCACGCCTGCGGCCCTCGGTTGGATCGACGCCTTCCTCGCCGCGAATCTGAAAGCAGGACGTTGACGGTGGAATCACACCGCGTCGTCCGCGGATCATTCGGTCCGCGCGGGCGGGCGTTTCCGGCTCACGCGAGGTCATGCGGCAAAGGCGTCGGTTGACCGGATTTGGAAAATACCGGAGAAGAGGCGATGGGCTTGAAAATCAAATGGAACGACGACCGCGTGCGGGGAACGACCACGGCGCTGCTGCTCATCGCCCGCGACCGACTCAGCCGCGGCAAGACCGACAATTTGATTGCCGCCTCGCTGGCCGAATATCGGGACGATCCCGCCACCTACAAAG
>JBBRCR010000755.1:0-2226 GCA_038204695.1 Opitutales bacterium | reverse complement strand
GGCACAATACCGTGGACATCGATCTGCTGACCCAGGCCTTGCGCTCACCGGACGCGAATGCCCGCGCGGCCGGCACTCGCGTTCTCTGCTACTGGCGCGATCACGTGCCCAATGCACTCGCCGAGCTGAAGCGGCTCGCCGGCGATGAAAATCCACGGGTGCGACTGCAGGCGGTGCGCGCCGCGAGTTTTTTCCCGGTGGCGGAGGCAACCGATGTCGCGCTCGCCGCGACGAAGCGCGAGGTCGATTATTATCTCGATTACACGATTGGCGAAACGCTGCGGCAGCTGCGGCCACAATGGCGCCAGAGTCTCGGCGCGGGCACCGCAATCGCCGGCGGCGATCCGGCCAGCGTGCGTTATCTTCTGCGGACGCTGAGCGTGCCGGACCTGTTGAGTATGCCGCGCACGCCCGCCGTGTCGGAAAACATTCTGGGCCGGGCCGGTGTCACGAACGTGGTGCGTGCCGAAGCGCTGGAAAATCTCGCCAAGGTTCGCGGTGCATCCCCCGTTGCGCTGTTGCTCGAGACGATCGATTCGCCGGCGGAGATCGACGCGAAAGGTGTCGGCCGGCTCCTGCTGGCCCAATCACCCGAGGCGTTGCGCGCGCACCGACCAGCGCTACTGAAGCTCGCGCTCAGTGACACGTCCGAAGGCCGCTCCTACGCGTGGGCGGCGATGGCGATGGCGGACAAATCACTCGAGCCAGCGTGGCAGGAAGCGTCCGCCTCGCCGCTCTCGCGCGCCTCGCTGCTGGGCGGCATTCACCTGATTCCGGATGCGACGCTGCGCGCGACGGCGTACGAACGCGTGATGCCGCTGCTCGCGATGACCATCACCGACATCGAGGGTCCCGATCACATCGTGGCCGCGATTCAGCGTGATGCCATTCGCTCGGCGGTCAGCACGCGGCGGGAGCCGGCGGCGGTTTTTGCGGCGCTCGGCACGATGATTGAACGTGGATACCAGGTGCCAACGGCCGCCCAGGGACTGCGCAGTCTGCCGCGCGACGCGTGGTCGGGTGATGCCGCGGCGGCCACCGCCCGGACGCTGGTCGCCTGGGCGCAAAAGATTCCGGCCAATGAACGCACGGGTCGCGACTACGTGGAGACGGTCCAGATCGCGGAAGAACTCACCGGTGTGCTCGCGGCGACGGATGCGGCGCCATTGCGCAAAACGCTCGCCGGATTGCGCGTATTATCGTTTGTCATACGTACGGTGAACGAGCAGATGCGTTACGACATCCCGCGGCTGGTGGTGCCGGCCGGCAAGGCGTTTGAGCTGACCTTCGACAATCCCGACGTGATGCCGCACAATCTGGTGGTCGTGAAACCGGGCACGCGCGAGAAAGTCGGCACCGCGGCGATGGTGATGAAACCGGATGAACGTGATGTCCGAGGCCGGCTGTATGTACCCGATTCCGGTGACGTGCTCGCGGCGACCAAGATGCTGGAAACAGGACAGAGTGAAACGCTGCGGTTGCCGCCGATGCGGGGCGAAGGTGTTTACGAATACGTCTGCACGTTTCCCGGCCACTGGGTGATGATGTATGGCCAGCTCGTGGTAACGAAGGACGTGGACGCATACCTGAAGGCGAACCCGACCACCGGAGCGGCCAGGCCACTCGCGGCGGCGCATTCGGGTGCGCACAACGCCAGCCACTGAGCCACGTTCCAGGTCAGCCGCAAACGGTCCGATATTGGCAAAAGGTGCGGAGAGAGCGCGCGGCTTCGTCGGCATCATGTGCCACACGCTGGCCCTTCCCGCCGGGCGCCAAGAAACATCCCGTCATGGAAGTTGAAATCACGGCGATACCCCCGCTCACCCCGGAGCAACTGGCGCTCGTGCAGGCGCACAGCCTGTGGAACAGTTACAACGTTTTGCGGGAGGAACTGGCGCAGCTTGGACGCCATCTCGCTAGCAATTCCGGGCTCCTCGCCGCGGGCATCACGAGTTGCGAGCAACGGATCGCACGGCTGTGCGACACGTCTTCGACGCTGGCCGACGCCGCGCAACTCGACGCCCTCGAGATCACGATTGATGCGGAAATCGAGACGCATCTGCAGCGCGCGCCAACGGTCGCCCGGTCGCCGGCCGTGGTGCGCGCCCAGGGGAATTTGCGATCCGTGGCGTGGATACTGCGCGTCCGCGCGCGCGAACTGCTGGCGCGGGCGGCCGGCAATGGCGTCAGCGGCTGGGGCACGTTCACGGTGGCGGAGCTGGAGGC
>JBBRCR010000754.1:0-2268 GCA_038204695.1 Opitutales bacterium | reverse complement strand
CCCATGTCTTCCCCGTCTCCCATGTCTTCCATGTCTTCCAAGTCTTCCAAGTCTTCCGACGTCTTCCAAGTCTTCCCCGTCTTCCGACGTCTTCCAAGTCTTCCCCGTCTTCTACGTCTTCCATGTCTTCCGACCTGGTTTGACGTCGCGCGGAAACCCTTCTGATTCCCGAACACCATCATGAACGTTCTTGTCGTCGGAGGGGCTGGTTATATCGGCAGCCATTGTGTTCGCCAACTGCTCGTCGCCGGTCACCGGCCCGTGGTGCTCGACAATTTTGTCTACGGGCATCGGGGGGCGGTGCGACGCGATGTCACGGTGCACGAGGGCAATCTCGGCGACGAGGCCTTTGTCGGGCGGGTGTTGCGCGAGGAGAAAATCGAAGTGGTGATGCATTTTGCGGCGTATTGCTACGTCGGCGAATCCGTCACCAATCCGCTCAAGTACTATTTCAACAACGTCGTCGCCACGCTGCACCTGCTGAAGGCGATGCTCGATGCGCGCGTGAAGCGGTTCGTTTTCTCGTCCACATGCGCGACGTTCGGCATCCCGGCCATGCTGCCCATTCACGAGAATTTGCCGCAGGCGCCCATCAATCCCTACGGCCAGACGAAACTCGACATCGAAAACGCGCTCAAAGCGCTCGCTCAGTCGGACGGACTGAGTTTCGCCGCGTTTCGATACTTCAATGCCGCCGGCGCCGCCGAAGATGGCACGATCGGAGAGGACCACGATCCCGAGACACATCTGATCCCGGTGGCGATCGATGTGGCGGTGGGCAAGCGGCCTCACCTCCAGCTTTTCGGCACGGATTACCCGACGCCCGATGGCACGTGTCTTCGCGACTACGTTCACGTCGACGACCTCAGCCGCGCGCACATTGCCGTATTCCCGCAGCTGGAGCGGCCGGGTACGCAACTTTTCTACAATCTCGGCACGGGCACGCCCACCTCAAACCGCGAAGTGATCCGAGCGGTGGAAAAAGTGACGGGCAAGAAGGTGAACGTGGTCCAAGGTCCGCGTCGCCCCGGCGATCCCCCCGCGCTCTTTGCCGATTCCAGGAAAGCGCAGACCGACCTCGAATGGAAGGTGAAGTATCCGGATATCGAATCCACGGTCGCGACCGCCTGGAAATGGCACTCCGCGCATCCCGACGGATATGCCGATCGCAAACGGTGACTGGCTGCGCGGCGTGCGGAAGGGCGACTATCCCCGCCGCGGCGCATCCTTTGTTGCCACCAAGCCCGTGGATGAGTTGCGCGTGACTTCATGCGGAAGGGCGACTTTCCAGTCGCCCGTCAACCGGTCGATCGAACGTACTGCGGCGGCTGGAAAGCCGCCGATCCCCTCGGCGGCTGGAAAGCCGCCAACCCGACGGACTGCGCGCGGCGTCGCGTATTCAGAACGCAAGCACCAACCTACTTCCAGTCGTAGCGCACCCGATACCGGAGGATGCGCTCCTCGTCGGGTTTCACGGGGACCTCGAACTCGATCGTCTGGGCGTCCTTCTTGGTGAACTCGTCCGACTTCTGCAGGATCGTCCAGTTCGTCCAGCGGTACAGATGCTCGACCACGCGCACCTGCACCGGCTCGGACTTGCGATTGCGGAGCCGAATCTCGAAGGCCTCTTCCGCGAAGTCCTGCCGGTTCTGCCCCTGGAAATCGGTGCGTATCCGCTCGCCAATCACATCGAACGCATCGCCGGTTTTCACGCGGATAAGCTCATTCTTCGCCGTGTGCTCGAGTTCGTTCTCGCCCGTAAATTCAATCCGCCCGTCGACCTCGTCCCGCCGGTAGAAGCGCATCCGACCCTTCGGCAGCGGCAGCCCGAGCTTGTTCTCCTCGCTGTTCTTGAACTCCCGCATCACCCACACCTTCTTGTTGCTCTGCGTGCCGTAACCGGGATCACGCACCATGCCGCCGTGGTAAACGCCGAACATCGCGCCGCCATCATACACGTAGATGACCGGTGCGGTGACACCGGTCGCGCGCATGAATTCCACCTGCTTCGTCTCGTGATCGCGCAACGTCACCGCGCGCGCCAGCGAGTAGAGATGAAATTCGTCGAACGCTTTCCCGGTCACGGCCGGCGCATCGGCCATCGCGGTTGCCATCATTTCCCGGCGCATCGCTCCCAGCGGCCTCGCCTCCGCCGGCTGAATCTTGTTCACGTTGCCCGCCATCAGTTTCACTGCGGCCGCCTCGAACGCCTTGCCGCTCTGGTTGTTCACCGTGACCCATCCGACAACATCGAGCGTGTCACCCTTC
>JBBRCR010000753.1:0-2313 GCA_038204695.1 Opitutales bacterium | reverse complement strand
TATCCACGTGCGATAGTTACCCCGATTGATCACGTGGTAAATCGCGCCGGGGAATTCAAGTCGGAGTTTTCGTGGCATCCGACCCAGACATAACGATATAAAGTGGGGCAATCGCCAGCGTCGCGAACCCCCAATTCTCAGTATGCCGCTAGATGGCCGAGCCAATTGAAAAACTTAAAGCCTTGACCCCCTCGACATCGCCTCGCGCTGGGCGACGGGCAGCCGGGCGTGCCCGTGCATTTCGCCGTCCAGCCGGAAGCGCACGAGCAATCCGGCCCGCGGCGGTCGCCAGACGAATCCCGAAACCTACGCCGGAAACAACGTGAACCCCAGCAACACCGCCGCCTCGCGCAGCCGCTTGTCCGTCGCGACAATTTCCGTTTCGCCCGCCACGCGCGCCGAGGCGAGATGAATGGCGTCGAGCGTGCGGAGAAAGAGCGGCGGCGTGCGCCGCTAGCAGCGCTCCATGATTTCGTTGAACGCCACCTCGATGGCGGCGTCCGTTTCGACCACCTTTAATCGCTTGACGCGGACATCGTCATTGAACGCACGCCAGACTGTTTCGGTGTCGCCCGGCCGAAGGATCGCCGCGGCTTCCTTGCCCAACACCACGCGTCTCAACTCCCAGCACCCCAATCGCCCCGTGACCAACGTTGAACCCGGACGAATTGCCTGCTGCTGGTAGGTGGCGGAATCAGGCTCGGGCACATAGAGTTTGGCCAAAGCCGACGTGTCCCAATAACTCATTGCCGTTAGTCACCGCGATCATCGTTCAAAATCGACTCGATCGATGGCTCGTATTTTCCGGTGTCGACCCGCCGGCGCAACTCCGCGAGCTCGTCCATCCAGCGCACGCGGTCCACCTCTGGCCCAGCCATCGCCGCCGCCACGCCGGTCAATCGCGCCACGGGCTGGCCGTGCTGGGTGATCACCACATCCGCGCCGCGGCGCACCGATTCCAGCAGCCGGGACAGGTCGGCCTGAGTCTGTTCGAGCGTGGCAGTCATGCGCGGCCGGCTTTCGCGCCGCCGTGCAAAGTCAATCGGCCGACAGGGGTCAAACTTCGAACGTTACACGTGTGTTCATGAGGCGAGCGCAAAGTGCAAAGTTTGACCCCTTGGCTTGGCCTTCCGATTTTCCCGACATCGACAACGCGAACTGGCTGAAAAACATCTATCTTCGCCGCGACGGCGCCGGCCTGAAGAGCTGGACCGTGCCGTCTCGTTCCGAGGGCTTGCCATCCATCGGCCTTGGGCCAGCTTTCCGCTATGGTCGCAGTTGAAGCAGACAAGCACGAAATCCGCGTGAGCATTCCCACCGACGGCATGACTCCCGAGGATGTGAGCGCGTTTGTCTCTTGGCTGCGATTGGAGAGTGTGGTCCGCCGCAGCAAACTGACGCCGGAAGCCGCGTGGCAACTATCGGAAGACCTCAAGACTGAGTGGTGGCAGGCCAACGAGCACCGTTTCGGTCCGGCGAAAAACCAGTGAGCCCGACAAAGCTCGTTCTCGATACGAGCATCTTTTTCTCCCTCCTGCTGGGTCGCGATTCCGCGCAACGTCGGCGTCTGCTCACCGATCCGGTCCACGCCTTCCACTGTCCGCGCTTTTTCCTGGTCGAGCTGTTTAAGCACAAAGAGCGCATCGCCCGTGCCTCCAGCTTGGATGAAGAGGAGTTGCTCGAGTGTTTCCACGAGCTGCTGGCTCGTCTCACTTTTATCGAGGAAGGCACCATTGCCATGGGCACTTGGATGGAAGCCCGGCGCCTGGCCGGGAGGTCGATCCCAAAGATGCGCCCTTTGTCGCCCTGGCCCTTCATCTCGACAGCTTGCTTTGGACCGGCGACGAAGAATTGAAGCGCGGTCTGCGCGCCAGAGGTTTTGACCGATTCTACGAACCGTGAACACAAACGCGGCGCTTTCCGCCATTGCCGAACTCCAGCAACGTGCCGCACAGGTCGCCCCGCCGGGCGGACGGCTTTTCAATCTCTCGTGGCAGCAAGCGATCGACCTGCGCAATTTGCTGACGGCCTCCGAGCTCATCGCCCGCAGTGCGCTCCCGCTCCTGCGCGAAGACAGTCGCGGCGCGCACTACCGCTCAGATTTCCCCGACACCGCCAACGCGAACTGGCTGAAAAATATCTATCTTCGCCGCGACGGCGCGGGCATGAAGTGCTGGACCGCACCGGTGAAGCTGGAAAAATTGCGGCCGTAAGTTCCCGGACAACGCCCCGCCGCCGCCCAGCGCTAACACCCCCTCCGCCAACCATCGTCCTCGCCAGACTTGACCGAGACTACCCCGGCCGTTTCCCTCC
>JBBRCR010000752.1:0-2325 GCA_038204695.1 Opitutales bacterium | reverse complement strand
GTCGGCACCCGGCGCATCGCGGGCCTCCCGGAAAACACCAACATCCGCGGCACGTTCGATCTCTTCGCCCGCCCCTACAACACGCACACGATCACGATCGAGCAGCGCGTGGGTAAGTTGAACCTCGAGCTCGCCTACAATCACCAGAACCAGACCAGCGACCGCAACGACGGCGTGTTCTCCACCGCGATCTCTGTCGATGTCGCCGGGCGCCCGTATATCGACGTCAATTCGATCAACCGGAAATACATCGGCGACGAAGTCGACGCCTTCCGCTTCGCCGGCGTGCTTCCGTGGCAGCCGTTCAAGTGGATGCGCCAGACCCTCATCGGCGCCCTCGAATACAGCGAGACCAGCCGCGACCAGTATCGCATCCGTCTCTCCAATTTCGCCGGCCTCGACAACGGCACGCTCCGCACCATCGCCGCCGCGCAGCAGATTCGCTACCGCGCCTTCCTCGACGATCCGCGCTTCTACTCGCGCGGGTTCTTCGATCAGTTCCTGCCCAAGAATCTCCCGCACACCCCCACCTTCCGCGCCGACTGGTTTTCCTACGACACGTCGGACACCTATTTCGAGCGGAAGGCCGCCGCCTCCTTCGCCGCCACGGGCAATTACTTCGACGGCCGCCTCCAATCCGTCTTCGGCATCCGCCGCGACACCAGCATCACCTACGACTACGTGACGGGCCCACAGCACCTCGACGCCACCGGCGGCCAGCTCCCGCCGCCGCGCCACCGCTCCTCCGCGCCCGGCGATTTCGTTTCCAATCCCACGCTCGATATCGCGCACACCACCGGCTCCGCCGGCCTGAGCTACGCCCTCACCCGCAACCTCAACGTCTACGGTTCCTGGGGCTCCTCCTTCCGCTCGCAGAGCGACGTCACCTTCGACAAGGAGCGCGTCGGCCCGATCACCGGTGTCACGCGAGAGGTCGGCCTCAAGGGCGATTTCTTCAACCGCAAGCTCTCCGCCTCGGTCGGCGTCTTCGATATCGAGCGCCGCAACGTCGCCTATGTCTGGACGCCCAACGATCTCACGAGCGCCGAACTCCGCGATCTCTTCAATCCAAATGGACTGGCCGCCACCGATCCCGCCTACCGCACGTTTGCCGAACAGCCCGTCAACGTCGTCCGCTCCCCCGAGCACTCCCGCGGGTTCGATGGCACGCTGCTTTACCGGCCGACGACCGGTCTGCAGTTGCGCTTCACGCTCGCGAAGATCGCGCTCGAAACGAATCCCGAGTTCGGGCGCTTCCGGGCGCTGCTCGCCGAAGCCCGCACCCGCGGCAACGAGGATCCTGCCCTGCTCACCGATGCCGAGCTGATGCTCAACTCCAGCGACAACCCCGGCAAACCCACCGGCCCGCGCGGCTCACCCTGGTCCGGCAGTTGGGCCTTCGACTATTCCTTCCAGCGCGATTCCGCGCTGGCGCTCCGCGGCGTCCGGCTCGGCGTCAACGGCTTCTGGCGCCAGAACTATCTCCTCGGCGTTCGCGACCAGGTCGAGTATCGCGGCGGCGCCACGCACATCGTCGCGCCTACCTGCTGCGCGAGCAAAAAATCTGGGGCCGCGAAGTGCGCGTGCGCCTCGGCGCGAAGAATCTTTTCGATGTCGTCAACGGCGACTACCCGCGCAAGACCGGCATCGTGGTCCAGCTCGATAACAGCGTCAGCTACGGCTACAGCTACATCATGCCTCCGCAATACGACGCCTCGATCACCGTGCGGTTCTAGTCGTCGCCTCGCCTGTAACCTCATGCTGCCGTTCTTGCGCGCCCGCCGGTGTTTCCCCGGCCTTCTCCTGCTCGCGTCGCCGCTCGTGCTGCCCGCCGCGCAGCAGTGGACGGTCGAGGAAATCGCGCTCACCGCCACGGAGCCGCCGCCGGCCGCGCTGCCGCCGATCGACGTCGCCGTCGTCGCCGAGTTCAGCGGGCCGGACCAGCGCACGCTGCGCGTAAACGGCTTCAGGGACGGCGAGCGCACATGGCGGGTGCGTTTCACCCCGACGGCTATTTCGAGTCGGAAAAAGGAGTCAGGTTGCGGATAGTGATATTGTGTCGTTCGGCGGAAGTCGTCCGCGATCGAGTTTACAAACGTCAACATCCGCAACCTGACCCTTTTCGCATTTTTCGCCCGTTCGCCTACGACGAGGAGCAGGCCCGCACCGTCAACGTGCACAGCGCCGGCCTCACGGAAGCGCTGCGCAAGATTTACCGGGGCCGAGGCCCTGCTCGCGGAGCTGACGGGCGGTTCGTGAGACCCTGCGGCACCGGTTGACGACCCAGCATCCCTGCACTCCGGCAGCGCTGCCAGCCACCGCGCC
>JBBRCR010000751.1:0-2351 GCA_038204695.1 Opitutales bacterium | reverse complement strand
AGCACCGCGCTGTCCACGATCTGCTGCCCGATGCGTGCGATCTTGGGCGACAGGGGCCCTTCCAACGGGAGGCCCTCGCGAATGCAGTGCACGAAATATTGGATTGGATCCTGCAACGGCGCCTGCAACACATCCACCGGTAGATCCTCGCCGCGCACGTTCGCCCGGGTTTGCACGCGCACGGTCGGCTCGAAATCATACGAACTGATCGTGCCGTCTTCACCCTTCAGCACAAAGCCGCACTTCGGCTGGGGTTGATTCGTCCAAGGATCGGTGAAGGTCCCCCATCGCGTCTCGAACTTCGACAATCCCGCCGCGTAACGCGCCACGGTCACGCTGTGTTGATCGACTTCCAAACCGCGCGTCTGATCGACGACAGTCGTGATCTCCAAGGGCTTCTTTCCGCCGTGATACCAGGTGCCCAGCGTCGTTCCGTAACCGAGGTAGTCGAGCAACGAGCCGCCGCCCGCCGCTTTGTTGTAAAACCAGCTCTTTCGTTTCATCGCCGCGGTCGGCTCCACTTCGATTTTGTCCGCGAGGTGATAGAGCGGTCCGCGATTGCCGTCGTAAAAATGCACTTCCTGCAAGGCGCCGATGCGGCCTTCGCGCAACAACCGGTGCGCCGTCGCGTGGGCCGGATACCACCGCAGCGGCCAGTTGATCGCGAGGAGGCGCTTCGCTTTTTTCGCCGCGGCGATCATGCGGTCCGCCTCGCGCAGCGTCGCCGCGAACGGCTTCTCCACGAGCATGTGCGCCCGATACGGCGCGACCAGTTCGACATACTCGGCGTGCCGCGCGGTCGCCGGACAGAGCACCACAAAATCCGGCGCCGTCTCCGTCAGGCAACGGTGCGGGTCGGTGAACACGCGCTCGGCGGAAATCCCAAAATTCTTAATCACCGCCGCCATCCGCGCCGGTTCCTCGTCGCAGATCCCCGCAATCTCCACGTCGGGATGCTCGTGGCATTTCCGCAGCAGATCGCCCATGTGCATGTGGTCGAAGTTCAGGCCGACAACGCGGAGTTTTTTCATGGATTGGAAAACGCGAACGTGGAAGCGGGGGTTGAAATGAAAATCCGCTCGAGCTGCTCCGGGGACAATCCTGCTTCACCGAGTTGGGCTGAAAAATCCTTGAGCAAGAAGCTGAGCCCGGGCGCCCCGCCGTAGCTGCGCCAGTAGCCGCGTCGGGCCGCATCCATGCCGAGCATGATTTGATCGGGAAATTCCGGCAGCAGCGCGACGACGAGGTCACGCGTCGGATTCCCCTGCCCGGCCTTCCACCGAAATGCGCTGTCGTATTCCAGGCGCACGCCGGTGGCCAGGAGTTCCCGGTGCAAGCCCACGTCCGGCTTCCGATCCGTATGCGACAGGCAAACGTGGCCGAGATCGGCTCCGAGCGCGCGGAGCCGCTCGACCTGCGCGAGCGCCAATTCGCCCTGCTCGGTATGGGTGAGAATCGGGCTGCCCGTGCGACGATGCGCCTGCACCGCCGCCGCGAAGATTTTCTCCTCTCGCGCCGTGAACCTGCGGTCGGTCGCAATCTTGATCACTCCTGCCCGGTGGGGAGTGCGCTCGACGAGGGGCCCGTTGTAGTCGTGCGCATCGACGCCATCGGTAATGTCCGCCACAAAGAGCGCCGCGAGCTGGTCCTCGGTGTAGAAATTCCCCCAGTGACCGGGATCGTAATACTTCGCGAGATGCAGACCCGTCGGGCAGATCACATGCACTCCGGCGCGCCGCGATACCTCCGCGAGTTTCAGGACGTTTCGTCCGCTGTCACAGGGCATCGAATCAATCATCGCCCGTCCGCCGTCCACGCAAAACTGCCGCAACTCCCCGACCGCCGCCTCGACGTCGTTGATCAGGAAATCCGGCGTGGCGTGCGTCGTGAAACCGGGGTCGATGATCACATGCTCGTGCGCGTAGCAGACGCCGAGTTGCGCCGACGGGATATCGCCAAGGACCGTGCGGACGAAACTCATGGCTTCGCTTCGAGCCCGAGCCGTTCTCCCGCGCGCAGCAACGCCGCACGCTGGCCGATCCGGGCGCAGGTCGCGGCAAACAGCACCGGCGTCGCCGTGTTGAATTCGAACATTTCGAAGTGACACGGCACCACGCACCGCGCGCCAATCGCGTGGGCCAGTTGCGCCGCCTCGGCTCCGTCGAGATTCCCCGACACGCGACGCTCCGGCGCGCGGCCGTTGATCGGGAGCAGCGCGAGATCGACCGCGAAGGGCCGGAGGCGCTCCACCATTCCCGGGAAAAGCACGGTGTCTCCGCTGTGATAGATTCGAAACGGTCCCGCGCTCACCACGAACCCCGCGAACTCCGCGGCGAGTTCCTCGTGCGCCG
>JBBRCR010000750.1:0-2398 GCA_038204695.1 Opitutales bacterium | reverse complement strand
ATAAAAAGTAAAAATTCTATAAGCCAAGTTCATGGGTGAACCGTGAAATAACTGTTGTTCCTTCCACTATAATTAAATGCGACCGTTTTAATAGGAGAAACCCACTCATTTTCGACCTGAAATTGCGAAGGTCCCGCTAGGCATGGCCGAGAAACTTCACGCCGACGCCGGCGCCGTCGATATTGGCGCGACCGTGCATCGGCAGCACCGCAAGCGCGTATGTGCCGTCGGCGCGACGCACCCAGTCCATGCGATGGGTCGTGGGTTCGTGGGGCAGTTTCCGGACGGTCCAAGGGCGGGTAGGATCGAGACCGGACGCCAAAATAAAAACCCCGCCGCTGTTCGTCGTATCGTTCGGATTCCAGCCCGCGCCCACCGCCACTTCGGCTTTGCCGTCGCCATCGAGATCGCGTGCGGCCAAGCACACGTGATCACGTGGCGTCAGGTTTTCCGCCATGACGAATCGTTCCCAAGTTGGGTTGCGAAACCACACGATCTGCCGGGCGTCGGCGAGGAGCACGTCCGGCTTTCCGTCGCCGTCCACATCCGCGATTGCGATGCTGTCGCCGGAGCGAACCGTCGAGTTGATCGTCCGGGGGCGAACTCGCAGGGGCGGCGGAGCGGCGGCCATCAGGCCTGACGCCGTGATCCACAGAATGACTAACGAAGCCAGTGAAAACCGGAAACCGCAGGTGAATGAGCGGGGCATAAAAGTTGGCCGAAGCGCGGGTCGTTATTCGATAAATGGGCGGATGATCGCGACGCGCTCCGCATAAGCCAGGCGGCTCGGATGCAACCGGTCTTTGACGTAATAATCGGCGCGCGGGAGCCCGTCCTTACCGAGGCTTGCGTCCCACAAATCCACGAAGGCGAGATTCTTCCCGTGCTGGCAGAATGCGCGGATCAGCGCGTTGGCGCGCTGCTGTTGTTCGCGAATATCCCAACGCGCGGGGCTGGGGTTGATGCCCAAATACACGATGCGCGCATCGGGCAGGGCGGCGCGCACCTTGGCGACGAAGCGTTCGAAATCCGCGAGCGTTTGCTCCGGGGTCAAACCCGAGACCAGATCGTTGCTGCCGGGCTGGAGCGCGATCACCCGCGGTCGGTGCGGCACGATCAGGCGGTCGGTGTAGTGGATGAGTTCGGCCGTGGTCGAGCCGCCGAAACCGCGATTCAGCACCGGCAGACCGGAGAAATCCTCGGCGAGCGTTTTCCACAAGCGGATGCCGGAGGCGCCGGTGAACAAGATGCCTCCGGTCGCGGGCGGGCGGGCGCGATCAGCGGCTTCATATGCGAGGACTTCTTTTTCGTAGCGGGTGAGATTGGGCTCGGCCGCCGACAGCGCGGAGGCCGCGCAGATCGCGAGCAAGAAGGTGAAGCGCCAGCGCCAGAGACGTAGCTGACCGGTGGAGGAGTGGGGGGCGTTCATCGGGCGATTACGGGAGCGGGCGGAGGCGAACACTTTTGAAGTAGAATACGCTCTTCGGGTCGTGACCCTGAAGGGCGATAGCACCGCCGAGAGGATTGAGGAGGCGGCCCTTGCGTTCGGCCGGGCGCAGCGCCTTGGCATCAGCCGGTTCGGTGTAGTCCACCGTGGTCGCACCGTTGACCTGAACGAGGATGCGCTGGCCGTTGACGGTGATGCGCATCGTGAACCACCGGGTCTCATCCACCGGTGATTTGTCGAGGTCGACGACGGCGTAAAGGCTGCCGGTCTTGCGCTTCTCCTTGGCCGTGCTGTTGAGCTGAATCTCATAGACATGCGTGAGCCGCAGCGCGGACGCATAATTCGCGAGGTCGGTATGGATGAAGACGCCGCTGTTCGCTTCGGGCTCGCCGCGCACGACGATCTCCAGTTCGAAATTCTTGAAACGCACGAAGTCCTCCTTGCCGTCGCCCACGTAGAAGAGGTGCGAACTTTCCTTGGTGGCCTGGGTGCGGATCGTGCCGTCCACGACCGACCAAGAAGCGGGGTAGGCATTGGCTTTCCAGCCGGTGAGATCCCGGTCGTTGAACAGTTCGCGCCAGCCTTCTTCGGCGTGGAGGGAGGCGGCGGCGGAGAAGGCGAACATGAGGAGGATTGAGCGGATTGATTTCATGAAGGAGTGCGGGTGCTGGGACTAGTTGGGAGAAGTAGCCAGAGGCAGGATCTTGACGTTGCGAAAGGCGACGGAGTGGCCGTGGTCCTGAAGACAAATGCGGCCTTTGGTTTCGAGGCCGTAGCGCGGATAAGCCTTCCACTTCCCTTTTTCCAAGCGGCTCTGCCAGTCCTCGCTCCCGATCTCGAATTTGGCGGCCAGTTCACCGTTCAACCAGTGTTCGACCTGACGCCCGCGAACGAGAATGCGGGCGCGGTTCCACTCGCCGGAAGGCTTGGCGAGATCGCGCGGGGGAGCAT
>JBBRCR010000749.1:0-2424 GCA_038204695.1 Opitutales bacterium | reverse complement strand
AGTCGCCCGCGGCCCAACGCAGCGCCGCCGCGGGCGTTCTGAGCCGGGCGACGCTGACCGAATCGCAATCGATTACTCTGGCCGGAATGCTTCGGAAGGTGGGTCCGATGGAGTTGAACCGCTTGTTGGAAGCCTTCGCGGGCGTGAATGACGAAGCGGTGGGCCGCGAAATGGTGGCGGCGCTCGCGGATTTGAAAGTCTTGTCGAGCCGGCGGATGAGCTGGTGCTGGCCACCGGGGCCGATGTGACCGTGCGGCTGGCCCGGCAGGAGGTGACTGAAGTGCGGCCGGGCACGGTGTCGGTGATGCCGGCGGGATTGCACGAGCAACTCAGCCGACAGGAACTGGCCGACCTGGTGAAGTTCTTGAAGAACACCAAGTGGGGCGCCGAGTGAATCGGGGAGAGGGCGACGCGTGGAGTCGGTGGAGCGCGTGAGAGGGGTCTTTCGACTGGACGGAGCGGTTCGTCCGGTCTGGGATGGCCCCCGTGAACCCACCTCTTGACCCGGTCAGACAGTTCTTCGACGACGATCAATTCGCGCGCCATTGCGGCATCCGGCTGGAGTCCGTCGGTGAAGGCCGGGCGGTGGCCGGGCTGACCCTGGGTCCGCAGCATCTCAACGGCTTCCGGATCCCGCAGGGTGGAGTGGTCTTCACGCTTGCCGACTTCGCCTTTGCCGCCGCGGTCAACTCGCACGGACGAATCGCCGTGGCGTCCACGGCCACGATCAGTTTCTTGAAGGCTGTCACGGGCGGATCGCTCCGCGCGGAGGCCCGCGAGGTGGCTTGCAGCCATCGTTTGGGAACCTACCAGGTGGAAGTGCGCGATGGCCTCGGTGAACTGGTCGCGCTATTCACCGGCACCGCGTACCGCAAGAGCGAACGGATCGAGGACTGGTACCGCCAGCAGCCCTGAGGTCCAACGGCTCGCCACGCACCCCAAAGAGGGAGGTCTAGGTCCAGGCTGCAGAACAATAAACCTGTCACTCTATTCACTCTATTTGATCCGGTTGAGCGGATTCTGAACCTGTCACTTTATATGTCTTCGACCCTGTTGTGTTGCGATCGAGGGACCGAAGTGAGCGAGGAACCACAGGCGGCGTCAGCGGTCCGGCGGCAGATAGCCGTCCCCTTTGGTCAGGGGATTGTACCAGGTGAACTTGAGGATGATGGCGCCCGCTACGAAGACGGCCAGCGCGAGACTGAAGCGTCCCCATTGTTTCAGCACGAGGTAGATCGGCGCGGCGATCATCGCGATCTGCCACCCGATGCCGAGCAGGACGTTGAACCAGTCCCGGGCGCAGTCGCGATTCGGTTGGATGCCAGGTGTTTCGGCGCGACACTTCTTAAGCACCGGCCGCCAGAAGCCCCAGGGACGCACGGTGCGATAGAAGGACTTCAGGATGTCGTCCGGTTCCGGCTCGGTGGCGAGGCAGACGAGCATCGAGGCGGCGGCGCTGATGGCCAGGATGGAAAGGAACAGGGCCACGTCCTTGACCCCGGGCAGCAGCAGCGGAATGGCGAGCGCGGCCAGCGTCCCGCCCGCCATGCCCGCCCAAAAGCCGTGTCCGTTGAAACGCCACCAATGCCACTTCAAAACATTGGGAATGACGAAGGCCGGCACCAAGGCCCCGGTGACCCACTTCGTGACGGAGTGAACGTCCACGGTCGTGTAACCGAAACCGATTCCGGCGATGATGACGACGACCGACCAGAGGTAACCGATCCGGACATAATGCCGCGGAGACGCTTGCGGGCGGACATAGCGGCGGTAGATGTCGTTGACGATGTAGGCGACGCCGGAGTTCACGGTGGAAACGAAGGTGCTCATGAACGCCGCGAGCAGGCCAGCGAGGATGAGGCCCTTCGCGCCGACGGGCAGATGATTGGCCACGACGGCCGGCAGGAGCTTCTCGAAATCCACCTTCTGGCCCATGTCCCGGAGGTCGGCGCTGAAGAAGGCGATGCCCAAAACTCCGATGCCGGCAATCAGCAGGAAGCGCGGAGCCAGCGACACCAGGCACATGACGAGGTTTTCGAGCGCCGCTTCGCGCGGGTTGCGCGTCGAGAGCACGTGCTGGATGGCGTAATTGGGCGTGGGACCGGCCATGCTGACGAGCACGCCCTTGAGGAAGAGCATGCTGACGAAGAAACCGAACAGCGTGTACCCGTGGCCATCAATGACCTGTTGGAGCGCGGGCATGTGCTGTGACCAGTCGAGGTCGAGCCGCCAGCCGAGTAGCAGGTTGTCCCAACCCGCGGGAACAAGGTTGAAGATCTGTTCCGGCGTGGTGCGCGCCATGGCCACGGCGGCGATGATGACAGCCGCCACAAGGATGAGGGCAAACTGGATGGCGTCGTTCAGAATCACCGAATACATGCCGCCCACCACGCAGTAGAGGCCGGCGATCAACATGATGATGAG
>JBBRCR010000748.1:0-2469 GCA_038204695.1 Opitutales bacterium | reverse complement strand
GTTTATTAGCGTCCATTCGCGGTTCAACTCCGGGTTTGGAGGGATTACTCCAGGCGCTTTCTACAAATGCACGCGGCGCAACATCAGGCTCAGAGATGGCAGATCCACCAGACCTTTGGTTGCGGCCCTCGAGCCGCGGTGTAAAATGCGCAGGGCTAGCCCGGAAAAGTCACACCTCCTATGATAACATCCCACACGCTGGGGCAGCCGCCGGGAGTGGCGCCGGGCTTTGACCGGCGTTCCGCCAGTCGGAGACTGGCGCTACGGGCGAAAACGCGCGCACCGGGTGTGAAATTTTCCGGCTAGGGATGCCCTCGTCAGGGAATCGGCACACCAACCACCTGAAGCACCGCTTCAAATTCAGGTGTCATTCGCCGAACAAAGCCGTCCTTGTCGTGTACGAAAAACAGCGCGGCGATTCGCTCGCGCGTGGCGACGCGAAAACCTTCCTCCGGCCCAAGTACAAACAGCCCCGTGGCCAGTCCGCTCGAGGTCGCACTCGAACCGTGCACCACACTCACCGCGGCAAGCGCGGAATCCGCCGGTTTTCCAGTGCGTGGATCGATAATGTGCCCATACCTCCGGCCGCCAGCCGTGAAGAAATTCCGGTAGTTGCCCGAGGTCGAAAGCCCCTGCCCCGCCAGTTCGACCACACACGCGATGACCACCGCGTCGTCCCGCGGCTCCTCAATTCCCATCCGCCAACCGGCACCACCATGCGGCCCTCGACCACTCGCCTTCACGTCACCGCCGATCTGCACCACGTAATCACGAGCACCACACGCTCGCAGCAGTTCACTGATCGCGTCCGACGCGAAACCCTTGGCGATTGAGGAGAAGTCAGCCTTCACCTGGGAATCCGTTTTCCGAACCGCCGCCGGTGCTGCGCGCACCTCCAACTGACGCCAGTCGACGCGGCGACGTGCCGCTGCGATTGCCACGGACGTTGGCAGCGTGCGCGCACGTGAGCTGCCGCCAAACCCCCACAGCTGCACGAGCGGCGCGACCGTCACGTCGAACGCGCCGTTCGTCAGCTCACTCAGCCGACGCGATTCAAGCGCGAGTTGCACGAACGCCGGCGAAACTGAAATCCATTCCGTCGTCGGCGCTGCGTTGAATCGCGAGAGCTCCGAACCGGGTCGATAGGTCGAGAACTGCTGCTCGAGTTGCTCGAGTCTTTCCGCGACGCGGCGCGAAACAACGCCCGCATCGAGCGGCGCCGACGGCGGGATGAATTTAACCGACCATGTCGTGCCCATCGCGCGGCCGCTCAGCGCCACTACTTCCCCTGCGACCACGGTCCCCTTCCCCAGCACGAATGCGGCAAACAAATATAGGTGCAGCGCCAGGCGTCCTGACCGCCCGGGCTTCACGACAGCCCTTTCATCCACCCGAGCAGCGGCAAATAGTGCCAGTTGATCGCCACCGCCGCCGCAACAAACACCAGCGCCAGCGCATCACGACGCGAAAAGCGATCCGTCGCTCCGCGGCCCCGCACGAAATTGAGCAAGGCACCCGTGGGGCATCCAAAACGACAATACGCTTGCGGCACGAAAAATGAAACGGCCAGACCCACGACCGCAACCGTCAACGTCGCCCACCCGGCGGAGCGCACCACATACGCGGCAAACGGCTCGATGCCCGCCAGGTCGAATGGCAGCGCGAGCATCGTGACCACGAGCACCAGCAATAACAGCCCGACGGGAAGAAACTCGAGCCCACGCGCGACGGAAGCAGGAAGGTTGATCCGCCATCGCGTCGGACGTATCCGGCTCAGCAGTTCCTGCGCGGCACCGTGCGGGCAAATGTGATGACAGAAAAAAGGCCGCCGCGTCGTCCATGGCACCAGCAGAGCGGCGGCCACCAGCAACACGAGCCCGGGCGCCGTCGTCCACGGGACACCCGCCCGCGCCCAACCCGCGAGGAGTTTTTGCGCGACCAAATCGCCGGCGATGAACCCCACGTACACGATCAACGCCACCTGATACGGAAGATTCCACCGGTGCCGCCACGCAGCTTTTCCAAACGCATTCACCGCTGCCAGAGCCAGCACCACGAGCATGCCCCAATCCCGCCAGCCCACCCGCAACGGCGGCCGCGCCACAATTTCGTCGCGGCTCATCTGCAGCCGCGCCTTCACGCTCCGCGCGATCGCCATGCTCGTCATCGTCGCACCGGACACCCCCTCGATGCCGGCCGCGCGCAGATCCAACTCAGCTGCCGCGCCCCAGGTCAGGCCGTTCCACTTCTTCAGGAAACGGCGATCGAGCGCGATGTTGTCGACGTAGTCCTTCGTGTCGTCGGAGGCGTGAACCTTCAGCCCGACGATTTTCCAATCCCAATCGAGCACGACCAGCGCGTCGGTCACACCGGCGTAACCGATGATGTCCGCACATTGCGGCTGCGTCCGGACGACATAGCCCAACTCGCGGCCCACGCGATCGAGGATGAAAAGCCCGTCGCGCGCCG
>JBBRCR010000747.1:0-2486 GCA_038204695.1 Opitutales bacterium | reverse complement strand
ATCGGGTTTGGCCGGTCCCTGTTCCTCGCGCAAAGCCGCAAAGGCGCAAAGAAAACTCATCTGGTTGTTGGGTGATCTAAATTCCTAGATTTTAGATGCCCGATTTCACGACTTTGCGCCTTCGCGGCTTCGCGCGAGCCCTGTCTTGATCGGCCCACGCGAAGTCGCAAAGCCGGGAAGCGCGAGATATGCACGCAGCACGACAACAGACGCAGACATAGTACGACAGAGGGGGAATGGATTTTCGTGTGTTTGGTGTGTTTCGTGGGCCAAACACTCCGTCGAGCCACTCTTCGACGGAAGAGTTACGATTCTCGAATCCACTCGCTGGCGCTCTCGCAACCACTCCTTCGTTCGGCTTGAATGGGACAGCTCGCCCGGTCTGGCCGCCACGTGGGCGCTCGATGGCCGGCAGATGTTCTCCGTCACGCGGGCAGCCAGCGCTGTTTCAAGCGGGCGGCGAATTCGACGAAGCTGTGCATCCCGGATGGTTTCACGATGTAATCCGTAGCCCCGAGCGCCTGCGCCTTGTCGCGGTCGGACTGCTGATCCGACGAACTGAAAACGATGATCGGCAAAGCCGTCCACTGCGGTTGTTGACGGACCTCCTGCAACACTTCGAGCCCGCTGAGTCGCGGCAGGTTCAAATCGAGCAGGACCAAATGCGGAAACGGATGCTTCTCCCGGTCGGCGAACCGGTCCGAACCAAACAGGTAATCGACGGCCTCCCGGCCATCCACCGCGATGGCCAGCGGCCAGTCCACCTTCGCCTGTTTGAAGGCGATTTTGAGCAGCAGGACGTCGTTTTCCTCGTCCTCGACGTAGAGAATGGGGGCAAGACTGGAAGCGTTCACGGGGGCGGCGATCATGTTCGCCCGGGACTGCACCGAGTTCCAGTCCAGAACCTGCTCCGGAAAATTCGCGCCCGCGGAGCGGACCCACTCTTACTCCAACGCCACGACGGCCTTGATCACACCGGTCTCAGGCTTCAGCCAGCTCGGGAACTGTCCGATCATATCCGAAAAAACAGCACGGTGCGTGATCCACGGCTTCGTATCGATTTTCCCTTCCTCGATCAGCTGGATGATGCGCGCGAAGTCGCGGGAATGCGCATTGCGCGAGGCGAGGATCGTCAATTCGCGCCGGTGCATGATCGGCGCGTGCCCAAACGAAAGCTCCTGCTGGGTGATGCCGACGTACACCAGCCGGCCGCCAAACGTGCAGTAGCTGAGCGCCTGGCTCATCGACTTGTGGTGGCCGGTGGCATCGATGACCACGTCGGCGAGCTGGCCACCCGTGA
Source organism: Opitutales bacterium (assembly GCA_038204695.1). Taxonomy (GTDB): domain Bacteria; phylum Verrucomicrobiota; class Verrucomicrobiia; order Opitutales; family Opitutaceae; genus ER46. The sequence goes on along the minus strand of JBBRCR010000747.1, from coordinate 1,186 downwards.
TCTTCTCCAGGGCCGCGAGTTCCGACCCGTCGCCGCGTCCCACGATCGTGTGATCGACGTGCAGCCGTTCACGGCAGAACGCGAGCCGCGCTTCATTGATGTCGAGCACGATGCAGGTCGCGCCGGCGACCTTCACAAATTCGATCGCGGAGAGGCCGATCGGTCCAGCGCCGATCACGAGCACGTTGTGTCCGGGTTTCACGCCGCCGCGATCGACGGCATGGCAACCGATGGCGAGCGTCTCCACCAGCGCGAGCTGCTCGTAACTGAGCTTGCGCGAAACGTGGAGTTTGCGCGCGGGCAATAGCATTCGTTCGCACATGCCGCCGTCGCACATCACGCCGAGCGTCTGATTCGACTCGCAGCAATTCGTCAGCCCCCTCCGACACGCATAGCAGCGCTGACAGTTCAAATACGGTTCGACCGAACAACGGTCGCCGGGCTGGACGTTTGTCACTTCCGAGCCGACCGCGATCACTTCCACCCCGAGTTCGTGGCCGGGGATTCGTGGATACGAGTAAAACGGCATCTTGCCCATGAACCCGCCGTAATCGGTGCCGCAGATGCCAATCCGGTGGATACGCAGCAGCGCCCCGCCGGGACCGGGCGGATTCGGTTCGGCGATGTCGATCGCGCGGAACGCCTGGGGCTTTTCGAGCTGAATGGCTTTCATCAGTTATTCTCCGGCAGGCCCTCGAGGTGACCGAGGTCTTTCACCGGCGCAAAGATCGCGAGCACCTCGGCGAGCAACTGCTCATCGATGGGCTCCGCCGCCCACTTCGCCCAGTTGCGAATATTTTCCGGGTTGGCGCTGCCCGCGACTGTCGTCGTGATGTCCGGATGCGCCAGCGAAAATTGGAGCGCGAGCTTCGCGATATCGACGCCCTTGCTCGCGCAATGCGCCGCGGCCTTGCGCGCGGCGGCCTTCACGGCCTCGGGCTCCTTCAACCACGCGGGCAACGGCGCGTTCGTCAGCAGCCGCGCACTGAACGGTCCCGCATTCATCACGCCCACACCTTTGGCTTTTAGATAGGGCACCATTTCGTCGGCGAAGCGGGTATTTTGCAGCGTGTATTGGTTGTAGCTCAGCACGCAGTCCACCGACGTCTGCTCGAGGATAAACTTGAAAATCTTCATCGGATAACCGCTGAAGCCGATGTAGCGGACCTTCCCGGCCGCCTGGATT
>JBBRCR010000746.1:0-2491 GCA_038204695.1 Opitutales bacterium | reverse complement strand
GTTATAAATGGAACTGGTCATACTATGGGGCGATCGCGCAGGCGCTCTCGGCTGGCGAAGGACAGGCGACCGAGACGCCTGCAATGCCCACCATGATCAGCACCTGCGCGATCGCCCCATAGTATGACCAGTTCCATTTATAACCCAGCGCAGGCAAACCCGCCGCGATGGCGAACTGGATGATGAATCCGCCCAGGATCCCGAACAGCGCGCCCTGCCAGTTCGTGCGCTTCCAGAACATTCCCATCAGAAACACGGAAACAATGGGCGTCGCGAGATAGGTGAGGCTGGTTTGGAAATAGACGTAGATTCCACCGAACCGCTCCACCAGCGGTGATATCAGTCCCGCGATGACCACGGCTCCGAATCCGAACAAACGGCCGACATGAATTAATTCCCGATCCCCCGCCGCGGGTCGGATGCGCCGCTGGTAGATATCCAGTGCGAACATCGTGCTGATCGAATTGAGCAGCGAACTGACCGTGGACATCACGGCGGCGGCAAACCCAGCCAGAACAATACCGCGCACGCCCCACGAGGGAGCGAGGTGCTGCAACGCAAACGGGAATGCCAGATCCGGGTTTCGCAGCGGCTCCGCCTCCTTCAGTTCGTGGATCCAGTGATACACGATGAAGCCAAGGAAGACCGTGACGATCGGGCGAAGGAAGTTGATATAGCCGGCAAACACGATGCCGAGGAATCCGTCGCGGACGGAGCGCGCGCCCAGCACCCGTTGGATCATCACCTGGTTGGTCGCGGAAAAAAAGAGCGACAGCCCGAACGTCATCAGGATCCGGCCCAGAAATGGTGCGATCGGATCACTGGGCGGCGCATACAGGTGATAGCGCTCCGGACTCGCGGCCTGCATGGCACTCCAGCCGCCGGGGATCTTCTCGAGACAGACGAAGAACAGCAGCATGCCGCCGCCGACGAGCATCAGACACTGTACCGCGTCCGTCCACATCACCGCCAGCATGCCACCTTTCAGCGTGTAGGCGGCGACGATGCCAATCACGAGCCACAGCACTGCATAATAGTTCCAGCCGGTGAGTTCGGAGAAGCTGCGGCACGCACCGTATAATACCGCGACGAGAAACACGACGATATAGCCGACCGTCATCACCCAACTGTAGGTGTCGCCAATCAGCGGGCTGAACCGCTGCCGCAGGAAGGCGGGCACGGTCGTGATCCGGTTCTTCAGATAGATCGGGATGAAGAAGACGATCACCAGGGTGTAGATGGGGAATGAAAACCACTCCATGTTCGTGATCTTCATTCCGTCCTGGTACGCCCGGCCAACGGTGCCGACAATCTGTTCGCTCGAAACACCGGTGGCGACAAAGGCGGAGCCGATCAGCCACCACGGCAGCTTGCCGCTCGCGAGGAAATAGGAGTTGGCGCTCTCGTCGCCGCTGCGCGCGGTCAGCACGCCGGCGGTGAGGACGAGCACGAGCGAACCGATGAGAATGGAAAGGTCGATCCAGTTGAGCGTCATGGGCCGTATCCGTGATTGATTTTCGTGACGCATTCACGGGGAATTCAGTGACGGCGACGCTTGCGACTCTGCGCGAGCCACCGCCTCGCGAAGCCGCTGCAAATCGAACCGGCGATCCGGCGGAAACACGCATGGTTCGAGCCACCACTCCTCGGTGAACGAGCAGGTCGCACCCGGCTCGAGCAACTCGAGCGGCCCAATGGGCTCGATCTCCGCCACATGTTCTTTGAGCGGCCAGGCAGGTGTATTCTCCGCGCTGTTGTACCAAATGGAAGCGTTGTTGCCTGCGAGTTCGCCGTACGGTCGCTCCGGAAATACGGGGAAGCGTTTTATAAAGAGCAGCCCTTTTGGTGCCAGATAGGCGAGCCAGCCTGGATACACGTCCAAATTGAATTTCGCTTTCACCGGTGGTCCGAAGATTTCCAGCACGCCTTCGCGTACGCGCACATTGGGTTCCACCGCCGGCTGAAAATCGATCCGGGCTCCCGGACCACCCAAGGCATAACCGCAGGGGAAACGGCCGCTTGCCGGTAGCGGCGCAAAGGCGATGCCACCGCCCGGCAGGAAGGTGCGTCCCCAATGAAATACGCGCAGCAGACGCGAGCCTCGATTATGAATGAACTGTGTGCACCGCAGATGCGGCCCCAATGCGTCGAGCGTGAATTCGCGCGAAAGCTGCAGACCTGAATCCGGCAGCAGCGCGGACGTGAGACGAGCCGACCGTGGTCCGATGATTTCGGCGGTCCACGGGCCGAACCAGATCGGCTCGTGCGGGAGCCCGTCATATTCCGGGCCTATATCAAAGCGACCACCGGCGGGATGCCGGATATTGCCGCGCCCGTCCCAGATGACGCCGTTTTGGGCCGGGTCCTGTTGCAGTGCTTCCTGGCCAGCGAGGGCGTAGTTGAAAACGCGACCGCCTACATTTGGCTCGAGCACGACACGCGTGTTATCGTTGGTCAGCTCAACACAGTTGTCGTATCCGGAAGCGACGAC
>JBBRCR010000745.1:0-2554 GCA_038204695.1 Opitutales bacterium | reverse complement strand
ACGAAGCCCGCTTCGGTCGCATGGTCAGAATCAAACGCTGCTGGGCGCCGACGCCGCTGCGGCCGGTGGTCGACAATGGCTACGAACGGCAGTTCACCTATGTCTACGGCGCCATCAGCCCGCGCGAAGGCGAACTGGATTCACTACCGTCCCATGGGACGAAAACGAGCTGACGCAAGTGCTTGGTAGCGCGGCAGAGAAGGGTCCGCGGCAGAGAAGGGGTCAGACCCTAATGTCTGTCATTGACGTCGCGGAAAGGCGGAGACAGAAGGTGCGGCAATGGCGCGAAAGTTGAGAATCCAATATGCGGTGGCTCATTACATTCATCTAAATCCGGTGGTACAACGCGCCCCAATGCGCTCCATCCTCTACGAGGATCGCGTGATACCGTCCTTGAAAAACATGGCCGTGCTCACCTCGAAGCCGATTGAACCGGTTCGCGTACGTCGACTACAACCACTGCATCCCTTCGACCAGGTTCGCCTTCGGCGTTTCCAACGCCAGGTGATAGTGGTTTCTCATCCTAAATTCCTCAGTTGAGCGGGAAGATTGGCGCGGTCTTTGGCCGGAGTTTTGATGCCTTGCGTTTGGAGCGGCACGACTGGTTTCAACTGCGGCGCAGTTGTCCGGATCCACTCGTGTAAACGTATATAAACATCACGCAATTGTTCGGCCGAACCGCCGCGTATGGAAATTTGCAAGTCTTTTTGGCGACCGGACGGCACGAATCGGCCGGCGATCAATAGAAACCATCTTCGGCCGCGTTTGGCTTCGGTATGTTGGGGCGGCACGATGAAGCGCAGATTGCGGGCGTGGCGCAGAAAAAGCGGCGCGTTGCGCTCGGCGGCCGTCAGCTCGGCCGCCGGCGAGGATGAGGATGACGTTGGGCTTCGCGTCGGGCGCGTCCATGGCCGCAACGACCGCGAAGAAGCCAGCGGCCAAAGCGCGGAGAAGCGAGGTGAGAAGCTTTTTCATCAGGAAGCGTTCGCGATCGTTTCCAGTGCTTCACCCTGCTTGCCCAGGCGACCCTCGGTCACCCTCACGGTCTCGCCGCTCACGCCGAGAAGCATCGGGCGCGTCTTTGTCGTCATTCATTTTACATGTAGGTGCAGCACCAACGGGGCGGCGCTCCAGCCCGCGGGTGGCGTGAGGCTGGCCGTGCCATTGTTGAATCGGCCCGCAGCAGTGCGTTCGCCAGTGAAAGGATTGAACCAATCGCCGATCAGCGGCGCGGTCGCCCCGGTGATGGTTAGCGTGAAAGACTGGGCCGATTTTTGAAGCACGACATATTCGCGGCCCGGTTGCGCGAGGCAGCGGCCGGTGCTCACCAACGCGGAGGCCGGCTCGAGTTTCCAATACTCGCTGGCGCGCCAGAACTCGCCGAAATGTTTCATGTAGCTGTAACCCTTCGGCTCGTCGAATGGACGGATCACGTCCCACGCCGTGTAGGTATAGTAGTAGGCGGTGTAGCCGCCGGCCATGGCGATGTCCCACAGGGTGGCGACGGTGGCCGCGGCCGTCATCGCCTTGTTGTAGGTCTTGTCCTTCAGACCGTCCGGGCCGCACTCGTAATCGGATTCGACGTTGGCCACGGGCCAGGCGCGCCGCTCGCGTTGAAAGAGAATCGTGTCGTGATCGTTCCGACCCTTCTGGTCCTGATGATGCTGGTCGGTGCGGAAATCCGTGAGGTCGTCATACGCGCCGCTGTCGTTCGCCGCATCGTCGTCATGCACGGTCCGCAGGTGGTGGTAGGGATCGTTGGCGCGCAGCCACTCCAGCCGGCCCTGCTTGGCCGCGAGACTCTTCTCGTTATGCGCCTCCTTGGAAAAATCCCAGATAACATTCGGGTAGGCGGCATAGCGGGCCAGCAGCCAGCGGAAGAAGAGCTGTTCCTCGGCGCTGCCCGGCGCGGGCCAGTTCACGGCCTTGTTGTAAACCTTGAGGAAAAGGTGGGCCTGCATGCCCCGCTCCAGCAGCGCCGTCAGCACGCGGTCGTAATGCTGCCAGTAGGCGAGATTCATCCGCGCCTGATCGGGCGCGTCGTTGCTGCCTGCCCACGGATAGAGCGGCGGCGGACCATAATCGTCCGGCCCGGTCTTCCCCTTCCGCCAGTTGGTGTCGTGGGCGTAGGTGTTAAGGATGACGTAGTTGAACCCGTGGCGGCCGATCAGATCGAGCGTCCGGTTCACCGTCGGCAGCGCGGGGTTGTCGTGATCGAGCGCCCAGAGCCAGTCGTATTCGTAGCCTTGCATGAAAAACCGCGCGCCGTCCTCGAAGATGAAGTGATGCGGGTGGGCCGGGTCCACCCGCAGCACGCCGTGGATTTTCGGGTTCGAGTTCGGCGCGCAGGTGAACGCTGCCTTGCGGCCGTTCAATGCCGGCACCGCGGATTTTGTCACGAGCGACCACGCGCCCTCGAGGTTCGGCGCGACGCGGACCTTCCACGTGCCATCACCGTCGAAGAAACCCGGCAGCGTGAACGTCTTTCCATCCGGGCCGGTCACGGTGGCGGAAAAATCGACCGTGAAGGGATTGTCTGGTGTGGTCGGGGAGG
>JBBRCR010000744.1:0-2602 GCA_038204695.1 Opitutales bacterium | reverse complement strand
GGGGCCGGTTCGCTTTTCTCCGCGCGATCTCCGACGCCCCGACTCATGCGGCGCTCACCCGGGTGCTGACGAATTCGATGGTGGCCAAAAACCCGTTGCTGCAACAGGCGGTGTTCACGGCCATCGAGCGCTCGCTTCCCGCCATTTCCGAGAGCCCCGAGGAAAACTTCGAGCAGATCCAGAAGGACGCCAACCTGAAGGTTCTCACGCCCGAGATCGTCGCCGAGGTGGCCAAACGCTTCGTGCGCACCGATGTCATTCGCGGGCTCGAGATCGCCGCCCGCCGCCATCCCAAGCTGCTCACCGAAAAACGGCTTCGCCACGTGCTTGGCCGCACGCACCGCATCGGCGAACTCGCCGAGATCGGGCTCAAGCACGCGAAGCATCCTGAGTTCGAAAAACTGATGGAGAGCGTCGAGAAGCACGCCTCCACCGGCCGCGCGCAATCGGTCAGTGACGCGATTGATCGCTTCCTGAAAAAGGTGAACACATGAAACTCGGCGCCATCCCAGATGCGTTTTCGGGCGAGAAAATCGCGGACATCTACCCGCGCATCGCGCCCTTCGTGGAGCAGACTCCGCGGCTCAGCCGGTTGCATTTTTTTCCCGGCCGGCATCTCACCGACGCCGCCCTCGAACTCGAGCAGGCCGTGCGCGTGCAACGACTCGCGCTTCGCGGCCGCGCCGTCACCTCCGGCGTGGTCGATGGGCTCGAGGTCAACTGGCGTTATGTTGCCGGCGGCATCGAGTTTCAGGTCTCACCCGGCCAAGCCCTCACTGCGGCCGGCACCGACCTCGTGTTGGATCGCACGGTCGAGGTGAACTACGAGGACCTCAGGCTATACGATCCCACTCTCCAGCAAGTTTCCGAGCTTCCGCTGGGGATCATGGACGATGCGCCCACTTCGGCTTACGCGGCCGTGCTGCTCCTCCAGGCTGGCTACGCCGAGGATGCGGATCTGCCGCTGGCGGCGCAGCACGAGGACGACGGCACGGACTTCAGCCCGTGCCCGCGCGTGCCCGAGGACGAAGTCTACTACAAGACAACCTCGACCGACGCCGCGCGGCTCATTCTGTATCCCATTCCATGGGACGAGCCGCCGGGGCCGCTCTGGCAAAACCGGGTGGCCTGGTCGATCTTCAACCGCGAAACGGCCGGCGTCGCGATTCCGTGGCATGAAGTCGGCGTGCCGCTCGCGGTGATTGGGTTCGACAATACGCTGGCACCGGCATGGCTCGACCGGCACGCAGTCGTCCGGCGCGCGGGAAGGCCACGGCAGCGCGTGCTGATGCGACCGGGCTTCGACGCCCGCGTCTGGACCGCGCGGTTCGATCAATTTTGCGCGCAGGTGAGCCAGCTCACCGCTCCGCTTCCGGCCACCGCCATCGGGCAGTTTCTGCCGCCGATGGGACTTCTGCCCAAGGCGTACCTCACCTTCGCGCGGCAGCCGGCCAGCGGCGCGACTCCGCCGAAGTGGCGGCTCACCCAGCGTTTCTTTCCCAATGGATACACGATCGATGTCAGCGTCATCCCGCTCGAGCAGCTCGACGCACTCATCGCCGACACGCTTTCGCTCCAGCCTTACGACCTGAGCCACCTTGATGCGGTCCGCCTGCTCCTGCCCGTTTCGCAGCAATGGTTTGATCCCGAGCTGCTGACGATCGAGGTCATCGATCCCAAGTTTGATCAACATATCGCGCAATACCGTCAGGCGCGCGGCGACTGGCTCGCGCGCCGCTATGATCTCGCGAACCGCCGTCAGGCGCTCGAGCTCTCCGCGGACGGTCAGATCACGCCTTATCCGTTGCGGGCCTCCGATCCGGATCCGAAACGCCTGGAAACGCCGGAGGCGCCGATCGGCGCCCCGCCCGGCGAGGGCTTGCAGTATGGGGTGAACCGGGCCGGCGCGGGCAGCACGCTCGCCTACAGCAGCCAGATCCTCGCGGAGCTCCGTGCGAGCGGCGGCAAGTTCCTGAAAAAATTCACCACCGAGGACATTGACGAGTTCAAGTCGCTCTTCACCGCCTGCGGACTCACCACGGCGCAAACCGCCGCGGCGTTTCAACCGGCCACGCCGCCCGCGTGGCTGGCGACGTTCAGTACCAACGCCACGGATACGAACCCCGAGACGACACTGTCGGAGCCTGAGAAAAACGAACTCCGGCGCGAGCTGCTCGCGTACATCAAGAAACAGGTCGAGGTGCAGACCGCCGAAGAGGCGAGGGTGGGCACCGCGAAAATCGAGGAGCTCATCGCGCACTTCGCGGCCAGGGCCGACGAAGCCGACGAGCTGGTCGACGCCGGATTCCTGAAGGCGCGGACCGATGTGTTCCGACTCGGCACCCTGCTCAACAACAATTCGCTCGCCACGAAGTTCGCCGCGTCGCCCAGTCTGGCGAACATCGTTGCCCGCAAACCGCCGAAGACGGACGCCGCGGGCGTCAACGCCTTCGCCAGCCAGTTGCTCGCCAACTTTGCGCCGTCGGCAATCGGCAGCACGACCAGCCCGGCGACCGCGGAGGCGCCCGCGAGCTCCGGGGGTTTGATGTTCAGGTCGCTGAACCTGTCCTCCGAGCCGCGCACGTTCAGCCGTAGCGGGAGC
>JBBRCR010000743.1:0-2616 GCA_038204695.1 Opitutales bacterium | reverse complement strand
AAGGGCGCGGTTGACCGGAAGGGCGACTTTCCAGTCGCCCGAGACCGGTCGACCGAACGTACTTCGGCGGCAGGAAAGCCGCCGCTCCGGTGCGAATGCCGACGTGCTTGGCAAGAATTGTGGGGCAAGCGCAGGGCTAGGCTCCGGCAATTGGGAATTCGGATCGGAACTACATTCGAAACGCGATAATCGTCCCGGCGACGCCAACGATCCCGGCGAAGCGTCCCGCCTTGATCGCTTCGAAGATCGCACGAGTCACGCCGTCCGCCCGGCTGCCGAAATCGTGAAAGGCAATCACGCCGCCGCGTTTCACGAACGGCGTCCAAGCCTCGATGTCGGCCGTGCAAGCCTCGTAGGAGTGATCGCCGTCGATGAACACAAAGTCGATCGTGCCCCGCCGGGCGGCCAGCTTCCGGGCGGCGCCGAGCGAATCGCTCACCACCGGCTCACTGCGCCCGGTGAACCCCAGCGTCGCGAAGTTCTGCCGAAAAATCTCCAGCGTGCTGTTCGCGCCGAGTTTTCGGAAATGCCGGCCATACCACGCGGCGTCCTCGCCACACGTCGACAGCCCCTGAAAATTGTCGACCGCCAGAATCCTCGCACCCGCACCCTTCAGTCCGCCCGCGATAAAGCAGGTTGAAGCGCCCATCCACGATCCCACTTCCACGACCTGGGCGTTCGCGGGCAGATCACTCGCGATTTGGAACAGATATCCGCGCTCCGGAAAACTGCCCATGTCATCCTGTTTGAAGTGCCGCGCAACCCGGTGAAACCCGGACCAGTTCAAATCCGGCCGGCGTTTGCGGGCCCCGCGCAAATAACGGCCGCACTTTTGGGCAAACCGCACGTCACGGACCAACGGCCAGTGTTTGAACGCCATGGGTTTTCGCTGCGCTAAAACCTGAAATAGTGAAGCAAATAATCCTTCGGCTTGAAATGACGGCCCATCCGGGAAGTGTGGGGCATCCGAGCTCAACCCGGCAGGTCGCACCCTCGCGAGGAGCTCCGGGTTCGGGCGGAGCCAATACCATCAAAGTCACGGTCGCAATTCCCACGTACAACCGCGCGGACTTTCTGCGTCAGACCCTCGCCGGGATCATGGCGCAGCAATTCCCGCGGGATCACTTCGAGGTGCTGGTGATCGATAACAATTCCACCGATCACACGCGGGCCGTCGTGGCGGAGTTTGCCGGTCAGCATCCACAACCTCGATACATCCATGAACCCCGGCAGGGGCTCGACCATGCGCGCAACCGCGCCGTGGCTGAGGCCAGGGGCGAACTCATCGTGTTCGGTGATGACGATATCCTCGTCCAGCCGGACTGGCTGGCGCAGATGGCGGTACCGCTGCTCGCTGATCATGAGCGGCACATCGGGGCCGTGGGCGGTGAGGTGATTCCCGTTTTCCCGGACGGACTGCCCGAGTGGGTCCGGGAATGGCATGCGCCACTCGCGTTCCGCGCGGACATCGGGCCGCTGGAGCCGAAGCATTTGCCGATGGGCGCAAACCTCGCGTTTCCCAAATGGGTTTTCGATCAACTCGGACTTTTCCACACGGACCTGGATCGCGCGGCGGGCAATTATTTCTCCGGAGGCGACAGCGAGATGATCCGGCGGGTCCGCGCGGCGGGGCTGGAAGTCTGGTTTTCGCCGAAGGGCGCGGTGCAGCATCAGATGCCGGCGAGCCGGACGACATTTCGATATGCCTCGCGCCATGCGTTCGACTCCGCCCGATCGCGTGTCATCGATCGCGCGGGCCAGCCCGGCGCGACGGGGTATCTTGCGGGCCGCCTCTTCGCCAACCTGGCGAAAGCGGCCGGATTCAGCGTGTTCGCGCTACTGAACGTGCTCCTTCTGCGCCGCGGCGAAGCGCAGAAAGCACTGGTGCGCGCGTGGCGATCGTGTGGATACGTTTATCAGATCCCGCGCTCGCTCTTCGGCAAAGTGTAGGCGCGCCAGCGGCTCGAAGGCTCCCCAGACGCGGGTGCGGGTGTCGCCTACATTTCGCTTCCGGCCCCGGGCATTAGCGCCCATTGATGTATTCATCCGTGGTTTCTTTTTCGCCAGCTCCGCTCGCGCTCTCGGTTGTCATCATCGCCCGGAACGAGGCGCACAACCTGCCGCGTTGCCTCGCGAGCGTGACTGGATGGGTCGCCGAAATCGTCGTGGTCCTCAACGACACCACCGATGCGAGCGAAGCGATTGCGTTGGCGGCCGGCGCGCGCGTTCACCACCTTCCTTGGCGCGGGTATCGCGACACCAAGAACGCCGCAGTGGCCTTTGCAGCGCACCCCTGGATTCTCTCGCTCGATGCCGACGAAGAGGTTTTGCCGCGGCTGCGCGACGACCTGGCCGCGTTCATGATGCGGCCCGACCGCGATAACTTCGCCGGCGCGCGGTTTCCTCGCAAGGTGTGGTTTATCGACCGCTGGATCCGGCATGGCGACTGGTATCCGGATTACAGCCTGCGGCTGTTCCACCGTGATCGCGCCCGCTGGGGCGGAGACGAGTTCGTGCACGAAAAAATCGAGTGCCAGGGGCGAATCGCCACCCTGCGCGGCGACCTGCACCATTATTCCTTTCCAACGCTATCCTCGCACGTGGCGAAGATTAATC
>JBBRCR010000742.1:0-2662 GCA_038204695.1 Opitutales bacterium | reverse complement strand
GCCAAGGGCGCGGTTGACCGGAAGGGCGACTTTCCAGTCGCCCGAGACCGGTCGACCGAACGTACTTCGGCGGCAGGAAAGCCGCCGCTCCGGTGCGAATGCCGACGTGCTTGGCAAGAATTGTGGGGCCAGCGCAGGCCTTGGGTGGCGCGGTTTGACGGGAGAGACGCCGTCGCCCAGGCTCACCCCCATGCGCGTGCTCGTGGTTGAAGATCACCTCAAGATTGCGCGTGCCCTCGCCGCGGCCCTGGAGCGCGCGGCGGCCGAGGTCGTCATTGCCGGCGATGGCGAATCCGGGTTGCGGCTCGCCCTCGAGACGCCGTTCGACGCCCTCGTGCTCGACATCGGCCTGCCGGTTCGCGACGGCCTCGATGTGCTTCGGGAATTGCGCGCGCGCCATCGCACCACCCCGGTCCTGTTGCTGTCGGCCCGCGGCGACGTCGACGATCGTATCCACGGACTGGATGCGGGAGCCGACGATTATCTGCCGAAGCCTTTTGTGCTCGCCGAGGTCGTCGCGCGGGTGCGAGCGCTCGCCCGGCGGGGGATTCCGCTCGAGGCCGCGCGGCTTGGGGTGGCCGATCTTTCACTCGACCTGCTGAAGCGAGGGGCGCGTCGCGGTGACACGCCTCTGGATCTCACCGCGCGTGAATTCCGTCTGCTCGAGTATCTGCTGCGGGCGCGCGGCCGCACGTGCACGCGCGACGAGTTGCACGAACATGTCTGGGGTTATGCGCCGGGTTACGATCCGGGGAGCAATGTCGTCCACGTGGCCATTCTTCGGCTCCGGGAAAAGGTCGACGCGCCGTTCCCGCAAAAGTTGATCCACACCGTCTTCGCCGAAGGGTACGCGCTGCACGCCTGATCATGAGTATCCGCACGCGTCTTACGCTCTGGTATGCCGGCATCGTGTTCGGCTCGCTGCTGCTGATGGGTGGGGTGCTGTACTACGAGCTGGTGGTGGAGCGTGCCCACAGCGGTGGCGTGGAGCTCGAGCCACCCCAGGAAAAGATCGCCGATGTGCTCGTGTTTTACGGCGTTCCCACGGCGCTCGTGCTGGTGGTGGGCGGTTCGTGGCTGGTGCGGCGGGCGTTGCAACCGCTGATGACGCTCACGGCAAAAGCGGCGTGCGTGCATGCCGGTAATCTGGCTGAACGCATTCCACGGAGTGGACGCGGGGATGAGTTCGATCGGCTGGCGGATGCGTTCAATGCGATGCTGGGCCGCGTGGATACCGGGTTGCGCAGTGTGCGCGACTTCACGCTCCATGCCGCGCACGAGTTGAAAACCCCGCTCACGATTCTATCCGCCCAGGCGGAGACGGCGCTCGCGCAACCCGCATTGGCGCCTGCCCAACGCGAAGTATGGGAAAGCCAGCTGGAAGAGGTGCGGCGTCTGGCGGCGTTGGTCGATGCGTTGGGATTGCTCGCCAAAGCGGATGCCGGGCTGCCGATCATCGCGCGGCAACCGGCGCGGCTCGACGATTTGGTGCGGTCCGCCACGGCGGATGCGGCACTCGTGGCCGCCAGTAAGGCAATTCGCGTAGCCTTCGCGGGAAGCGAGGCGGTGTGGGTCGATGGTGATGCTTCGCGTTTGCGGCAGCTCGTCCTCAATCTTCTCGATAACGCGATCAAGTACAACCGCCCCGGCGGCGAAGTGACGGTGGCGCTACGCGTCGAGGGCGGGCAGGCGGTTCTATCGGTCGAGAACAGCGGCGAATCGATTCCGCCGGAGTTGCGGGCGCGGATATTCGATCGCTTCGTTCGTGGCAGCTCATCCAAAGAGGGCGCCGGGCTGGGGTTGAGCATCGCCAAGACCGTGGTTGATGCCCATGGCGGCACGATTACAGCAGGTGAGCGCGCGGGTGGAGGCGCGGTGTTTACGGTCCGTCTGCCTGCGGCCGCGCCAGGGACCGAAATCGCTCAGGGGCGATCGGACGGGGGCGAGCGATCGCGGTACGAATAAATCGGGCTTTCAGCCCTGGGATTTTCTTCCAATGGAATCCTGGCCCGTTGGCCCGGCCGTTGGCCAGGCTGGAATGAAACGGGCCTTTGGCCTTCCGGTCACCACCGAGTTTGAAATTGGCCAAGCTCAATCCGCGGCAGGATTCCGCAGCCACGCGAAGCGAATCGCGCACATGCGTGGCGGGCGAGTCTGTCCGCTGGCCTCACTTCCCCTTCCGTTTTCCCTGGCGGTCGGCGGCTCCCTTCAACGCGGCCGCGGCAGGGGCTTCCGTATCCGCGTACTCGCGACGCAATCGGGCGAGCTCCGTTTTCAAACCGGCCAGCTGCTGCGCGTATTCGGGGTCGCTATAAACGCTGCGCAGTTGGTGCGGGTCCTTCTCGTTGTCGAAAAGCTCCCACTCATCCGTCGTGTAAAAGTGCGCCAGCGTGAACCGTTCGGTTCGAACACCATAGTGTTTCGCCACCCCATGGCCGGGATCGTAGTAATGATAGTATATACTGCGGCGCCAGTCTGCCGGCGTCTGCCCGCGCAGCACGGGCACAAACGAGCGCCCGTGGAGTCCGGCCGGCGCCCTGCCGCCGGCGAGCTCCGCGAAGGTGGCCCCGTAATCGATGTTCTGAATGAAGGGCGTGAAGCGCGTGCCAGGCTTCACCACGCCGGGCCAGCGTATGATGAACGGCATGTGGACCGATTCCTC
>JBBRCR010000741.1:0-2664 GCA_038204695.1 Opitutales bacterium | reverse complement strand
CCCCACCCGCTCGCGCGCCGTCGGTTTTCACCAGATGGCGATCTACGTCGGTGTGATCATCGGCGGCTTCAGCGGCTACGTCGCCGACAACCCCGACCTCGGCTGGCGCCTCGCCTTCTCCGTCGCCGGCGTCGTCGGCGTGAGCTACGCCGTCCCGCTTTTCTTCCTCCTCCGCCATCCCGCCGCCCCCGCGGTCGCTCCCGTCACAACCTCCGTCGCCTCCGCCACCGGCGAACTCTTCCGCAACCGTTACTTCCTCCTCCTCGTGATTTACTTCACGCTCCCCGGTCTCGCCGGCTGGGTCGTGAAAGACTGGATGCCCGCGATCCTGAAACACCAGTTCGCCATCGGCCAGGGCAAGGCCGGCGTCTCCGCCACGCTCTTCGTAAATCTCGCTTCGCTCGTCGGCGCCATGGTCGGCGGCTGGCTGGCCGACCGCTGGATGCGCAAAAACATCCGCGGCCGCATCTACGTCAGCGCTCTCGGCATGTGCTGCCTCATCCCCGCGCTCTTCGGCGTCGGCAACGCCGGCACGCTCGGGATCGCCATCGGCTTCCTCATGCTCTTCGGCCTCGGCTGGGGATTTTTCGACTGCAACAACATGCCCATCCTCTGCCAGATCGTGCGCCCCGAACTCCGCGCCACCGGCTACGGCTTTCTCAACATGATCGGCATCACCTGCGGCGGTTTCGCCGACTGGGGCTTCGGCGCCATGCGCGACCGCCATGTCCCGCTCAACCTCATCTTCGGCGTCTTCGCCGGCGCCTGCGTGATCTCCGCCGTAGTTGTGCTTCTGATTCGACCGCGCGAAACCGCGCCGCCCGCCGCCGCCTGAACCGTCCGCCCGCCCCGCCCCGTGGCGGCGAGCACGGGCGAGCGGCCCGCCCCCGCTCACAAATGCTCGCGATAGCTCGTCGCCCCGCCGTCCTTCGGCACGTAGTGATACGTCCGCAGCTTGTAATCGATTTTGAACGCCGGGTTCTGGAGCATCCGGAGCATCTCCACCCCCGCGAGCATCGTCGTCCCGTAGCCGTGCAACGCCTTCACGCTCGTCGGCCGGTTATAGTAATAAATCTGGTCGCTCGCGTAGGTCGTGCCCACGCAGGTGCCTTCGATCTGGCCCTTCGCATTGATCTTCGTGCCGAGCGCCACCCAGCCCGCCTGCGCGATCGAGCCGTAGGTCGTCGCCGGCAGCCACCCTTCGTTCACCGCGTGCGCGATCCCATACGTGAACATCGCCGTCGCCGACGTTTCGGGATACGAGTCGTTGCGGTCGATCATCTGGTGCCAGAAACCCGAACCCGACTGATACTCCGCCACCCCTTTCAACGTCGCGCGCACCTGCGCCATCACCTTCGGGTAGCCCGGATGCTCTTTCGGCAACACGTCGAGCAGATCGCACATCGCCACCACGATCCAGCCCGTCGCCCGGCCCCAATAAAACCGCGGCGCGTCCTGATTGCTCCCGCTCCAGCCGTGCGCATAGAGCCCTTTTTCTTTGTTAAACAACCGCGCCGACATCGTCTCGACGTTCTTCACCGCATCGTCGAACCACGCGCGCTCACCCGTCAGCCGCCCCATTTCCGCCAACGCCGGAATCCCCATGTAGGCGTCGTCCGCCCACAGCGAAACCGCCTGCGGCCGTTGCCGCGCAAAGGTTCCGTCACTCAACCTGAATTGTTTCTTCCCGATCCATTCGCTCCAGGTGTCGATCACCGGCTTCAAGTCCGGGCCGACCTTCGCCACCCGCGCGCGAATCAGCGCCGCGCACATCGAGCCGCTGTCGTCCAGCGCCCGCGGCTCCAACACCGAGCGGAACCCGTTCTTGTCCGTGCCGAACTTCGCCGCGCCCGCGCGGAAATACGGCAGCTTGTCCGCGATGAACTGCAGGTGCCTCTTCGTGTAGTCGGAAAATTTCGCGTCTCCCGTCACCGCCGCCGCCCGCAACATCGCCGAGTGCACGACACCCATTTCGTAGACCAGCGGCCCAAACTCCGCCTCGCCGCGGTCCGTCACGGCCGTTTCGACCGGCGTGGAAAAATCCGTGATCTCCTTCCCGGTCTTGCTGTCGATGATCCGCAGCGGCGCCGCCGCCTCGAGATAGTCGCGCACGCGCGTCAGCGCTTCCGTCACTTCCGCGACCGTGGGTAACTGATACGGCACGGGATAGGTCCCCTCCGCCGAATCCTTCGCCGCATTCTTGTTGTCGCGATTGCGAAACGGCCCGTCTGCGCGCAGCGGCCACACCGCCGCTGCCAGAGCCAATCCCGCGACTGCCGAACTCCTCACCCATTGGATCGTTTTCATAGGAAATCTTGTCTCAGTCGCATCCGCTCACGGCAACGGCTTCAGCCCCTCGCTGCGCACCACCCAGGTGCCGTCTTTCGGAAATCCCGGCGCATCCATCGTCGGCGCGCCGTCCCAGCCCGCCGCCATCATGGCCACCGCCGCGAGCAGCGCACCGTTGCCCGGCAGATAGACCGGCAGATCCGCCCGCTGCGGATTGTGCCCGTTGGCCTGGGCGACTATGCGGCGCGCATCACGGACCGCTTTCTTCACTGGGCACAAACCGTGCCGGAGCGCAGCTTTCTGGCGCGCCGGACTCGCCAGGCCGACGGCAGCACCGGCGACTGGGAGCACCTGAGCTACGGCCAGGCGCTGGCC
>JBBRCR010000740.1:0-2677 GCA_038204695.1 Opitutales bacterium | reverse complement strand
GGGTCGGGACTGGCGGCAGGCCGGAAAGAACAAACGCGGCGGCCCCGGCGTCGACCACCCATGTGGCCGTCAACGCGTCACCGACGGGCGGATACGACCCATTTTGCGCCCGCGCCAGCACGTCCACCACCACGATGCCGGAGAGTCCGGAAAGCGACAGCGGCGTGGCGACCGTGCGCTCGGCGCTCCACGCGCCGCCATTCAGGCGGTATTGGTAGAAGTCGACATTCGTGCCGCCGACCGCCAGGGCCGTCGTGGTCGCCGGCGTCGGCGAAACCGGAATGCCCGCCAGCGTCGGCCACACACGGATGCCGCGGAACACGTCGACTTCGGCATTCACGGCCACATTCGAAGTCGCGACGGGAATGCCCAGGTCGATCCGCGACGACCGGAATGAAAGGGTGTCGCCCGTCAGCGTGAGCGACTCCGAGCGCGCATCGATCCCGCCAAACGTCGGGCCCTGCCCCTCGAGGATCACCGCGACGGTCTGGGTTGCCTCCACGTTGCCGGCACTGTCGGTGGCGCGGAAGCGGACGAGATGCGTCCCGGGAACGGTGATCTTGAACGGAATGGCCGGCCGGAAATCAGCGTCCGTCTCGAGCATGTAGACGATGCTGACCGGGCTTGCATCCTCGGACGTGAAGTACAGCTCCGTGTCACGCGTCACATAATAGTTGCCGCCACTTTGGGTCGCCTGCCCGGAAAAACGCAGCCGCGTGACCGGCGGTTGCGTGTCAGCCGGCGGCACCGCATATGTGACGGTGTAGGTGTACGTGGCTGGACCGATCACGCGGTCGAACAGATTGAGGTAGGTGAGCTTGAGATTGTCACCCGGCCGGTAGCGGATGTTCGTCCAGATGTTGCGCAGGTTGATTACCTTGCCGTCACTGCGCACCACCGACGCGATCGCCAGCTTGGCCTGGCCGGGATCCGTCAGCCGAACGTATCCCCAACCCTCGAACTGACGGTTGACCGTCATCACAAACACGCGCCCGGCCAGCGGGGTCGTCACACTCGCGTCCACCTCGGTGTTGACGGGCACGATTTGCCCCTGGCTCTCGAACAGCGTGTCGGGAAGTTGCAGGGCGTCGCGGTCGGTATCCGCGAGAAAGTCGAGAATCTTGTCGCGGCCCGGATCGTCGTTCAGGACCTCGTGCGCGATGAAGTGCGCCTCGAGTTTCTTGATCAACGAGGTCTCGAGTCCGCCGAGATCGTCGCGATGCGTGTACGACGCCTTGAACTCCACGAATTCGCCCGAGAGCGATGTAATCATGTCCCACGCGCCCTTGCGACTTTCGCCCGGCAGCACATCGCCCAAGTCAACGAGCAGACTCGACTCGCTCAGCGCGGAATCCTGAACCCGCACGCCAAGCAAACGCGCGATTAGGATCAGCCCGGCCTTGTTCTCGACGATTTTCGGCTGTTGCGAATTGATCCGCACGTTCTTGGCGGTGCCGTAGCCGGCGTTCTTTACGAGGACGCCGAGGGTGAAGGGAATCGGGCTCTCGACTTCCGGCGTAAACGGATCGTCGCCCTGCACGTCACGCGGCTGGAAGTAGCGAATCTCGAGCTCCGGCTCGGGCCGGACCGTGATCGTGTCGGGAATGGCGAAGAAGATGTCCCGGGGTATTTCGACCCCGGCCATTTTCGCGCTCATGCTCACGCCGACCTCATACTGCGTGCCTTGGGGGAGCGCCCCACCCGCGCCCGACTTTGGGATGATAAACCATTTGATGATGCCGGTCTTCGTCGGGCCGATCACACCGGTGCCGTCGGTCGCATTCACGTCCGTGAGCCGCGGACGCTGCACAAAGAAGCGGTCACTGACATCGCGCGGCAGCCCGTTCACAAGATCGTTGGGGTCTACAAACGTAAGTCGCGCGCTGAAATCCGTAATCGGATCCCCACCCACGTTGTTGGTGATCTCGAGCGTCGCCTCGAAGCCGACGCGCTCGAACGCGAGTTCCTGCTGAATCTCGATCTTGACGTTTGCGCAGACGCCCTGGAATTGCTGTTGGGCCGGCGCGAGCAATGCGAACGCGAATGCCACCAGACCTGCCGCCGCCAACCGGACCCACCCGAACGAACGGTGCGCCGTAAGACCACAGGTGATGGAAAGCAGCGGTTTCATCGGGCTCCTCCCTGCTGCGGGGTCAGTTCCAATCCGCCGGCAGGCTTGAAGCATTGATCCTCGGCCAGCACACCGCCCGCGTAGACCACTTTGTCCTTGGTCATGTGCAGCCCGTAAACCTCGTGGCGGCCGGGCAACCGCTCATTGCCCGTCACCTCGTGCAGCTGGCCATCGACGCCGTGCAGCCAATCGCCGCGTTTCACGTCACCAGCAAAAACCCAGCCGCGCCCGTCGACCCACACCCGGTGATCGTGCGTGAGGCGCAGCGTCGCCGCCGGAGCATCCGGTGTCTGCCGCCCGCGGAAGGTCAGTTCGCGCAGATGATCGGATTCGAGGCGCACGACTTGCGCGACCGCGTCTTTCCGGCCGGAAAGGCCTGCCAATAGTAGGTTTCCCTCGGCCAAGCTTTCAATCAGTCGCGTGCTGCCATCAGCCAGGGTGATGGGCGTGCCCGCCGCGAAGCAGCCTGACCAGTCCAAACCCCAGCCGCCTCCGGTAAAACCATTCCCGCCATTGCTGCCACCACCGCCGCCCCACCCGGGCCCG
>JBBRCR010000739.1:0-2685 GCA_038204695.1 Opitutales bacterium | reverse complement strand
CCTGCCAAGCACGTCGGCATTTGCCGGAGCGGCGGCTTTCCAGCCGCCGAAGTACGTTCGGTCGACCGGTCTCGGGCGACTGGAAAGTCGCCCTTCCCGTCAACCGCGCCCTTGGCGTGACGCCATACGCGGTAGCGAATTCGTGGGGCAAGCGCAGGGCGAGCCGCTTCGCGCCGTAATCGCCCTGAATGCTGACAAAAGCGCCGTCGAAAGAATATCCGCTCGCGGGCGAACCCGTGCTCGTGCGGCCCGGCCGCGGATGAACCTCGTCCAGTCCGCGCGGGAACCAGAAAACCGTCTGCGCGGCGCCTGCTCCGCGCAAGACAACGCCACTCTTCGTGATTCGAATGTAATCGGTAATCTTGTACCGACCGGCCGGCACCGCGCGAAAAACGTGCAGCGTGCAAGAACCACCCAGCGCCGGATTCGAACAACACGCCAGTCGGCGACTGGCGCTACCGCAAACTCGCTCGCGAGCTTGAGTGATGTGTTTTCGGTTTTACGCGCCGGGCGTTGTGGCGTGCACTGATCGCACGATGACGTTTTCGATGCGTTGGCTCCGCCTCACCGTTGTGTTCATTCTGGCCGGCACTTTCGGGGCCACGGTCGCGTCAGCACTCCCTGCGGTTGAGCCATTCGTCCGGGTCAGCCCGCGCGACTCGCGGTATTTTGAATTCTCGGACGGCCGTCCATTCGTGTCGATTGGACTCAACCTGATCGCGCCGCCAGTGGCATCCGAGGCCGAGGGGCTCGCGCGGATGGACGAATGGATGCAGCAACTCGCGGCCAACGGCGGAAATTTTTCCGCGTCTGGCTGAGTTCTCCCTTCTGGGACCTGGAGCACGAGCGCAGCGGCCGTTATGACGAAGCGAAAGCCAGGCGGAGCCAGGCCGACCCGTGCTGCTGGCGGAAAGCGGCGCGGTCGAACCGAGCCACATCGGTCCCTTCAAGCTCTACGCGCAGGACACCGCCGGCATGCTCCTCCACGACGTGTTGTTCGCGCCATTCTTCGCCGGCGCTGCCGGTGCCGGCCAGTCCTGGCACTGGGATGTCTACGTCAGCAAGAACCGGCTCTGGCCTCAATTCGCTCGTTTCGCCGCGGTGCTGCGCGGCATCGATCCAGTTGCCGAGAAATTCACCCCCCTCCAGCTGTCGCATCCCCGCTTGCGCATCCACGTGTTGCGCGGCGAACGCACCACTCTCGTCTGGTGCCGCGATGCCGGAAACACGTGGCAGACGGAACTCGCGCAGGGTCGTGCGCCGCAGCCGGTCGAAGGCGTGACGCTCGAGGGCAGCGCGCTCGCCGGCGGCAGAAGGATCGCCGCAATCAAGTTCTTCGATCCGTGGAAGAACGAATGGTCCGATGCGAAGTTGGCGGGAACCGACGTGCGTCTGCCGGCGTTCTCACGCTCATTGGTGATACGAATCGAGAACGGCCGGTGAGTTTGCGCGGCGTGATCGAGTCTGTGATGCAGCCGTCGAATCCACTCGCTGGCGCTCGCAGCCACGGAGGAGGGCGGGATTTCCGCGCCAATTCAATGGAGCAGGCATGCGGTGCCCGGCGTGGCACGGGCGTCCCGCCCGTGAATTCAGATCGGCCGGCGCTTTAGCGCCGTTTTCGCGACGGCATGCTATATTCGTGCCGTGTTAGTGTGCTGTATAAAGGCGCGGTGCGCCGGTAGTATTATCATGAACAGGATTTCATGGGCGGGACGCCCATGCCACACCGGACACGGTCCGCCCATTGCGAGAAATTATCGACTCGTCCATCCTCTCGCTAGCGCTCGCCGCCACAGCCGACGTCGCTCGGCGCGACGGAGTTATCGCGGCAGCGCCTTCGGCCGCGTAGAGGCGGCGGGGTCGCCACTCCGCGCGACGACCTCGTTGTCCCGCGTGCTCCCGGAACCCGCCGCGATTTCCAGCCGGCGATCGAGCACATTGCCGCTAACGCTGTTTCCGCTACCACCCGTCACGCGCAACGCGGGCGCCGGGTTCGGCCCGGCGCGATCGTCGCGAATGACACAGCCGCCGATCCGCGTCAGACTGGTGTTTTCCAACTCGAGCCCGATGCCGTCGCAATCGAGAATTGAGAGATTGGATACATTGAAGCGCCCACATTCCTCCAACCGCACCGCACTCGGGTGTCCGCGCACACCACTGACCTGCAGGCCCGTGACGGTGCAATCCTGCGAGCGGCGAAACACCACCCCGCCCCGCGCCGCCCGGGCCTGGCTTTCGTAGCGCGGATTGCGGTCGAGGTTGTTCGGACCGACCACGACATTGGTCGAGTCCTCGACGCGTATGTCATGCTGGAATCCCATCCAGAACGTGTTGCCCGTGATGGTGACTCCGCGCACGTGCTGCAGGTCGATGTTCACCTGTACGTCGCTCAGCACATTGCCGGTGATCGTGATGTGACCTTCGTTCGTGGGTGTGGCCGGCGTCCGCGCGGTCGCGGGGTTTTCGCCCCGGCCCAGCACGCGAATGTTGGTGGAATTCGGGCCCTTCTCGCTGTGCTGAATGGTACAGCCGGTAATCGCCACTTCACCGACGCTGCCCCCGGTCGAGTCGAGCAGGATGTTCGCCGTCGGCGGCGCATCCGCCGCCATGTTGCTCTCGATGTCGCAATTTCCGATGTGGATGTTGCGCACGTTGCCGCCGCGCACGACCACGCCACCACCGGCG
>JBBRCR010000738.1:0-2722 GCA_038204695.1 Opitutales bacterium | reverse complement strand
CACCACGACGTTGGTAATGGTGATCTGCATCGTCCCTTTCGCCGCAATGCCATCGGCCTCCGCGTGCCCACCGATGATCTCCAGCCCGTCGACCCGTGGCGTGCGCTGCCGCTCCCATACGTTCGGCTTGAACTGCTCGGGCGCCGCGGAACCGCCGTGGGTCCCGATAAATTCGAAGGCCGGACCGGGGCCGGCCATCACGATCCGCGCGGTGCCGTCCGCCGTCAGCGCAATAAATCCCGTCTGCTCGAGATCGATCGTCACGGTCCGCGTCAACCGATACACGCCGCGCGGAAAATGCACGCTGCCGCCGGCGCGCACCGCCTTCTGAATCGACGCGGTGTCGTCTGCATGCCCGTCGCCCTTCGCGCCAGCCGACATGACGTCGGTTGCCAGGGCGGCGGTAGAAAACGCGAACACAGCGAAAAAACCGACGGCAACGGAAAATGGGCTCATGAATGGACGGATGGGAGAAGGAGAGGGACGCGGTGAGCAACGCCAGCAAACACGCATGGCCGGAGCCTGTTGCCCTATCGGTCCTGGGCGACTGGAAAGTCGCCCTTCCGACGAACCCACCGCGAACCTTCACGGCCGACGCCCTTTGCCAAATCGCTGATGTTCACGTTTGCATTTCAAATCAAACGTGTTCACTTGAACACTATGAGCGAGCCCCTCACCGACCGGCAACAGCAGGTTCTCGATTTTATCCATGCGTATCACCGGCAGCACGGGGTCGCTCCTTCGCATCGTGAAATCCAGGCGCATTTTGGGCTCGCCAGTCCGTTCGGCATCAAACGCCACGTCGATGCTTTGACCGAAAAAGGTGCGCTCCGCCGGCTCGAGGGGAAGGCGCGCGGGCTCCTGCCCCAATCCCACCCCCGCCGCGGAGCGCTCGCCGAGATCCCGCTCTACGGCACGATTCCCGCCGGTCTGCCCGTCGAGGCCGAGCAGGAACCCGACAGCTTCATCTCGGTCGATACCGTCTCGCTCGGCGTGCGGCCAAACACCCGGTTGTTTGCGTTGCGCGTCCGCGGCGACTCGATGGTCAATGCGAGCATCCTCGATGGCGACACGGTGTTTCTGACGCCGCGCGAACCGCGGCCGCAGGACATCGTGGCGGCGCTGATCGATGGTGAATCAACGCTTAAACGTTTTTTGATGCAGCGCGGCCGGGCGTTTTTACGCGCCGAAAATCCGCGTTATCCGGACCTCCTGCCGGCCGAAGAACTCATCATCCAAGGCGTGATGATCGGCCTGCTGCGCCGGCAGACAAATTAACCGACAAACTAAAGCAGCGAGTAGCGAGCGTTCCTGCCACGCGTTCGACACTGCCGATCCGCAACCTACGGCTCATCCCTCGGTGCCCACCTCCCTGCTCGTCGCCACCCGTCACTCGTTACTTCATGGCCGCGCCCGAAAAGCTTGCGGCGCTCCGGCATCTTCTCGCCGAGCGCTTTCCCACCGTGCCCCGCACGGCGGGTCGCACGCTGCCCACGGGGATCCCGGCCGTTGACGAGTTGGGCGGGGGCATTCCGCTCAGCGCGATCACCGAACTGGTCTGCTCGGCGCCGAGCTGTGGCGGCCAGCTTTTTTTCAACCAGCTCCTGGCCGCGACCCGCGCCAGCCGGACGCGCGTCGCGCTGGTCGACAGCACCGATTCCTTCGACCCCGGCTCGTTTTCCGATGATTTGCTCGCGCACCTCGTGTGGGTGCGCTGCGCCTCGACCGCCCAGGCGCTGCACTCCGCCGATTTGCTGACGCGCGACGCGAACCTCGGGCTCGTCGTGCTCGATTTGCGGCGCGCGCCGCTCACGGATTTGCGCCGCACGCCCGCGACTCAGTGGTACCGGCTCCAACGCGCCGTGGAGCCATCGGATCTTGCGCTGGTCGTGGAAACGCCGCGCGCCTGCGTCCCAAGCGCGCAGCTGCGGCTCGCGCTCGATGAGTCCCTACCGATCGACGGGTTGGACCGTGAACGAGCGGTCCTGGTCACCGAACTCAAACCGACCCTGCAACGTCAACGTCTCCAATCAGCCGCCGGTTGAGCGTGGCTGCGAGCGCCAGCGAGTGGAAGGGTGAAGACACATAAGACTGGGAAGACATGGAAGACGCAGAAGACGCCATCCACTCGCTCGGCGCTCGCAGCCACGAACTCACGTCGCACTCACAATTCATCCACTTGCTGGCGCTCCGCAGCCACTAACACGGTCAATCAGTCGATCTCTTTGTTCACAGAGGGCAAACGCGAGACGCGGAAAAACACCGACTCAGAAGACATCGGATTCCGCGTCTTATCTCTTCCGTCTTTCCCATCTTCCGCGTCTCCCCCGTCTCCCCCGTCTTCCACGTCTCCCACGTCTCCCACGTCTTCCCCGTCTTCCCCGTCTTCCCCGTCTTCCTGATGTTCGCCGTCCTTCACCTGACCGATTTCGCCCTCCAGGCCGCGCTCCGCACCGAGCGCGAGGCGAGCGCAGGTCAACCGGCGGCTCTGTTCGACAGCACCAGGAAAAAATCACTCGCCCTCGCCGTGAATGCCGCCGCGCGCGCGGCCGGCGTCGAGGTTGGGATGACCGCACCGCAGGCAGTGGCGCGCTGTCCCGCGATTCTCATTCGCACCCCGAACGCCGCGGCAGAAGCCGAAGCCCGCGCCGCGCTGCTCGCCACGGGTTTTCTGCTGTCTCCACTTATTGAGGACACGGCACCCGGTGTGTGCACCATCGAC
>JBBRCR010000737.1:0-2737 GCA_038204695.1 Opitutales bacterium | reverse complement strand
CTCAGCACCTTGGCCACCGTCGCGCGACTGACCCGATGTCCCAGGTTACGCAACCGATCCTGGATGCTCGTGTAGCCCCAGTGAGAATCCGTGCGCGCCAGCTCCAGAATCAGGGCGCGAATCACGTTCGCGATCGGCGGTAGTCCTACACTGTGCCGCGGAAAGGTCCACTTCAGCGCCACCAACCGACGGTGCCACGCCAGGATCGTTTCCGGTGTCACAACGCACGCAATTTCGCTCAGCACCTTCCGGCCGAGTGCCTTCCCTTTTACCGCCAAACGCCGACGTTCGTCGTCGGTAAGTCGCGGCCTGCGGCCATGGAACTGCGATTTGAGAATCTCATTTTCAGTCTTGAGATATTCGATCACCGCCTGCTGCTGCCGATTTAGCCAGCCAGCAACAATTCCAATCAGCAAATACGTCGGCAATGGTGATTCCATCTCTCTCCTCTGCTCCCCCACCCTTCTGCAGGCAATTCCGCAGCATGATTCGAATTTTTAGACCCCACGCGCACCGAAGTCGCCGAACCCGAGACCGGCTTCCTGCTTCCGTTGCGCATTTTCCCCTAGCGGAAACGCCCGCGCCGTTCGTTAATGCAGGTGTTGTCCATGTCCACACCGCCGCCCGACGACGCCCGTTGGTTTGCCGCCGAAGTGCAGCCGCATGACGCGGCCCTGCGGGCCTGGCTGCGCGCCAGGTTTTCCGCGCTCGGCGACGTCGACGACGTAGTGCAGGAAACCTACACCCGCGTGCTGCAGATCCGCGCCCGTGATCCGCTGCGCGCCCACGCGGTCAAGCCGCTGCTCTTCACCACCGCCCGCAATCTCGCGCTCGACGAACTGCGCCGCCGCCAGATCGTGCCCATGTACGCGCTGCCCGACGACGACACGGCGGCGTTCGCCGACGAAGCGCCCGGCGTCGCGGAGACCGTGGGCCGGCGGCAGGAACTCGCCCTGCTCGCCGAAGCCATCCAGGCCCTCCCGGAGCGCTGCCGGCAGATTCTCACGCTCCGGAAGATCTTCGGCCTCCCGCAGCGGGAAATCGCGCGCCAGCTCGGCATCTCCGAACACACCGTCGAGGCGCAGGTGGGCATCGGCATGCACCGCTGCGCCGACCATCTCAACCGCCTCGGCCTGCCGTGAACGACCCGATGAACGCGCCCGACTCCCACTCCACCAAAGGTCACGACGCCATCGCTGCCGAGGCCGGCGCGTGGCTCGCCCGGCGCGACCGCGGTTTTACGCCCGCTGAGCAGGATGCGTTCTTGCAGTGGCTCCAAGCCGACGCGCGCCACCGCGCCGAGGTCGCCCGGATCGAACGTTCGTGGTTCGCGCTCGATTCTCTTGCGAGCTGGCAGCCGGCCGACGGCGCCGCGCCCAACCCCGACCTCCTTGCGCCGCCTACCGCACATCGCCGCAATCCCCTGCGTTGGTACTTCGCGCTTGCCGGCGCCGGTCTCGCCGCGGCGCTCGCTTTCCTCTTGTGGCGGGCCCCGGCCGTCGCCCCCGGGACGCTGTCCGCCACGCCGGGCATCCGGGTGATCCCGCGCCCGGAAGCGCAGGCGCTGGCCGATGGTTCGATCGCCGAGGTCAAGCACGGTGGACGCTTGGAGGTCGCCTTTGCCGCCGACGAGCGGCGCGTGCGCCTGGGCGAGGGCGAAGTGCACCTCACCGTGGCGAAGGAGACCGCGCGGCCGTTTGTCGTCGAAGCAGGCGGAATCATTGTCCGCGCCGTCGGCACAGCCTTCAGCGTCCGCCGCGTGCGCGACAATGTCGACGTACTCGTCACTGAGGGGCGCGTGCAAATCGAGTCGGCGGCGGGCGCCCCGGTGCCGGTCGCCAGTGGAGAGCGGGCGCGCGTTGGCGCCGACCTGCGGCCAGTGGTATCGCTGGAAAAACCTGAAACAATCGAGCGTGAGCTGGCGTGGCGCACCGTGCGGCTGGAGTTCGAGGGGCTGCCGCTTGTGGCGGTCGTCGCGGAGTTCAACCTGCGCAACACGCTCCAGCTCGCGATTGGCGACGCTGCGGCGGGCCGCGTGAAGGTGGCCGGCACGTTCCAGGCCGACAAACCCGAGGCCTTCGCGCGCCTGCTCGAGGCGGGCTTCGGCATCGCGGTGGAACGTCGGGCCGCCGGCGCCTGGGTGCTGCGCAGCGCAGCGCCTGCCGCGAAAAAATAACTTATTTTTTTAACGGAAATCATCCGCCCATTCGTTAATGCCCGCGGACCGGCCAGTAGTGCAGCCAGCGCTCCGGTCCGACGTATGAAACTCCCATGACCTGCCCCCGCCCCGCCACGCGACCGCTGAGTCTCGTCCTGGCGTGGGTCTGCCTGCAGTGCGGTGGACATTGGCTCGCGGTAGCCGAGGCACCTCGCACTTTGTTCTCCATCACCAGCGGCGACGCCGCCCTCACGCTCCGGCAACTCTCCCGGCAATCCCGCGAGTCCCTCGTATTCCCGATCGACCGCGTGCACGGCATCCAGACTCACGCGATCCAAGGCGAATACACCGCCCGCGAGGCCGCCGAGCGGATGACCGCCGGCACCGAGCTGTTCGTCTCCCAGGACCCCCAGACCGGCGCGCTGGTGATCGGCCGACGGGCCGAAACCGACTCAACGCAATCTCCTCCCTCTCCTGCCGCTTCCCCTTCTCCGATGAAACCAAGAACTGCTTTCGGCGCTCTTCGTGCGTTGCTTGCCCTCACCCTGGCGTCAGCCCCTTTCGCCACCGCCGCAGAGG
>JBBRCR010000736.1:0-2749 GCA_038204695.1 Opitutales bacterium | reverse complement strand
CGGCTGGGCATGACGATCAAACCGGATCCCGCCGGGAAACCGTTTTTCGAAATCGAGGATCCGACCGACGAATGGGAGGCCGGACGCAAGACCCGTTCGGGGGATGGCACGGTGCCGTATCTCGGCGCGCGCTGCTCCTTCATTCCGGCCCAGCAGATCATCTGCGTGACGCCGGGGGATTTCGGCTTCTTCGAATTCCGGGACAAACTCCTCTCCGAACTCGGATTCCACAGTGCGGTGCCCAACATGAATCTCGTGCAGCGCCTGGTGACGTCCCATTTGCTCGGGTGGCGGGTCGGTAAAATGGGTGGTCATCCTTCGCCGGAGATAGAACCGGCCGAATGGGATCCACCCATCGAAGGGCTGGCCGGTTGAGGTTGACCCGCGGCTCAGGTTAAATTCCGTCGGCCCACCCCTTCTCCATCCGCTTTCCGCGACCGTCCATGCAACAATTCCAAGGCATGGTCACAGAGGACACAGCGCTCAAACAAGAGGACACAGAGCAGGCCAGACATGCCCGCATCTGCCTTTCTCTGTGACCTCCATTCACGTTCATTCGCACGATCGCGAGGGAGTGGATTTGTGGCTGCGAGCGCCCGCGAGTGGATGAAGCCGCTGGTGAACCAACTCGCCGGGCAGAAGATTCCGGACAGCTTCGGCCGATTGATCACGGCGATGGGCGAATTCGATTCACCCCTCCTCGGCTGCAAGCGAACCTGGAAACAGCACGGGCAGTCCGGCCTCTGGGTCAGCGACTGGCTGCCGCACACCGCGGCAATGGCGGACGAGCTGGCGGTGATCCGCTCCTGTGTGGCCGACGGGATCAATCACTCCGCCGGTGTTTGCCAGATGAATACAGGCTCGGTCATCATCACGCTCATGCTCGGCATCGGTGCGGGCACCGTCGTGTTGTCGATCGTCACTACGATCGTGCTCCATCCTCTGGAGTCCGCGGCCGGAGCTGATCCGCCAGACGCGATCAACAAGCCAAAAGAAAGGGCCGGACCATTCGGTCCGGCCTTGGCGCAGCGCAATTTACCGCGTGCTCAATCAACCGGCCGGCGGGGTCGGGCAGTTGTTGCCCGTGCCGTCCTTCGGGCCTTTGCCTGGCGCGGTGGCCTTCCCGGAACCGTCCCGGAGGGGCGTGCCCGTGGAGTTCGGATTGCCGCGATTGCCGAGGGTCTTGCCGGAACCATCGCGGAGCGGGGTTCCCTGGCCGGGACCTGAGAGATCGCAGGTGGCGCCGCTGCGGCCGGCGCCACGACCTGCCGCACCGCCGCCACCGGGACCGCGGGCAAATGACGAAGTGCTGGTCAGAAGACCGGCACTGATAAGCGTGATAACGAATATGGTTTTGGTTTTCATTGGATATCGAGTTCATCTGATCAAACTCCGGCGGCCGGCGATTATTACATCATGCCGCGCAAAACCGGCATCGGATGAAAAGTGGGCCAGCACGCCGCCGGTTACCGGAGTCACCCCGTGCTGGCCGAACCCGAGCCAAAACGCGTCGCTATATTATATACTCAAGACAGCGTGCGACATCGCGGCCTTTGCGCCCACACCCGGGCGAGCCTGCTCCCTGGTGGCCGCCGCTAGGGCGTGCGGCACCACGCCACATCATTTCGCCTTTTTCTTTGCGCGCGTTTTTTTCGGCGGTGTTGGCGCGGGTCCGCCCGTCATCCCCGAGAGCTGCTTCCAGTCGTTGGGCGTGTCGTTCACCTGCACGGGACCGGGCGTGCTGCGGCCCTCCACCACATAGCGCCGCAACACGGCGGTGAGACGCGCGACCACCTCGGGATTGGCCCCGGCGAGATTCTTGGTTTCATCCGGGTCGGCGATGATGTCGTACAGCTGAACCGGCTTTTCATAATACACGGCGTACGCGGGATCACTCTGGTAACTATTCCCGCCCGAGCCAGAATGGAGCAGCAGCTTCCATTGACCCTGGCGAATGGCAAAATCGCCACTCGAGGAATGATGCACGGTACCGTCGCGCAACGGCCGGCTGAGTTTCCCGCCCGTCAGCACGGGCAGCAGGTTGAAGCTGTCCTCGCCGGCATTGGCCGGAAGCGAGTTTCCCGTGATCGCCGCCGCCGTCGCCATCAGATCGGTGAGGCAGATGACTTCTCCACTTGTCGTGCCGGCCGGCACCCGCCCAGGCCATCGCGCGATGAACGGGACCCGGTGGCCGCCTTCCCAGTTGTCGCGTTTGCAGCCGAGAAAATGCGAAGCACTATAGTGATTATACTCGGTCTTGCGTTTGATCATGATCCGCTCGGGACCGTTGTCACTGGTGACGATCAACAGCGTGTTGGCCGCGAGTCCGGTTTTATCGAGCGCCGTGAGAATGCGACCGACCGTGTCATCCACCTCCACCACGAAGTCGCCGTAGTCGCCTGCGTTGCTCTTTCCTTTAAAGGCGTCGTTCGGCGCGACCGGCGTGTGCGGCGCCGTCAGCGGTAAATAGAGAAAAAAAGGCGCGCTGGCGTGCGACTTCGCCGACGTTTCAATATAGTCGAGAGCTTTCCGGGTAAGCGCCGGCAGAGCGTGCTCCGGCTGCATGCCGGGAGATTTCGCGCCTGCGCGTCCGAACCGGTCGCTCTTCTCCGTCGGCACGACTTCAGGGCGGACGAAATGATCGTTTTCCACCCAGGCGTACGGCGGCATGTCCCACGACGCCGTGCAACCGAAGTAGTAATCAAATCCGCGCGTAACGGGCCCATTCCGGATGAGACCCTTCCAATCC
>JBBRCR010000735.1:0-2764 GCA_038204695.1 Opitutales bacterium | reverse complement strand
GCCAAGGGCGCGGTTGACCGGAAGGGCGACTTTCCAGTCGCCCGAGACCGGTCGACCGAACGTACTTCGGCGGCAGGAAAGCCGCCGCTCCGGTGCGAATGCCGACGTGCTTGGCCAGAATTGTGGGGCCAGCGCAGGGCTGGGCGGCGGCTTGGCTCCGGTCGGTGGATGGCGGCGGTGGCATGATTTCGGGCCGTCTTTCAACGTGGCGTCGACTGGTCTAAAATCTCGGCGAGCTCGGTCGGTTCGACCTGATGCAGGTGTTTGCGGCGTTTCTTCAACACCTCGAACGTTTTTACCACGGTTTCCGTCATCCGCTCGTGGGTGTTTTCCGAGCCGCCGACGATCGCGAACTGCTCCCCCGTCGTGATGCGCTTGTGCCCATCGTCGTGGTCAAAGCCAACGCCGAGCAAAGCCGCTTTGGGACCGGGTTTTTTCTTCTTTTTACTCACGCGGTGAAGGTGGCGCTGGCGGGTGGGGATTCAAGTGGGATTTCGAGGGATACGGGTTCCACGGCTTCACACACGATGTCGTCGAAGGCTTCGTTCTGCCGCAGCCGCAACTGCCGGAGGCGGGTCAGCTCGAGGACCGCGAGGAAAGTGGCGACGAGCCGGCGCAGCGAGACGCCCTTGGGGAACAGATTCCCGAAGATGAACGATTTTTCGGTCTTGGACCGCGCCAGCAGCCACTCCATCTGGTCCGCCACGGTGACGACTTCGTCATGGATTTCGCCGACCACCAGTTTTTCGGCCAGCCGGCGGAGCACGATGTTGAACACGTTCCACAGCTCGATCCGATCGACGTTCTTCAGCGGGCGGTCGGCCATCTCGGCCGAAAGGGTGGAGACGAAGCGCTCCATCAAGTTCTGCCGCGTTTCGGCCAGTTGCGCGAGCTTCGCCGCCGCCTCCTTGAATTTCTTGTACTGCAGCAGCTGGTGTACGAGTTCCCAGCGGGGGTCGACCTCTTCGTCGTCGGCGTTTGGATCGATTGCATGCTGCCCTTTGGGCAGGAGCATCCGACTTTTAATTTCCATCAGGCTGGCGGCCATGACGAAAAATTCGCCCGCCACATCGAGGTCGAGCTGCTGCATCGCGTGCAGCGCGTCGATGTACTGCCGAGTCACCGACTCGATGGGGATGTCGTAAATGTCCAACTCGTTCTTGCGGATCAGGAACAGGAGAAGGTCGAGGGGACCTTCAAACACCTGAAGCTTGATGCGGTAGTCGGAATCTGGAACCACGCGGCGAGGGTTGGGCGCGGCCGAGGCGTCGCAAGGGAAAAAGCGCGGGGTCAATTGGCCACCGCCGCGAAGGATGGCCGACGGTGGCCG
Source organism: Opitutales bacterium (assembly GCA_038204695.1). Lineage (GTDB taxonomy): Bacteria > Verrucomicrobiota > Verrucomicrobiia > Opitutales > Opitutaceae > ER46. Next base: position 1,434 of record JBBRCR010000735.1, on the reverse strand, counting down.
CGGAGCTAGTTGCGGCGCAGTGAAGCGACGAAAAAACCGTCGCTATCGTGGTGGGCCGGAAGAATGAGCAGCCCCGGGCTGCGCAGGGTGGCGCCGAAGGTTTGGGTGAATGTTTCCGGGCGGTACTCCGGATGCGCGGCGAGAAACGCGTTCACCACCGTTTCGTTTTCGCGGGCGCTCAGGGAGCATGTCGCATAGACCAGACGGCCGCCCGGTCGCACGTGCGCACTGAAGCGGTCGAGCAGCGTGCGCTGCGTTTCCCCTGCGCGCACGATTGATTCCTCCGTCGTCACCCATTTCAAGTGGGGGGCTCGCCGCCAGGTTCCCGAACCGCTGCAGGGCGCATCCACCAGCACGCCGTCATAGACGCCCTGGATTGCCCCGCGCACGATTCGGATCTGGGGCCGTGTGCGGTCGGCCGCAGCGCCGGGCCCGTTGGTGGCATCGGCTCCTGCGATGACGCGGCACCAGTGATGCGCACGAGTCGCGCGAATCTGAAGTTCGTCCAGTGTGGCGGGGCGGACGTCGTGCGCATCGATTCGGCCCGCTGCGCCGAGCACGCCGGCGAGCTGCAGGGTTTTCCCGCCGGCGCCGGCACACGCGTCGAGCCAGTGCCCGCGCGGCTCGATCCCGATCGTTTCGAGGATCAGCTGCGAACCGACATCCTGCACCTCCACGAGACCCTGGCGCCAGGCATCGGTGCTGATCACGTCCGCTTCGGTGAGCAGTTGAATCGCGCGGCCCGGCACGGACGGGGTGAGCCACTTCCAACCGCGCCGGTCGAACTCCTCGAACACGAGCGCACTCGCCTCGGTTTGCAGTCGGAGCCACACGGGAGCGCGGCGGAGTTGCGCGTCGAGTTCGGCGCCGGCGAAAATTTCGGGGCAATGGGCCTTGAACCACGCGGGCAGCAGTTCGGTTTTGTCGCCGCCCGGTGGCGGCCCAACGGCAAAAGTCTCCTTGAAGGTGTGCGTTGCCGGCAGATCCGCCGCGAACCACGCGACGCGTCGGAGCGCCTCGCCCGGCTCGCGATCAAGCAACGGTTCGATCCACGGCCGGTATCGCACGGCGGTATAGATGAGTTCGCGGTAAAGCTTCCGGTCGCGGGAGCCAAATTGCCGATGGCGCGCGAGCAGCATCTGAATGCGCGCGGGCAACGCGGCATCACTGGCCCAGTGCGGGCGGAGCTGCGTGATAAGGCGCAGAAAGGTCCGCCGTTGATTGTCCTCGACGCTCATGGGTTCGATGCAGGGCGCTCCAGTAGTTCAGGCCATCAGACGTGTCGAGGTAACTGCGAGCAACGCGGCTGGCAACACGCACGGGATCGAGCTGCATCGGATCGCGTAGCGCCGCGGCACCCACCCGCGGACATTAGCGGGGGAAAGGGGGGGGGGGGTTGGATTTAGGCAAAACCCCCGGCGGAGACACCCCCCC
>JBBRCR010000734.1:0-2769 GCA_038204695.1 Opitutales bacterium | reverse complement strand
GAGCGGCCACGTCCTCGTCGCCGGACGTTGCGACAGCCACGCAATCCCGGGGCCCGGACGGGCGTCGGGCGACGTGGACCTAGCCCCTCCGGCAGAGCGGGCGGTAGTTCGCCAAATTGTTGGCAATGGGCAGGGCTTGGCCCCGTTACTTCATACCCAGAAGGACAAAGGCACGGGTCACAGAGGACCCAGCGCGGCGCAGCCGCACCCGAAGGAGAAAAGCCAAGGCTGATTTTTAACCGCGAATGGACGCTAATAAACGCGAATCGGAATACCTCGAAGTGGATCGAGTCGCCACTACACGCTTACGCTGTTCATCCGGCTCGCCGCATTGGGATGCTCGCGAGAAAACAACATGCCGAGGGATAATGAACAGAGCTCAGACCCAGAGGCAGCAGGAGGCCACAAGGTGTTTGGACGCGCCTGATGCGAACGGGCAAGCATTCCAAATAGGATCGAAGGGTTCTCCTCGGTGAACTCTGGGTCGGAGCTCTGTGCGCTCTGTGCCAAAAAAGATCTTTTCCTTCAGCCCTGTGAAAAATCCGGGTTGGACATCGGGAAATACACTTTCGCTGGCTGACATTTTTGTCATCCGCCGCGGCTTGTACCCGGCCACGGCGCCATTCCCTCTATAGTGCACAAATTGCCCCCGGTTGCCCCGCTTTGTTATTGTGCCTCCGGATCATCCGGCTGGGGGTGGCTGCCATTACCAACTCCCCCCAATGCAAACCGCTTCGCACATTACGCTATATTGGATTCGGATCGCCGCGCTAATCACTGGCGCGGCTTGCTGTATACTTCCGGCTCACGCCCAGGTGGGCGGCACCGGCACCATTCAGGGCCGGGTCTATAATCCCATAAACCAGGAATACGTCCGCAACGCCGAGGTCCGGCTCGAAGGCACCAACCAGATGACGTTCACGGAGAATGATGGATCCTTCCAGTTCAGCGGCGTGCCCACCGGCGAGGCGGCCATCTCCGTGCACTTCTCCGGCTATAACACGGTGAAGGAGTCGTTCCTGGTCACGCCGGGACAACCGGTCGTGAGGGAGATCAATCTTACCAGCACGGCGGGCGCCGCCAGGATCAAGGACGGCGTCGTGCAACTGCAGGCGTTCACGGTTTCCACCGAGCGCGAGGGGAACGCCAAGGCGATCATGGAGCAGCGGCGCAACATGGACATCACGACGTCGGTCTCCTCCGACATCTTCGGCGATGTCACCGACGGCAACGTCGGCGAATTCCTGAAATATCTTCCGGGCGTCGATCTGGACTACGTCGAGTCGGAAGCGCGCGGCCCCAAGCTCGGTGGCATGGAGGGACAGTATGTCGGCGTCTCCTTCGACGGCATCAAGACCGCCAGCGCCGATGCCAATCGCGGTGGCGGCGACGCCTCGCGCGCGACCAGTTTCGAGGGCTTCTCCATCACATCGATCGAATCGATTGAAATCAGCCGCACCCGGGGTGCGGACGCCGACGCGAGTTCCCCCGCGGGCACCATCAATATGAAGACCCGCCGGGCGTTCGACCGCAAAGGCCGGCGGATCGGGGTGAACTTCAGCCTCAATTTCAACGCCGAGGAGTTTCATACGCGGAAGACCATGGGCCCGGGCGAAGGCGCCGACTACAAGTTCAAGCCCAACCTCTCGGTGGAATATTCCGAGTCGTTCCTGGACCAGCGTTTCGGCATCCTCCTCAGCGCGAGCCGGGCGAACTCCTATACGGAACAATATTCGTTCACCAACACGTATAATCGGAACGCCACGGCCGCCGACCCGCGGCCCCATGTCATCCGCCAGATTTCTTTCAAGGACGGCCCGAAATTCATCCTGAAGGATGCGCTGATGCTGACGGCTGATTTCAAGGCCACGCGCCGGCTCGTGCTGTCGTTCAATGCGATCTATACCTACACCGAGGGCGAATTTTGGAACCGCGACTTCGGCTTCGTCGCGGCCAACGACAACGCGAATGTGAACAACGGCCGCTCCCGCGTCGGCGGCGATGGCGTGCTCACCGTGATCGGCACGCGCGCTCCCACCGGCACCGTCCACAACGTGGCCCAGGTGAACATGGGCGGCGGAAGCTCCTCGAAACTGACCTACACGCGCACCTTTGCACCAAAGTTTGAATACAAGCTCGACGCCTGGACGATCGACGGCGCGCTCGCGTTTTCGAAGTCGGTGAACAACTACGAGGCGCTCGAGCGCGGCTTTTCGGAGGGCGAGGCCTTGAATCTGCCCAGCAGCTGGGTCGCCACCCGGCCGCATCCCGAATCGTGGGAATGGACCATCCGGCAGACCTCCGGTCCGGACTGGTACGATTTGGCAAACTGGAGCGGCGGCACGCGCGTGGAGAATTCCGCCCGGGAATGGGCGACCGAGATCTGGAATGCCCAGTTGAACGCGCGCTGGGTGCTGCCGTTCCTGCGCCAGTGGCCGACCGCGCTCAAGTTCGGCGGCAAGTGGAACGAGGAAAGCCGCGACAACAACAATCAGGACGCCTGGAACATTTGGCGTTATATTGGTCCGGGTGGCGATGAGATGACCGGCCGCAACGCCACCACCGGCGTGCCGACGATCACCACGAGCGGCAGCTGGGCGAATCTCGGCTTTGTGGCCCCCCACGAGTTCGACACCGGCACGACCAATGCGATGACGGTTTTCAACCTCAACGGCGTGCGCGGAATGCCGCCGCGCGCCGACCGCAACCGCATCGCCGCCCTGTTCAAATCCGATCCGGATCTCTTCGTGCACGTCGCGACCCCCGACA
>JBBRCR010000733.1:0-2783 GCA_038204695.1 Opitutales bacterium | reverse complement strand
ATGACGTTCATCTTCAAAATGGCGTGGCGCGACTCGCGGGCTTCCCGACGGCGGCTGGTTTTGTTTTCGCTGTCCGTCGTGCTCGGAATTGCTGCGCTGGTGGCGGTCGGCTCACTCGGTGCCAATCTCGAGCGCGGGATCGATGAACAGGCGCGCGGACTGCTGGGAGCCGATTTGATTATTACCGGCCGGAACGAGCCGAGCGAAGCCGTCCGCCAGTACGGGATCGACCTGGGCGCCGAGCTCGCGCGCGAAGTCAGCTTCTCGTCGATGCTCACCTTTCCAAACATGGACAACGCCACGCGGCTCGTGAATGTCCGGGCGCTGGAAGGCGCATTCCCATTTTATGGGGATTTCGTCACCGAGCCGAGGGAGGCGACCGCGGAATTTTTCGCCGGCGCCGAGGGCGTGATCCTCGAGGAGACGCTCTTGCGGCAGTTCAATGCCCGCGTCGGCGACCGGGTGAAGCTCGGCGATACGACGTTCACCGTCATCGGTGCATTGCAGAAGTTGCCCGGCGAATCCTCTGCGATTAGTGCGACGATCGCGCCGCGCGCGTTGATCCGTATGTCAGCCCTCGCGGCCACAGGCTTGGGCGAACGCAATGTGCTGCTGCGGCACCGGCTCATGCTGAAGCTTCCCGCGGACAAAATTCCCGGCGTGGTCGAAAGTGACATGCGGCGACAGTTTCGTGATGAACGCCTCGGCTTCGACACCGTGGCGGAGCGGAAGCGCGATTTGGGCCGCGTGCTCGATAACATCGAGGGATTCCTGAGCCTCGTCGGCTTCGTCGCACTCTTTCTCGGCGGGATCGGGGTTGCCAGTGCGATTCACGTTTATGTGCGCCAGAAGATCACGACGGTCGCGGTGCTGCGCTGTCTCGGCGCCACGGCCTGGCAAAGCTTCGCGGTTTACCTCGTGCAGGGCATCGCGCTGGGCGTCTTCGGTGCGGTGGTTGGAGCAGCGCTGGGCATCGCGGTGCAGTTCGCGCTGCCGCAATTGTTGCAGGATGTGCTGCCGTTCGACGTCACGTTCAGCATCGCTTGGCCGGCGGTTCTTCGCGGCATGGGGGCGGGGCTGGTCATCTGTGTGTTGTTCACGCTGCTACCACTCTTGGCGGTGAGGAAAGTCTCGCCGCTGGTGGCTCTGCGTTCCGGATTCGCGGAGCGTGCCGGCACGGGCTCCGATCCGTGGCGGATCGCCATCGGAATTTTTATCGTCGCGGCGGTGGTCGGGTTCTCGATTTGGCAGACGAACCGCTTGCGCGATGGGCTGGGATTCGCGGGCGTGCTCATCGTCGGCTTCGGCATTCTGGCCGGTCTGGCGAAACTTGTCTCGTGGTCGGCGCGGGCGGCGATATCCGGGCGAACCCGATCGACCAGCACAGGCGTGTCGCGGCGCAAACTGGCGCGCCGGCTGCCGTACGTGGTGCGCCAGGGCATCGCCAATCTTTATCGGCCGAATAATCGCACCGTGCTGCTGCTGGTTTCGCTGGGACTCGGAACGTTCTTGATGCTCACGCTTTTTCTCACGCGCACGACGTTGCTCAAGGAGATCGAGTTCACGAGCGGCGGTGGCCGGCCGAACCTTTTGTTTTTCGATATTCAGGACGACCAGATTGACACGCTGAAGCAGGTGACCGCCGCCGAGCGCGCGCCCGTGCTCGTGCACGCGCCGATTGTCACGATGCGCATTTCGGCGCTGAAGGGACGCAAGGTGGACGATTGGCTGCGCAACGTCCGCTCGCATCCGCCGGACGGTGAGGCGCGCGAAAAAGACAGGGCGGAGCGGAGCAGCACGGGGGCTGACGGCATGCCGTCCTGGGCGCTGCGGCGGGAATACCGCTCGACGTACCGCGGAAAACTGGAAGGCACGGAGCGACTCGTCAGCGGCACGTTCGTGGGGCGAGTGAGCTCCGGGGAAGCGGTGGTGCCGATTTCGATGGAAGAAGGTTTGTTCAAGCAAATGAACCTGAAGCTGGGCGACGAAATCGAATGGGATGTGCAGGGCGTGCCGATGCGCTCGCGAGTGACGAGCGTGCGCGCGGTCGAATGGCGCCGGCTCGAGCCCAACTTTTTCGTGGTGTTTCCCGAGGGCGTACTCGAGCCGGCGCCGAAATTCCACGTCGCCGCCGTCCGCGCGGAAAACAGCGAGCACTCGGCGCGCGTGCAGCGTGCGGTCGTGCAGGCGCTGCCGAGCGTGACGGCCATCGACCTGGCGCTCGTGATGCAGACGGTCGACGGTATTTTCACGAAAGTCGCGTTCGTGATTCAGTTCATGGCGCTGTTCACCGTGCTCACCGGCATCATCGTGCTGGTGAGCGCCGTGATGACGGGCCGATTCCAGCGTATCCGGGAAACAGTTCTGCTGCGTACCCTCGGCGCGAATCGCCGGCAGCTGGTGCAGATTCAATTGGTCGAGTACGTGATTCTCGGTGCTCTCGCCGCGATCGTCGGCTGCGGGCTTTCCGTGGCCGGTAACGCGTTGCTGGCGAAATTCATCTTCCGCATCACTCCGTCGACGCCCGTCTTGTTGCTGTTCGTGGGCGGTGCTGCGGTGTGTGTGCTGACGGTGGTTACCGGCCTGCTGACGAGCCGTGGCGTCACCGACCATCCACCGCTGGAAGTCCTGCGGCAGGAAACGTAGCGGCCCTTACCGATATCGTGTGTTCTCTCACCGGCGCGCGCCGGCGCCGTTTCCCGCCCCTCGCGCTGTGCGGGAGAACAAGAAGTGCGCAGCCCGAGGGGCGGGCTCGCGAGGCCCCAAAAACAGTCGGCCGCGGC
>JBBRCR010000732.1:0-2802 GCA_038204695.1 Opitutales bacterium | reverse complement strand
AGCGACGCGGTCGCTCCGGCCGAGACCCTGGTGACGTCATCAAGGCCAAACTTGGCGGTGGCTCGGGCCTCGGCGAGGACGGCCATGCCGACTTCGGTCCGCGTCGTGCTGAGCGCGGCGCTCTTCTGCCACGCGGTGGTGAGAACCGTGAGGGCGCTCGCGTAGGCGTCGGCTTGTTTCTGAATCTCGGCGATTTGATCGAGGTTGATCTTTTGGACGGAGATCGTGCGCAGCTCGGCGAGCTTGCTCGTGATCGTCGCGAATTGGGGCTTGGCCTCGTCGAGCAGCTGCACGTTGCGCTGGGCCTGGGCCTTCCACGCGATCAGGCGGACGGCGCTGCCGGCATCGATGACGTCGTTGATCAGGACCGTTTTGTGGACGCGGTCCGTGAGCTTGACCGTGCCTTCGGCGGCCTTGATCTGTTCGGCGAGCTTGGTGTTCTGGTCGGCCAAGTAGTCGTTGGAGTTCTTCATGAAGCCCTGTGCGGCTGTGTTCATTTCCCCGCGGATTTTTTCGAGCTGGACCTCCGTCGCGATGGTGTCCGCGACGAGCTTCTCGTATTCGAGGACCTTGGCCTCGGCCTTCTCGGCCGCGGTGGCCAGGGCGGCCAGATGGGCGGAGCTGGCTCCGAGCTTCGTCGCGGCCGCGAGGTGCGCCTTGAGTTCGGCGAGATTCGCCTGGCCGCGCTTGAGCATCGCCTCGTCACCGACGAAGGCAAAGCCGCGAATCTCATACATCATGAGCAGGGCGGAGCGCTCGACGTTGTTGGCGACGGCGACGGTCGGGACACTTTCCTTTTCGAGCGAAGTGGCCTGGGTCTTGACTGAGTTCATCGTCCAGATGGCGAGCGAGCCGAGGACGACGGCGACGAGGACTAGAAGGGCAAACCCCATACCGTTTTTGGCGCGGGTTTTCATGGTTTTCATGTTTCTATTTTTGGATGTGGATGGCTGGAAAATTGCGGTGCGCCGGGCTTCACGCGGCTTGGGTGAGCGGTTCCCCGGGTGACCCGGCCGCCGCGAGCAGCCGATCGAGATCGAGCAGCATCCGGGTGGCGCCCTGGCCGGTGGCGCGGCCGGGAATCCAAGGCGGATCGATTCGGGAGGCCCAATCGGGGGCGAAGTAGATTTCCGCGGCGGCGACGCTGACGACGTCGTCGATGGCATCGACCACCAGCCCGGTGGCGCTGGTGGCGTGGGTGGAAGCGCTGCCCGGCACGACCACCACGCACGCGCGTGGGGACTGGGCGGGGAGCGCGACGCCAAACCGGACCCGGAGATCGATCCCGGGGAGAATGCGCCCGCGGCGGTTGATCACCCCACCGGCAGGCGGCGGCAGTGGCGGGCCCGGGGCGGCGCGGTTCACGTGGATGGTTTCCCGGGCAGCCAGAATCTCGATCCCGTGGTGTTCGGACCCAATTTGAGACGTCAGGCAGTGGCTGACGCAGGCGGTCGGCCGACTCTTCGGAGTAGCTTGAGGCATACCGGGGAAATCGGCAGCGCCGGGGCCCAATAAAGGGCGCATTTCCTGAATTGGGCTTCGTTTTTCCTGATTCGGTCAGGCAAGCACGACCGCCCACCTCACGAACGGGTTTTGCGCGGCGGGAGCGGCGGCGAAGAAAACCGGCGGCCTCGATGCCACAAATCCAGAACCAGTCGCCGGCGGTTACTCGATCACCGGCAGCACCACCGCCGAGAGATGCGCGCCGCCGAGATGGACGCGATTGGTCGCGCTGGCGCAGGGTTCGCCCGGCTGCCAGTGCGGCGCACCGGTGTTGGCGTTGGGCTCGAATCTCGGGTAGTTGCTCGACGACACGGCGACTTGGAGCCGATGTAGCTCACAAAGAATCCTCGGCTTCCAAATTGACCGAAAGGCGAGCTGCCGGTCAGCGCCGCTACAACGCGCGCCGCTCGGCCTCTACCAACGGCTGATCGCTCCGGACATGCCCTGCCGCCAACCCGCCACCTTGCGCGCCCAGATGTTCGTCGCGGGCGCCGTGCTCGGCTTGGTCGGCAAACAAATCGCCCTCAAATTTTCCACGGCCTGGGGTGGTCTCGCCAAGCATCGCCAAGCATCAGCCCCTCTTGACGGCGGGCTTGACTTGGCAAACGCCAACTCCGCCGAAGTTGGCTTCAGCGCGCTCAACGCCTCTCAACGCCTCGCCCCCGCCGCAAGACCCGGTCGGAATTACCCCTGCTTTCGCGTGAAATTACTCTCCAACTTCGGCGTTCGGGTTTAAGGTTTCTGGTGCCACCCCGTTAAAGACTACCGCGTTCTCTGCCGCATCGAACACGACCGCGTTTTCGTGGTTGTCATCGCCGCCGTGGTCGCCGGAGTCGGGCCGCGCCCCGAACTCTTCATGTCACCCGTGCCGACAGCCGCACCGGCGAAGCGTTGATCGAGCTTTACGAAGCGCCCTGAGCCGCAGTCCGAACACCGCCATGAATTCAATCCGGTTACGCTGTGTCACCGCGACCGTCCTCGGAACGGACAGGGCCTGCGCAGCTTTTCCCAAACCGTGCCGTGCGCGATTTGTCACACTCTGGCATGATGGAGCCGCCGAGCTTGCACACGCCAAGACCTCGTCACGCCCCTCCCAATCGATTCCGCCCCATCTACCATGAGCTCAGCCCCCTCCCTCCTTCCCGCCGCCACCAAGCCGGCGCTCGATAGCACCCCGGTGCCGAAATCCTATGCCAAGAGCATCGCCACGACTTCGGACCCATGGGAGGCGTGCCTCAATCTCGAATACGGCGGTGACCGCAGTTTTGCGTGGAGCATTCTCCAGCAGATCACGCACAC
>JBBRCR010000731.1:0-2820 GCA_038204695.1 Opitutales bacterium | reverse complement strand
AGTTGAGCTTGCCCATGTTTTCCAGGCCGGTGGCTCCGTCGATTAGCACGACGACCTTGGCGGCAGTGCCGAAGCCGCGCCGGAGCGCCTCCTGCCGCAAAAATGGGCCGAACTCATCGATGGATTTAAAGCTGGAAACGTCAGAAGCCGGAGGAAGGGGTCATGTGTGAACTTTCGACAGCGCGGCTTTAAACACCCTTGTTTTCGCTTCCGCGCGCGCGCGAAACCGCCGGACGTATCGAGTTACACTCCCGGACACCCCCATGTGCAGCCGCTCCGCCGCCACCAGTTCGACACCGAAGTGGCGGCTTTCATGATCGCGGCGAGTTTCACTTTCCAAGCGCCGATTTCTTCAAACCAGGCCAAAGACCTCAGGCCTTAGCTTTCACCTTCATAGGCGGCTAACCGAGGGCAAGAGATAGCAGGCCGCACCGCCGCGGGAGCTGTCGCGCCGAGAGTCCATCCCTTGACGTTCCCGGCGGGCTGAGTTCACTCCTTCTGCGCGCCGGCGTCACCCCCACAAATCCCACCGGATCCAGCTCGAAGCCGCCGCGCAGCTGCAAAAGGTGTTCGCCCGGATTCCGGATCACCCCGGCGCCCAGCATTACAAGATTCACGCCTATGCCTTTCCGCTGCTAGCCGACCGGGCGCTCGAAGTGTGCGACAGCTACGGCAGCACCGGATGTGCCGCACGCACTGCACATGCCAACCCACATCTTCACGCGACGCGGGTTATGGGAGAAATCGATTGAATTCAACCTGCGTTCGGCCGACGCGGCGCGAAAATTGGGGCAGAGCGCCGGCGCGCTCAACGGCCATTATCCGCAGGCGCTCGACTACATGGCATATGCCTACCTGCAACGCGGCCAGTATCGCGAGGCCGATGCGATTCGTCGCCAGGTCTTGTCGTTGCACGGCCCGTATTCAGCCGTACAACCCACGGCGATGGCATTTGCGTTCGCCGCGATTCCCGCACGCTGCGCGATGGAGCGGCAGGCATGGAGCGAGGCGGCGGACTTGCCCCTCCATCAGCCGGCCGGCTTTCCCTGGGGAAAACAGTGCCTCAACTGCGATTCGATCATCCACTTTGCGCGCGCCATTGGGGCCGCGCGCAGCGGACGCCTCGATGCCGCACGGGCGGAAATCGCCGAGCAGGAGCGCGTCCAGCGCGAACTCACCGGCGCCAACCGCGCGTCTTATTGGGCTTTTCAGGCTGAGACGCAGCTGCTCGCCGCGCGCGCGTGGGTGCAACTCGCCGCCAAAAATCCGGATGAGGCGATCGCCTTGATGGGCCGCGCCGTCGAACTCGAGGCCACCACGGACAAGGAGGCCGTCACGCCAGGCGAGGTCCTTCCGGCCGGAGATTTGTTGGGTGACATGCTGTTTGCAGTGGGCCGCGATGCGGACGCGCTGGCCGCGTTTGAGGCCGTTCTCGCCGCCAGCCCGAACCGGCTAAACACCCTTTACGGCGCCGCCCTCGCCGCCGAGCGGGCCGGCAACATGACGAAAGCCAGAAATTACTTCGCGCAGGTGGTGACGGTCGCCGCGGACGGTGACCCGGGGATCAGGCGGGTCGAGTACGCTCGAGCATTCCTGATCAGAAAAACGGGAAACCGTTCTGAGTAGCAGCGGCGGACGAACGGCGGACCTCGCGTATCCTCACGCTCGCATTCAACTGGATGACTTTCCGGGATGGGCGAGCTTTGGACCTCCCGTCATGGAAACGAGCCGCCGCTGCTTCGGCGCCACATCCGTTATCGCGAATCGGATTCGGACCTGCAATGCCGAGGCATGCATCACGACGCCCCGACGGGCGATTCGAGGAGTGATTTCATTTGGGCGGCCGCTCCGGCCGGGAGGCGGGGTCGGCCGTTCGCCGGTCGACGAGTAGGGGGGCCGGACCTCTTGGTGCGGACGGCCCTGCTGATCGCCCTGGCTGTCTTCGCGGAGTCACTCGCTGGCGCCCCCACCGCAACATCAACGCGGCCGAATATACTCTTCATCATGGCGGACGACCTCAATCACTGGGTCGGCTACCTTGGGCGTAACAAACAAACCATTACGCCGAATATCGACCGGCTCGCCGCCTCGGGGATGAGCTTCACCCGCAGCTACTGCGCCGCCCCGGTGTGCAACCCCTCGCGGGCGGCGATGTTTTCCGGCCGCCGGCCGGGGGCGACCGGCGTGTACGGCAATGCGCATGACTGGCGCACGGCCGTGCCCAGCGACGAAACGCTGATCACGACGCTGCGTCGCGGTGGCTACGAGGTTCTCGGCGCCGGCAAGATCTACCATGGCGGCTTCGATCGCCGCGATGAATACGACGACTATTCGACTGAGAAGCCGCTCGGCGGGTCGCGGGGCCAGACGCTCACGAAACCGGATGCGTTCAACCAGGTGATCTTTGCGCCCCTCGCGGGCGGCGACGATGCGCTGCCGGATTATCACACGGCGAGCTACGGGATTGAACAGCTCGGCCGGGAGCACGCGAAACCGTTTTTCCTCGCGATCGGATTCCACAAGCCGCACCCGCCGTTCATCGTCCCGAAAAAATATTTCGACCTGCACCCGCTCGAAACGATCGAGCTGCCGCCCTTTCGCGCCGACGATCTCGACGACCTGCCGGAGCTGGGAAAACGATCGGGCATTGGCCAGGGCACGCATGCGATGATCACGAAGGCGGGAAAATGGAAGGCCGCGATCCAGTCATATCTCGCCGCGATTTCCTACGTCGACGGGCAGGTTGGCCGGGTGCTCGATGCGTTGGCGAAATCCGCTCACCGCGACAACACCATCGTCGTGCTGATGGGCGACCATGGC
>JBBRCR010000730.1:0-2836 GCA_038204695.1 Opitutales bacterium | reverse complement strand
ACCGGCCAGCGGTGCGTTTCGTGGTCCGGTTCGGTCAAACTAAAGGCTGGGTTTGGCCTCCGGCCGCTCAGCCGGCGAGCGGCCGCCAAGCGAGCGGCGCGAGCGAACACGACCGACGCACCCGTTCGTCATAGCCCCACCAAATCCGGCCGTTCCAGATCGCCCGCCGGGTGGATCCATCGGGGAAGAGCAGAACCGCAAAATCATATGGCGCGGGCGCGGTGGTATTTGGCAGCCACCGCACCGCCGCGGCCCGTTTAATTGATTTCCGGATACGGGCCGCGAACTTCATGCAGAGAGCCAACGCCCATGCGGTCACCGGTCAAGCTGTGCCGCTTCAACGCGCGTCGGGAAGATCAGCCGGTGCATGGGGGCGTTCCCGAGCGAAGCTCCGATCGCCCAGGTCGACCGCGCACGCAACCTGCGTAGCATTGCGGGACGAAGCGAAACGCAATCGTGGCGGCAGGCGCCAGCGAGTGGACGCACGGCATCCACTCGCTGGCGTTCGCCGCCACTTACGGCGTCACCGCGAAGGTCCCGACTGGTGCGTGTGTAACACGCGCCACTCGCCCCGTTCACGCGTGAGCACCACCGTCTGCACGAAGGGCGCCGTGAATTCGCCGCCTCCGTTTGGCTTCGCGGTCACGCTTCCACTCACCACCAGGAGCGCTGCATTCGGTGAAAGAAACGTCACCCGCCGGTCGTTGAGCGAATACTTCACGTGCTCGAGCCGTTGCATGCTGGCGCGCGTGTTCTCGAGCGCGTCCGCTCGCGTGAAGAACACGCGGCCCGACGATATGAGCGCTCCACGATCGTTTTCCGCCACGCGCCGAAAGAGTTCGTCCACATCACCCGCCTCCGCGGCGACCATCATTTCATCAAAGGTCCGCATGATCTGCGCCTCGGCGGCTGCATCCATTCGGGCCAGCCCGCTGTCACCGCGCAGAAACAGCAAATAAACGATCGCACAGGCCACGGCGGCGGTGGCCATCGCCGCCAGGATCGTAGTTGCTTTCGCCCTGCCGTTCACCAGTTGTCGGCGAGCTTACGCCGGCGGCATGGGATTGCCTCTCGCATCTTGGCGAACTCCGCGCGCGGGTTGTCGGCGCAGCGCGTGCCGGATCAGTTCCTCCCGACAAACCCGGAGTTGGATCGCGAATGGACCCGGCGCAGCGCAGCCGCAACCAAACGAGAACAGCCAAACTGATCTTTAACCGCGAATGGTCGCGAATGAATGCGAATGCTATCGCAGCAAGACATCCGACTCAGCACCCACCCACCCCGGCTACCACTGCGCAAGCGGCTCGATCGCATTTTCCGCCGGCCGGGCCGATGCCGGCTCGAGTTGCACCACAATTCGCTGCGGCTGGCCCGCGCCCACCGCAACTTCAAACCCGATCATCCGCGTGCCTTCGTTGCGGGCGTCGGTTTTTGCCGGCGGCGGGTCGGTCGGGTAAATCTTGAGCCTGGCCCCCGACGGTTCGAGGACGCGGAAGCGCAGCCGCTTTCCGTCCTGCCGCAGCGTCGCGTCCCCCGCCCCGTCGATCCTGACTTCGGCCCGGGTGACCATGGCCCAGCGAACGTTGGCCGGCTTCGCCAGCGTGGTAAACTCATCCTGCACGCGCACCGTGCGGTCGGGCTGGAGGACCACGCCGCGCCGCGCCCCCGCCAGCTGGCCCGCATAAACACTTGTCGTATCCACAACGCTGCGACCGGGTTTGGCGACGATGATTGGCGCCTTGCCGGCGATGCGCTGCTGCTGGCCATCGACCATCAGCACATTATGCGCCGATGTGCCGAGCCGGAACACGTTCCAGCGTCCTGACTCCTGGCCCTTGCCCCAGAGATCGATGCCCTTCGACTCGAGCGAATTGTAGTCCTGCGATCCCAGATCGTCGGCCCAGCGCACTCCGTCGGCGTCCATGATGAACGTGCCGACATCCATGTGGGCGTGATTCGCGGACGGCGAGCCCCCCTTGAGGCCGACAAAGCTCGCATCCGAATCCCAGGCGCTGCGGTGAAGCGCGACGGGGGTTGTGCCGCGGCCGGTCCAGGAAAGTTCGGCCGGCGTGGGCGCCTGCTGCGGCAGCGGCGGCAGCCAGAGCAGCAGCAGCGGCAACGTGCGTTCGCGGCTTCGGCCGAGCGCGGTCCGCGAACTCCCGTCGAGCTTCGCCAGGTCGGAGAATAACAGGTATGACTCCTGCCGTTGCGCCGCGAACCAGAACATCGGCGGCGCCAGCGATTCGCCGCCGCGACCGCAGTCCGAATAGTTGAAGTAGTGGCCGGACGGGCCGGTGACATGGAGGTAATAATCCGCCGTCGCCAGAAATCCGGGTTGCCGCGCCAGCCCGAAATCGGTGCCGAGCGTCGACTCGAGCGCGGAGATGAGGATGACGTTGAAGGTGGTGCCGTAACTCCAGTACCCCGGCCCTTCGGGGTAAGCGCCGTCGGGACTGTATTCGTGCATCGAAAGCGGCACGGTGTTCACCGCCCGCGCGATCATTTCCGCCGCGAGCGCCGGTTCGCTTTCGGCCACCGCCAGCGCACCAACGGTCATGCCGCCATTGCACACCTGATTCCAGTTGTTCGTGGAACGAGCCCACGAGTTGCTCTTGAGGCTCGCCTTCAATCCCTTCTCCACGATGGCCGCGCGAAGTTTGTGCCGCGTGGGTTCGTCGAGGGTCGCAAACAACCAGTCATAGCCGATGCCGACAGCCATCGTCATTTCGGCCACGTCCAGAAAATGCTTCGGATTCCAATCCGGAAAAGCCGCGACCGCCAGCAACTCGGCGCGCGCCCGTTCGGCGTAGCGTTTGTCTCCGGTCAGCCGCCAGGC
>JBBRCR010000729.1:0-2840 GCA_038204695.1 Opitutales bacterium | reverse complement strand
GGTGGCGGCGAGCCGATCGGCGGTATGACCGACGGCGACGAGGGACTTGCGGGCGGGTGCAACGATCGTGCCGACGAGACTGACGACGGAATCTCGGCTGAGGGCCGGCCGGAACCTTCGGGCGCGAAGTTTATTTTTCATCACTTGATCTTACTGGCGCGGAACGACGGCGCAGACGCGGTGGCAGGCGCAGCGGCCGGCACACATTGCTGTAGCTGCACCGACGGCCCGGCCAGCGCGATTGACGCAGTGGCAAAGAGCGGTGGCCGCGACCGGGCGCGGGGCAACGAATGTGACGGTTGGAACCGCATGCGCACGGAGTTTACGCGGGCGTGGTCGCCCGAGCTATGAGGCGTTTCCCTACCTCCGGTGCGACCGCAGCTGAATTTGAACTCTCCGGCGAGATGGCCGGCTCGATCCACCAAGGAGGCAGCGCTTTTCGTCACGCAGATGGCTCAGGAAATGGCTGGAGTGTGCCGATGAGGAGGTGATTCACCATGCCTCCGGAAAACATCCAAGCAGCCATCGACCTCGGCAAGCTGCCGAGCGGTCCCCGGGTGCTTTCCCGTCTTATGTCGCTGGTGCGGCAACCCAGCGTGCAGCTCGCCGATGTCGCGGAGTTGTTTTGTGCCGATCCGGCGCTGACCGCGCGCGTCGTCGCGGCGTGCAACAGCCCGCACTTCTCCCGGGGAACCGCGACCACCGATATCCGCGATGCGGTGCTGCGACTGGGGTTGAACGAGGTGACCCGCATTCTTCAGATCATCGCGCTCACGGACCTGCGCCGCTATCCGACGCATCTCTACGCGCGCACGTCCGGTCACTATTGGGAGCGTTCGCTCCACACGGCCTTCGTCATGGAGGAACTCGGCGAATACGATCCTGCCGCCTACACGGCGGGGATGATGCATCTGGTGGGGATTTGGGTGCTGTGCAGCGTCTTTCCTCCGGGGCACCTTCCCATCGAAGAACGCGAACTCGCCCTCCAAGCGCGCTTGGAGCAGTTCCGGCTCGGCGTGTCGTTTGCCGACGCCGGAGCGGCGGCGCTGGTGAAATGGGGTTTCGCTCCCGTGATTTGCGAGGCTGTCGCGCGCCAACTGACGCCTTCGCTCGCCGAAAATCCCGTGCACCGGGACCTCGCCCGTTTGCTCTGCCGGGCCGTCGCGATCGCCGACTGGCATTTCGGCGCGAAAAACGAAAAGACGCTGCTGCGCTCCGATCTCACGATCACCGACTTGGAGGAATGCAACGGACGCGCGGCTGTCGCCGTGGCCAAAATCGGATTCGGCTTTTAGAGCTGCGATTCAGCTTGGGATTCGGTCCGGGCGCGCGCCTTCGACCGCTGCAAGACCGAGCAAGACCGAGCAAACCGAGCACGCCGCGCCGCTCGCCGCCCGCGCCACCGTGCACATCGACCGCGGCTTGGTGAGCGAGACGTCCGCCACCGTCGTCGAACACGACGCGCCCGGCCAGCCCACCGGCCCTCACGGTCCTCGCCGCTCGACAACGCGAGCCTCACGGACGCACCGTCGCGCAACTCGAATCGCGCGACGAGCGCCGACGCCCCGTTTGCCGAACGGATGCGTCACCGCACGGCCACCGCCTTGGCACCACCTTGCGTGCCGCGTGGGTGCCCGGGGCTATCCTCCGCCACTGTCCCCACGCCCGAGAAACTGAAAACGCCGTCACTCGATCACGTCCCTCCTCAAAAACAACCGCCTCACGTCCCGACGGGGCTGCCCGTCGTCGTGGTAGTGTCGGGCGACCTTGCAGCCCGTGCCACCCATGCCCCCACGCAGCCGGATCGAGCACCGCTTCCGGCGCATGCTTGGGCCGGCAACGCGCGCCCAACTCCAACAGGCAGAACTTCACCTGGAGCGCCGCGGATTGCTGACAGTCAGTCGAAGGCCGGGCGTCGGCTCTTGCGGTAGTTGAGTTTTTTATACGAACAACGCGGCCGGAATCGCACCCGGTCTTCGCCTCGCCCATGAATTTTTCGGCTTAGCCGGATGTTTCACACGGTAGCGGAAGCCGTGAGGCTTTCGCCTCGTGAAGGCCACGAAACGCTCACGCGTTCCGCTACCACAGCCTGTCGTGCGTTTCACTCTGAGTGTGAAATATCCGGGTTAGGGACCGGCCCAATCGCGGGGTTTCAGGAAAACGTCGTGGAGGCGCGCCTCGGGGGTCCCGGGTTCGGGATGGTAGTCGTAGTCCCAGCGCACGAGGGGCGGGAGCGACATGAGAATCGATTCGGTGCGGCCGCCGCTTTGGAGCCCGAAATGGGTGCCGCGGTCCCAGACCAAGTTGAACTCGACGTAGCGGCCGCGGCGGTAGAGTTGCCACTGGCGCTCGTGGTCGGTGGACGGCGTGGCCTTGCGGCGCGCGACGATCGGGCGATAGGCGGGGAGGAAGGCGTCGCCGACGGCGCGGAGGAGGGCGAAGGAACGGTCGAAGCCGAGTTCGCTGAAGTCGTCGAAGAAGAGGCCGCCGATGCCGCGGGGTTCGGCGCGGTGTTTCAGAAAGAAGTAGTCGTCGCACCATTGCTTGAAGCGCGGATGAAGCGTTTTGCCAAAAGGCGCGACGGCGTCGCGGGCGGTGCGGTGCCAGTGGGCGCAGTCTTCCTCGTCGCCGTAGTAGGGCGTGAGATCGAAGCCGCCGCCGAACCACCAGGTGGGGTTTTCGATTTCCGATTTGGGGTTTTCGATTGCAGCGGACGGAGGTGAGGCTGCGGGGGTGGTGGTGAAGAAGCGGACGTTGGCGTGACTCGTGGGGACGTGGGGGTTGAGGGGGTGGATGACGAGTGAGACGCCGAGGGCCTCCCACGATTGGCCGACGAGTTC
>JBBRCR010000728.1:0-2861 GCA_038204695.1 Opitutales bacterium | reverse complement strand
TTTCCTTTCATTCCCACGAGCGCTTGCCTGTGTATTGGTGGCGGCCCGCGCCAGTTTGTGCACGAACCACCTTTTGCACCCGCCCATCCCCCCCGGGGCGCTCGCACCCACACTCGAATCAATGGCCCACTGCTTTCGAATCCGGTTTCCGCGGATCGGCCGCGCCGAGCCGCTGGTTCGTCTTGGGATCGATGGCGATCGTTTCGGCATCGCCCTGGTAGCCGCCTTCGCCGCGCTCCTTCAACGGGTGACCTTTGGCCGCCAGCGCCGTGATCGTGTCGGTTGAAAGCCCAAACCGCTCGTAAGTCAGCGTGTCGGGAACCCATTGATGGTGTATCCGGGTGGCTTCTACGGCCTGGGCCACCGGCATCTGGTGATCGATCACGTTCACGATGACCTGCAACACCGTGTTGATAATGGTGGGCCCGCCCGGGCTGCCGGTGGCCAGCAGCAGCTTGCCGTCCTTGAACACCAACGTGGGCGTCATCGACGAGAGCGGCCGCTTGCGCGGGACAATCGCGTTCGCCGGACCCTGCAAAAGCCCGAACATATTCCGGACTCCCACCTTGGCGGTGAAGTCGTCCATTTCATTATTCATCAGGATGCCGGTGCCGGCAATCGTGACGCCGCTGCCGTACCCGCCATTGAGCGTATACGTGGTGGCGACCGCATTGCCGGCGGCATCGACGACGCTGAAGTGGGTTGTCTCCTCGGATTCGCGCGCAAACCACCCCGCTGCTCGCGGCTGCGCCTGCGACAGCTGGAGCGGGCCGAGGCCGGGCGTCACGGCATCGGACGGCGTGGCTTTTTGCGGATTGAAATCGGCCATCCGCCGTTTCGCATAGGCACGGTCGAGGAGCGGCGCGACCGGCACCTTCACAAAATCGGGATCGCCCAGGTATTCGGCACGATCGCGAAAGGCGCGGCGCATCACTTCGGCCAGGAGGTGATACTTGGCCGCGGAGTGATGACCCATCGCCGCGACGTCGAACGGCTCGAGCATCGTCAGCATTTGCAGCAACGCGATTCCGCCGGAACTCGGCGGTGGCATCGTCACGATCTCGTGACCGCGATAGTTTCCGCGCAGCGGTTCACGCTCGGCCGGAACGTAGGATTTCAGATCCGCCAGCGTGATCGTGCCGCCATTTTGCGCCATGACGTCGGCGATCCTTCGTGCCGTTTCTCCCTCGTAGAATTCGCGTGGCCCCTGTTTTTGCAATCGGGCGAGCGTCGCGGCGAGGTCAGGCTGCTTCCAGCGCTCGCCCGGTTTCAGGAAGGCTCCACCGTTCAGATAGACGCGCTTCGATTCCTCGAACTGTCCCAGCAGCTTGGCGCTGGACCGCAGGCTGGAGGCGGCGCCCTGCGTCAAAATGTGACCGTCGGCCGCCAGCCGGCGTGCGGGCTCGCAGACGTCGGCCCACGTGAGTTTGCCGGAGCCAAATTTCTGCAGCGCGAGCGCGAGTCCCGCGACGGTTCCGGGTATCCCGCTGGCCCGCCAGCCGACCGTCGACGATTGCGGACCCGCCATGACATTGCCGTCGGGACCGACGTACATGTCGCGGGTCGCCGCCGCGGGCGCCGTTTCCCGGAAATCGACCACGAACTGGCGGCCCGGACCGTCGGCGTCGGCAAGATGGATCAGCATGAAGCCGCCGCCGCCGATGTTACCGGCGGCTGGATACACGACGGCCAGCGCGAGCCCGGTGGCCACGGCGGCATCGACCGCGTTGCCCCCGCGCTGGAGCATTTCGAGGCCGGCCCGCGAAGCGAGTTCGTGCGCCGACGCGACCATGCCGCGCGGCGCGGCCACGGCCGGCCGCTGGGCATGCAGGCAATTTGTGGATACAGCCAGCGCGACGAGGCTGGTCGCGACGAGGGGGCAGCAGCGCGAGAGCATGGCCAGGAGAGAGCACCACGGCGGAGGCGAACGCAAACCAGTGCTGTGGCTGCGAGCGCCAGCCCCACGACGTGCGCTCGGGGCCCTGAGCTTGTCGAACGGGCGAGTGAATTTGAGTCTGCAATTCGTGCTTCATCCACTCGCTGGCGCTCGGTTCGATCCCGAAACTCGAAGAACCCGATGAGATGAAAGGACTCATATCGATAATTAAGCCGTTCAGCGATGAAGGCGGTAACGACGCTGGAGCGCAGGGGCCGTACTTGGTCGACGGGAACAGCGTGGCAACGGACGAAGCGATGGCCACCACGTGGTGGCTACCAACGCCGAAGGAAAAAGTTCGAATGCTGCAACGAACTCTCTACCGCAAGGCGAAGGAAAACAAGGCGTGGCGGGCCTGGAGTCTCTATGGGGAGCCGGGTCGCCGCGATGGATTGGAGGCCGCGCTGGAGGCGGTCGTGCGCAACCGGGGCAAACCCGGAATGGATGGTGTCACTGTCGAGCAAATCGATGCTGGCCGGGAAGCCTTCCTCGATGAGTTGCAAACCGCGTTGCGCGCCAGGAGCTACCGGCCCAGTCCGGTGCTCCGGGTCTGGATTGCCAAAGCGAACGGCAAGCAGCGTCCGCCGGGCATTCCGACCGTGAAGGATAGAATCGTGCAGATGGCGCTGTTACTATTATTGCAGCCCATCTTTGAGGCCGACTTCCACGAAAACAGCTACGGCTACCGGCCCGGGAAAAGCGCGCAGGACGCGCTGGACGCGATCCGGCTGGCCATCCGGCAGGGACATTACGAGGTCATCGACGCCGACCTGAGCGGGTACTTGACACGATTGACCATGCGCAGCTGTTGAGGCTGGTGGCCCGGCGGGTGAGCGATGGGAGCATCCTGAAACTGGTGAAACAGTTTTTGCAGGCTCCGGTCCTCGAACGCACTGGGCGCAAGCAGCGCATCCTGCCCAACCGG
>JBBRCR010000727.1:0-2880 GCA_038204695.1 Opitutales bacterium | reverse complement strand
GGCACTCCCGCGAGCGTGAAGCGGCCGGTGTTGTCCGTCAGCGCCGAGAGCCCGAGTTGCGGCAGCTCGATCGTCGCGCCTTCGAGCAGATTTCCGGTGGCAACGTTGCTGACATTTCCGGTGATCGTTCCGGGGGCGGCTGCGGCCTGTCCACGCACGTGGGGAAGGGCGACGGCGACGACCAGAGCAAGGACAATCAACGTGGACGTGAAAGAACGCACCGTGGAGGCACGGGCGAGCGGCAGAAGAAACGGTTTGGTGTACATGCCAGGAGATCGAAGGTTCGCTGTTGGTGGACGGGTGGAACGAAGAAGGAGGGTCAATCCTTCGAAGAAACCGGATGCGGGGCCGCCGCAGACGGCGGCGCCATAATTCCGGATCAAACGGCACCCTGTCTGTGCGTCACTTGACCGATCGCGCGCGCGCGTTGCACTCTAACATGGGCGCGTCGCGTGCATGGCCCACCAAGCCGCAACCAATGGAGAACGAGCAGCCAGAGTCTTTTAGCCGCCCATGGTCCCAGCGCGGCGCAGCCAGAATCGACGGAGGAAAGCCAGGCTGATTAGCGTGAATGGCGCTCGTTAGCGCGCATGCGACGGCCCCGATGCTGAGTAAGTCGCGATTCCGTATCATAGGAGCGGTGCTCATATCGATGCGGATCGTGCATGTTTGCGACGATTGTGAGCGCCCAATCCTTTCGTCACAGAGCGCACAGAGGTCGAACAAGAGACACAGAGGCGGCCAGCATACCAACAGTTGCCTTTCTCCGTGACCTCCATTCCCGCTCTGTGACCTCTGTGTCTAATCCGACCGTCCCCTTTGGTTGCGGCGCTGCCGCGGTGGAAAATTTCCGGGCTAAAGCCGCTGGAGGCATGCACGCAGGATGAAGACTTGGGAAGACGGGAAGAGCGTAAGACGCGGAAGATTCCGAAGTCTTCCGAGTCTCGCGTTCTTCCACGTCTCGCGTTCTTGATTGCGCCGATCTTACAAGAGCGGCTTGAGCGTCTTCCACACGGTCTTCGCGATGAGTTCGTGGCCGGCGGGATTCGGGTGAATACGATCGTCGAGATTGTATTCGAGCCGGCCGCCGACGCCCTCGAGCAGAAATGGAATCAGCGTTGCTTCGCTCTGCTTGGCGACGGAGGGGAACATGGCCTGAAATTGATCGGTGAAATCGGTGCCCATCATCGCCGGCATTTGCATGCCCGCGACGATGACTTTTGCCTGCGGATTC
This sequence comes from Opitutales bacterium, assembly GCA_038204695.1. GTDB lineage: Bacteria > Verrucomicrobiota > Verrucomicrobiia > Opitutales > Opitutaceae > ER46. The sequence continues at coordinate 1,646 of JBBRCR010000727.1, read as the reverse complement.
CGGGCGCGGACTCGCGCGATGATTTGCTGCAGGTTGCTGCGGGAAACAGCGGGGCTGATCCCGCGAAGCCCGTCGTTGGCGCCGAGCGCGAGGACGAAGATGTCGACCGGCTGGCGCAGAATCCAATCGGCGCGCCGGAGCCCGCCGGCCGTGGTTTCGCCGCTGAGCCCGGCATTGACGACGCGCCACGGCAGCCCGGCCGCATCAATCTTCTGCTGAATCAGGGCGGGATAGGCCTCGGCCGCCGCATCGGGCAGCCCGTAGCCCGCCGTGAGACTGTCGCCGAAAAAGACAATGGTGCGCGTTTCCGCGCTACGCACGGGCGTTGCCACGCCGCACCCGAGGCAAGCTGCCAGAAGGGACCAGAAGCCGGCCGTCATGAACGACCTCCCGGCGATTCCGGCCGTCCAATTTGCGCGGCCAATCAGCATCGTGGGCTTCCTTTCGTGGAGTTCGTGTGTTTCGTGGGCATCCAAAATGAGTGCGCAAACCATGCTGAAAGTCGAGCGGCTGACCAAAACGTACGAGTCGGTCGGCGGCCGGGCATTGACGGTTTTGCACGAGGTGAGCTTTGCATTGAGGGCGGGCGGGAGCGTGGCGATTGTGGGTCCGAGCGGCAGCGGGAAGACCACGCTGCTGGGACTTTGTGCCGGCTTGGATCAGCCGAGCAGCGGCACGGTGGCGCTGGCCGGCCGGTCCATCGGCGAGCTCAGCGAGGACGCGCGGGCGCAGGTCCGCAACGAGCATGTGGGTTTCGTGTTTCAGAACTTCCAGCTGGTGCCGACGCTGACGGCGCTGGAGAACGTGATGGTGCCGCTGGAACTGCGCGGTGAGGGCGGAGCGGATACAGAGACGGAGGCGCAACAGTTGCTGGCCCGCGTGGGGCTGGGGGAGCGTTGCGATCATTACCCCGTGCAGCTTTCCGGCGGTGAGCAGCAACGCGTGGCGCTGGCGCGCGCCTTCATGAACCGGCCAAAAATTCTGTTTTGTGACGAGCCGACGGGCAACCTGGATAGCGACACCGCGCACGCGATGGTGGAATTGATCTTCGGGTTGAATCACGAGAAGGCGACCACGCTCGTGCTGGTGACGCACGACTTGGAACTCGCCCGGCGCTGCGAAAGGATCATCCGGCTTCGTGGCGGCGCGGTCGTCAGCGATGAGGCACTCACTCCCGCGACTCTTGCGAATGCGGCCAGTGCGCCGCATCCGTAGCCCAACGGCAGCAGCCAACCACAAATGAATGCTCATGAATACGAACAGCGGGGCGCTGAAATCGGATTCCTGGCTGCGAGAATTTGGCTGCGAGCGCCAGCGCGTGGATGTCGTGCTGGGCCCCGTGAATTGCAGCTCGCTTCATCCACTCCGCCACACTTGCTCACGCGAAGCCGCGAAGTAGGCGCGGTTTTTTTCGCGCCTTCGCGGCTTCGTGTGAGCTGTGTTCGGTCAGGCAGGCAGCGGCTTGAACTTGCGTTCATTGGCGTCCATTCGCGGTTCAACTCCGTGGCGGCGAGTGCCCGCGTGTGCACACCCCCCCGGCGCGGAGGCGTTTCCATGCCCCGATCGGCAAAGGTAAACGCAGCGGTGGCGCATCCACTCGCTGGTGCTCACAGCCACTATTCATCGGCATCATTTCGCGTGATGCC
>JBBRCR010000726.1:0-2894 GCA_038204695.1 Opitutales bacterium | reverse complement strand
GCGCGCGGGAGATGCCCTGCAACTGGCGGCCGCCCTGGTCGCCTGCCAGCACGATCCGGCGACGCTGACGTTCCAAACGGCCGACCTGCGGCTCGCCGAGGCCGCTCAGCGCGAAGGTTTCACCGTGCCGCTGTGAGTCCGGCACCCGACTCCGATCGGAGCGATACCCCTGGGAAAATCCTGCTGCGGCTGAAACGCAGTTTCCCGTCTGCAACGAGCCCAATGGGAGGCCATGGGTGGAGCGCACCGGCTTCCGCCACCCGGCTGGACCCAGCGCCCGCTGGAAGGTTGCGTGCGTCGGACTATTTCAAAATCTCCGGCGATGCCCACCCAACGGGAAATCGCGCGGCAGGCCGACGTCTCCCAGATGACGGTTTCGCTGGCGCTCCGCGACTCGCCGCTGCTTCCCGCCGCGACGCGCGAGCGCATCCAGCAGCTCGCGCGGGAACTTGGCTACCGGCCGGATCCGATGCTCTCCGCCCTGATGCGGCAGCGCCGCGCCAAGGCCCTCAATGCCCCGCGGGCCAAGATCGCCTTTCTGCACGACAATTCCCGCCAGGGCGGCCGGTTGGTGAGCGAGCACTATACAACCGGCTGCCGCCAGGGAGCGGAGGAGTTTGCCACCGAGCGGGGCTACACTTTCGAATCCGTTTACCTCAACCAGGGTCATCTCTCCAGCAAGCGCCTCAGCCACATCCTGTGGACGCAAGGCGTCCAGGGCCTGATCATCGCTCCGCTGCCCATCAACACGGCGCTCGATCTCGACTGGAATCGGTTTGCCGCGGTGAGCCTCGATTACTCGATCGCCGCTCCACCCATGCACCGCGTCATCGATGATCACATGGCGGGAATGGCGCAACTCATCCGGCGGATCGTCGAGAAAAAGTACCGTCGTCCCGGTCTGGTGATGCGCGAAGCAAACGACGACCGCACCAATCACGCCCGACTCGGCGCCTTCCTCGCACTCTGTGCCCGGACCTCCTCGCTCGCCCCCGTCCCGCCGCTGTTGTTCAAAAACAACACCTGGGATGAAGGCCGTCTCGCGCGGTGGTTCAAGAAATACTCGCCCGACGCGGTGGTCACCGGTGAATTGCAGATGCTCGACGCGCTCAAACAACAGGGTCTCGACGCACCCGACGATGTTGGCCTGGCGTTTTTCTACAAAGACCCGCGGCACCGCCGGCTCAGCGGAATCGTCGTTGATCCCATCCAGGTGGGCCGCGTCGCCGCTCGCGTGCTCATCAGCATGGTCGAAAGCAATCTGCGCGGCCGGCCATCCGTCCCCACGACCACGCTCGTGGATGCGACCAGCTGGGAGGCCGGGCAAACGCTGTAGCCAGGGAAGCAGCGACGGGTGCGATTAGAGCCCCCTGGGGCCAATCGCCCCACGACATCTTCGACCGCGCGTGCGACCCGATTTACGTTTCGAGCCCACTCGCAGCAGACAGAAACCATCGCGATTTCGCTGGCGTGGCCCACCGCTCGCACATCGCTTCGCAGAGGAGTTCATCTCCGCGCAACGTGGGCGTCTTGAACCGGAGCAAGTTCGTCGTTCTGAACGGTGAAAGTGATGTCTGAATCCTCAGCCACTTCACCAGCGATAAGCGCGCGAGCCAGTCGCGTTTCCAGATGACGCTGCAAGAAACGCTTCAGCGGCCGCGCGCCAAACACCGGGTCGTAACCGCGCTCCGCCGCCCAATCCTCTGCCTTGGTATCGAGCTTCACCGTGACGCGCCGCTCCGCCAGCCGCTTGTTCAAATCGGCCATCAGCAGATCCACAATCGAGCCGATTTCCTCCAGCGTCAGCGGCTTGAAGAGAATCGTTTCGTCCACGCGATTGAGGAATTCGGGACGGAAAGATTTCCGCAACTCCGCCATCACGCTCTCCCGCACTGGATCCGGAATCGTGTCGCCGTGCACACCTTCGAGCAGGAAGCGCGAACCGATGTTCGACGTCCTGATGATGACCGTGTTCTTGAAATCGACCGTGCGCCCCTGCGCGTCCGTGATTCGTCCATCATCCAGCACCTGCAACAGAACATTGAATACATCCGGATGCGCCTTCTCGATTTCGTCGAAAAGGATCACGGCATACGGCTTCCGCCTCACGGCCTCGGTCAACTGCCCGCCTTCGTCGTAACCGATGTAGCCCGGCGGCGCCCCAATCCGCCGCGCCACGCTGTGCTTCTCCATATATTCGGACATAGAAACGAAACGCATACCATAGACAGATGTGGCTGAGGTTGCACTTTAGTGCCGATGGACGCGGCGCCGATGATCTACAGCTACACGCGTTTCTCCTCTGAGAAACAGCGGCACGGCGATTCCGTGAGGCGTCAACTAGAAGCGGTCGAAGCGTGGTGCAAGAACGAGGGCGGCGGTCTGACGCTCGACACCTCTTTGCGGGATGAGGGCGTCCCCGGCTACATGGGCCGTAACGCGAAGGTCGGCGCTCTGGCGCGGTTCATGAAGGCCATCGAAGAGGGCCTAATCGCTCCCGGCTCGGTGCTCGTAGTCGAGAATCTTGACCGCCTTTCGCGCAACGAACCGCTCGAAGGACTCGATCTGTTGAAGACGATTATCAAAGCAGGTGTGAGACGCTCGGCGCGCCGACGGCCGCGCCACCTGCGGATTGATGGCAGCGAGTTCACGACATGGCTTCGACTCTGACTACTTATGTGAAGCAATCGGCGTCACCTCTTACAGGTGTGAGCACCCACGGCGGATTTTTGCACGGGAGCTAAAGGCTGGCGGCTTGGATGAGGCGCCAGGCGTCGCGATGCTGGTGACGGTCCATCGTGTCGTGGAAGTCCTTGAGGGTTGATTGGCGCTTGTTTTTTCGGGCGGCGAGCCAGGCATAATAAAAGCCCATCACGATCCGGCGCACCCGGCCG
>JBBRCR010000725.1:0-2930 GCA_038204695.1 Opitutales bacterium | reverse complement strand
CGAAGCGAATGCGCGAGCTGGGCAACGCCGTGCTGTTCGGCACGGATAGTTTCTGGACGGGCGTCGACGTGCCGGGCGACTCGCTGGCGCAGGTAATCCTCACGCGGCTGCCATTTGATCCGCCGACTCACCCGATCACGGAGGCGAGGTGCGATTACATTCGAGGCAAGGGCGGAAACCCGTTCAACGAGCTGACGCTTCCCGACGCGCTAATGAAGTTTCGCCAGGGCATCGGCCGGCTGATTCGCACTGCCACGGACCGCGGGCTAATCACGCTGCTGGACTCGCGGATTCTCGCAAAGAGTTATGGCCGGTTGTTTTTGGACTCGCTTCCGCAAAGCGATTATACGCGGCTCACCCGCGCAACTCGCGCCAGCGAATTTCGTCCTTTCTCCTGACACCACCTCCCACTACTGTAGTCGCAATCTCATGCTTTCGTTCCGCGCTGCCGCGCTCACTGACATCGGTCGTGTTCGTCGAAAAAATGAAGACCGCTATGTCCTGGACGAAAAAGGCATGGTCTTCGGAGTGGCGGACGGGATCGGCGGGCTGCCGGGAGGTGCGGAGGCGGCGCAGCTGGCCATTGAACAAGTCGCTTCGGTGGTCAGTTCCCTGAATGGAAATACTGAACCCGATTTGGTGGCGTTGGTGCAGGAAGCCAACCGCTCGGTCGTCGAACTTGGTGAAAAGCTGAGCCCATCGATGGGCATTGGGACGACACTCACGTTTGGAATTCTGCGGGGAAACGTGCTCCTGATCGCGCACGTCGGCGATTCCCGCTGTTATGGCGGACGGGCGGGTCACTTCGTTCAGCTGACGGAAGATCATTCGGTGGAAAACGAAGCTCGGATGCGCCGGGCGCGCGGCGAAGTGGTGTATTACCACGACGTCAATCGCAACGCGCTCACTCGTTGCATCGGCCAGCCCTCACCACCCGATGTGGACGTGATCACGTACCCCGTGAAACCTGGTGATCGATTTTTGTTCTGCACCGATGGGGTGACGCGGATGATTCCGGACTCGGAAATCGCGTCGATCGTTCTAAAAGAGCAACAGCCACAGGCTGCGGTCGACGAAATTGTGAACCTCGCGGTTCGCCGGGGCGGACCGGACAACGCAACGGGCGTGCTCGTGTTTGTGGACAGCGTGTAGGCGGGAGGGAATCTTCCTGCCGCGGCAGATTACCGCTTGAAATTGTCGCGAACCGCCGCGGCCTGCATTCGATAATAGCATGCGATACGTCCATTCGAGGTCTGGGTCCGGACGAATGGAGCGCTACTCCTCGTGAATCGAGTCGAGCAGTTTAGCGCCTTGGTGGCACGTCAGCCGGAGAACGAACTCTTCCGCTTTAGTCTGGCGCAGGCCTTGCTCGCCGAGCAGCGCGCAGCTGAGGCCGTGAGTCACTTGGAGTTCTGTGTGCAGAAGCGCGCGGACTGGATGATCCCGCGGATTGTGCTGGGCCGGACGTTGATTGGATTCGACCGGCGGACCGAGGCGAAGCAGCTGCTCAAAGAAGCGTTGCGGCTGGCGGTTGAGCAGAACCACGAAGACCCCGAGCGCGACGTCCGCGCGCTGCTGGCGGAGCTTGGTTGAGGGAACTCTCTGCTGTTGCCTTCCTCAGGGGGCGCGAGAGTTCCACCGGCGTTCGCGGGATGAAAACCGGGCACGGCAAGGGCTCGGAACGCGAGTTCCGGCCGCGAACCCAAAGTGCGGAGATTTCCAGCCTAAGGCGGCATTCGGCCTGGCGATGGAGATTTTCGTCGGCTGACTTTACAGATTCAAACGCCGCTGCTTTTTGTAGGTTGCCCGCATAATCCTGTAACCACTTTGCGTTAGACAGTTAAAGAGTTCTGGCGTACGTAGCTCGTGCACTGGTGCGGAAATTGCTTACTCAATGGCTAAGGTCAAATTTTTCCACCCATGACACCCCGTCCCACGAAATTTATCCGCAATGCTCTTATCGCATGCGCCGCCCTCACGCTCGCTGGGACCTCGCCCGCTGCCATCGTCACGTGGGGCCCGGCGACCGGTGTCTCTGGCGACTCCGATGTAAGCACCAATGGCACGCTCGTCGGAGCCTTGAATCTGGGCGACACCGGCGTCGGCAGTACCACCGTGAATGGCGTGACGTTCACAGGGCTGGGGCTGAACGGCAACAATGCCACCTCCGGAAACTTCACTTTTTCGACCGCAGGTTCGTTTATTTCGGCGAACGACGTGTCGAAATCCAGTGCTCCCTTTAACGTCCTGACGGCCTCGTATCAATTGCTGCTCTCATCGATTGGCGGTACGCTTTCCGCGCCTACGGCACTGGTACCGTTCGCTTTGACGATGAGCGGGCTGACGGTTGGCGAATCCTATGAATTTCAGTGGTGGTCCACGGACACCGCTATCCAAGGATTCTTTTCAACCGCAACCGCCGGAAACAGCGTTACCCTTGATTCAAACCCGACTGACTTGGACGGCGGCCTCGGCCAGTTTGCCATCGGGATCTTCGTCGCGGATGCCGCGACCCAGACCATTTTGTTTTCTGGCGCGGACCTTGCCGCCCTTAACGCCATTCAACTTCGATCCACGCCCGCCAATACCCCGAGTGTCCCCGACTCCGGGACAACCGTGCTCATGCTCGGAATCGCGCTGAGCGCACTCGTCGGATATCGGCGCACCGTCCGGCGTTAAGCCGAGTCGCGTTTGAGGTGCGCGAGAGCCGTCTGCCTTCGGGAAGACGGCTTTTTTTGGTCAGTTGCATGCGGCAACCGAGCGGATCCTCCGTCGGCGAGCCCCGACCGTGCTGCGCGTCGCATTAAAAATCCGCATGGTCAAAGTAGCGCCGTGTCTCCGACCGGCGACGCATCGCCGTCGAGAAAAACGAGCGAGTTGTTGATAACACCGCCCGTCGGGGGCGCGGCGCGACTCGATCCGGCGCGGAG
>JBBRCR010000724.1:0-2976 GCA_038204695.1 Opitutales bacterium | reverse complement strand
AGTGGCACGGGCGTCCCCGCCCGTGAAGAAGCGACATGATGCGTAATTTGGGCTGGACGCCCATTACTGCCGTACCGAAATGAAAAACATGGGCGGGACGCCCATGCCACATCGATCGTGGCTGCGAGCGCCAGCGAGTGGATTGGAAGTGGCACGGGCGTCCCCGCCCGTGAAGAAACAACATCGTGCGTAATTTGGGCGGGACGCCCATTGCTGTCGCACCGAAAAGAAAAACATGGGCGGGTCACCCATGCCACATCAGCTCGCAGCCCCTACGCTTTCGCCACAGCCATGTCTCCACAAACGCACTACTTCTGCCCGAACCAGATTTTCGCCGTGGGATCTGTTTTGAAAAACGCCAGCAACTGACGCGCAACTTTGTCCCGACCCGAGGTCACACTCGGATGCGTGCCATCCTCCCGAAAATCCTCGCGCAGCCAAGCCAGCCCATCCGCTTTGCGCGGCGTTATTCCATCCGCCCAAAGATACGGTCCCCAGAGCAGAACCGGCGATTTCCCCGTGCCGCGTCCGGCCGGCGCACCGAGCTCCGCATCACCATTTATCTGCCGCCAAATGAGCGCGCGCACGGCAAAGGAACTTTCGTACGCATATGGCTCGGGGTTCAACGCCGTGCCCGCGTACCCGGCATACGTCCGGCTCGACATATATACGATGCGCAGGTTTGGAAACGTCGTCTTCAACCGCTTCACGGTAACCGCCATGTCCTGCTCGAGTTTTTTTGCGTGCTCGGGAAACGGCTCTGTTGGCCTCGCATTCGCCTGCTTCATCCAGACGACTTGAACTTGCGCCGCGGTGACCTTTGCCGCCTGCAATCGTGACTCCACTGTCTGCCAGACAGCGCTCGTGCCCGCCCTTGCCCACTCCGCCGCGGTGCGGCCACCTTGCGCACCGTCTACCAGCACCACGTTCGCCGACTTCTCGCTGTCGCGCGCCGCGAGTTCCTGAAACCGGGAAAACTCCTGCGTCGTGTTCGACATGCCCACGGCCAGCAGTCCAATGCGTCCGCTGGCAGACGCTTTTCCGGTGGCGTCGAGTGGCTTGATTTCCCGGGCCGCCGCGATCGCGGCCGCGAGATGCCCGGGCGGCGGAGTATTTCGGCCGCCGCCATACAGCCCGCCGTCTTCGCCTTTGTAACGTTGCTCGCCCGTCATTTCGCTCAGCGGAACGAGCCCGGTCTTCTCGCGCGCCGGGGCGGGTGGCGTCGCGGAAGCATCCTGCTTCGACCCCGTCGTGTCGCGCTGCCGAATTCGCCGGACCAGCGCCTCCTCGTCTGCCGTCAGCGTTCCACCCTTGCGGCGCTTTTCCATCAGTCGCTGCATGGTTTCACGATCCGAGACTTCCTGCGGTGCGCTCTGTTTTCCGGCCGCGCGTTCCGCCATCGCCCGGTCGAGGTAGGCTTTCTCCTCCGGCGCCAGCGCCGGGCCCGACATCGATTTCTGCCGCAGCTGGCGGGCGCGCTCCCAATCGATCGCCGTGCCGTCCGCCACCGGTTCAGCGGCATAGAAGCTGCCGAAAAACAGCAGCCCCATGAACGCGGCAGACCGCAGGACTTGCGGGCGCAGGCTCACAACAAGCCTTGGTACGCCAGCCACAACGACCGGAAATATTTCATCACGCGCACCGGGTCGGGGCTCGCGGGAATCTCGGCAAAACAGAAGCCGCGGAATCCGCTGCTGCTCAGGCTGGTGAGTAGTTTCCGGAACGGGTAATCCTCGAGATAAAGATCACGCATGTGCACGGTGAAAATTTTCCCCTTCAGCATGGCGAAGTTTGCGTCGAACCCGGCGCCCGACACATCCGACTGATTTGAATTCCAGCACGCGCCCACCTGCGGGTGATTCGCGACGTCCATGATCGTCTTGACGTTCGGCACCAGGTTCGTGCCGGAGCCGTGCACCTCGAGGAAAATCTTCTGCCCGTGGCTGGCGCCGAATTCGCCCAGCTCGCGCAACGAACGGCCAATCTGCTCCAGCGTTTTCTCCACGGGCACCTCCTTCGGCAGCGCGTTGGGCCGCACCTTTACACCCGTGGCGCCGACGTCCTGCGCGAGCACGATGTATTCCTTCGTGGCATCGATGTCCTTCTTCAGCTTCGCCTGATCCGGCGTGTGATAATCAAAAGCGCTGCCCAGGCTGACCAGCGCCACGGGCGAGTCGGCAAACCGCTTCTTCACCTCGGCGCGCTGCCCCTTGTTCAACGTCACTTCCACGCCGTGTTTGTGCGTCGTCCGCAATTCCACGCCCTCGAATTTCGCCTCCGTGCAGTTCTTGATGATGGTCGGAATATCCCAATCCATCGCGATGTTGTAGGTCACCGTGCCGAGGTGCATCGGTGATTTTTTCGCGTAGCTGGGGCCCGACTCGGTCTCGGTCTTCGCCGTGTCCTTGGCCTTGCCTTTGGACTGGGCCGCCATCGCGGCAGACGAGAGCGCGCTCAACGAAGCAAGACTCAGCGATGCGGTTTTCAGGAAGTCGCGACGGTCAGTTTTCATGGTCGGATAATGAGAGGGCAGCGGCCACCACGGGTCCGCCGAAAAGCAAATTCAGACGGTGTATTGCTCCGCTAAAAACCGGCCGACGTCGAGCGCGGACATCGGAAACCGCGGGGCCGGAACACGCCGCGCCCGCTTCAGTTTCCCGACTCCAGCCTCGTCCGCCGCTCAAATTGCGCCGTGCACAGATCCGCGGGATGAAGCTGCCGGGCCGAAACCGACTCCCACCACATTCCCTGCGGCTCCCTCACGTTCGGCTGGTTCGTGCTCATGCCAACGCGCTCCCCGCGTCTGGTCACCGCCGTGATGCGGGCGAGCCGCTTCGCTTGCCCCACAATTCCTGCCAAGCACGTCGGCATTTGCCGGAGCGGCGGCTTTCCAGCCGCCGAAGTACGTTCGGTCGACCGGTCTCGGGCGACTGGAAAGTCGCCCTTCCCGTCAACCGCGCCCTTGGCGTGACGCCA
>JBBRCR010000723.1:0-2994 GCA_038204695.1 Opitutales bacterium | reverse complement strand
ATCGAAGTGCGGGTGCGCGATATCGACGAGAGTTAAGGGTCCGCCACGCCGGCGTGGTCCCAAACACCCGGCCACGGAAAATCACGCGAGCCTCACCCGGCCCGTGCCTCTACCCGAGTCACGATCGTTGCCGGCGGGCGGAAGGGCCATGGCCGACGTCGCGCCGCCGGCCGATTTTCCACCAAAATCCGGGGAGTCGAACCTGCTCGTCATTCCGCCCGTTCTGAGGTCGGACAGTGAGGTCTGAAGGTGCTGGCGAATCGTTCCAGAGTTAAACCGCGAATGGACCCAGCGCAGTGCAGCCGCCACCGAAGAACAGCGGACATAAGTCGTAGCCGCGGCGCTACCCGACCCCACGTGACTCGATCCGAACCCTGTGGTAAACGGCAGCCCCCGGAGGGGCACCGCTGCTCACTTCGAGAGCTGCGTCTTCAGGAACTCCACCGTGCTGCGCATCGAGGTGTCCTGCTCCGTCATGTTGTCGACCGCTTTGCACGCATGGATGACCGTGCCGTGATCGCGGCCGCCAAAAGCATCACCGATCTCCTGCAGAGAGTGCTTCGTCAGCGTGCGTGCGAGATACATCGCAATCTGTCTCGGGATCGCGATGTTGTTCGGCCGGCGCTTGCTCGTCATGTCGCTGTGCCGGATCTGGAAGTGGTCCGCCACGCGTTTCTGAATTGTCTCCATCGTGAGGACATTCTGCGCCTGCTCCATCAGCACGTCGTGCAACAGCCGTTCGGCGGTCGCAAGATCGAGCGGCTTGCTGGTGAGCGACGAGTAGCTGGCGACTTTCAGCAGCGCGCCCTCGAGGCGGCGGATGTTCTTCGTGATGTTCTGCGCGATAAAATTCAGAATCGGCTCGGGCAGATTGCAGTTCAGCGTCGTGGCCTTCGTCCGCAGGATCGCCAGTCGCGTTTCGAGATCGGGCGGCTGGATGTCGGCGGGCAGGCCCCATTCGAAGCGCGATACGAGTCGCGATTCGAGCTTCTGGATCTCGCTCGCGCGGCGATCGCTGGTGAGCACGATCTGTTTTCCGGACTCGAAGAGGTCGTTGAAGGTGTGAAAAAACTCCTCCTGAATCCGCTCCTTCCCGGCGAGGAACTGGACGTCGTCCAACAGGAGCACGTCCGCGTGCCGGTAGCGTTGGCGGAATTTCGTGAGGCTGTTTTCCTGGAGTGCCTGAATAAACTCGTTCGTGAATTTCTCGGTCGAGAGATAACCCACCCGCGAGTCCGGGTTGTGGCGCAGGATGGCATGCCCGATCGCGTGCATCAGGTGGGTCTTGCCGAGCCCGGTTTCACCGTAGAGGAAAAGAGGATTGTAGGCCTGGGCGGGCGCCTGGGCGACGGCGAGCGACGCGGCGTGCGCCATCTGGTTGTTCGAACCAACGACGAAGGTCTCGAAGGTGTTGCGCGGGTTGAGCAGGCCGGCCGCGGGACCGCGGTCATCGTAACGCAGTTGCCGTCGCGGCGTGGTCGCGCGCGCCTTGGCCGCGTGCGCAGCCTCCGTGGCACTCCGGGTGGTCGCAGCAGACACCGGGGTATCGCGGATGAGGCCGTCCGTCTTCTTCAAGGTGACGTTCACCATGCGGCCGGCATTCAGCCGCAATCGCTGCGTAATCAGATCGAGATAGTTGTCGTGAATCCAGATTGCCGCAAAATCGTTGGGCACGCCGAGGGTGACCGAGTCACCGTTGGTTTCGAGGCAGACCAGTGGCTCAAACCACATCTGGAATACGTCTTCGGGGAAAAGCGATTTGAAGTCGCATTTGACCGTTTCCCAGAGGCTGGGCGTGAGGGACGAAGAAGGCATGGACGAGCGGAAATCGGCGGGTTTATTCACACTGCGCCCTTCCAAGGGTTCTCTCTCTGTCGAATCGGTCCGTCCCGCACGAAATCACTGTAACGAAAATTGGGAGCCGCCATCGGTGCAAATCGGAGGAGGAAAACTCGCGTTTCCTAACACATTGATGACTAGCGGTAAGCGATTGGAAGTTACGGCGTGCGCCGCGGGGCGGTGCAAAAACGACATGAGAAAGAACGAGTCGAACGGCGGTAGATAACTGAACGAGGGCGAAGTAACTGTGAACCAAAAAATCATTTCAAGGCGAACTTTCCCACAAGTTGTTCACACCCGTTTTGAGCATAAGTTTTTGCGTTTTTTTATTGCCAGTTTCGCGTGAAGTTAGGTGGAAAAAAACACGCGTCAGCCCCCGTAATTTCACCGATAGTACATCGGCTGCGAACCGGCTTCCATGGCCCGATTTCCCGGGCCGGGTTACGCAGGCAATCCCGCCGCGTCCGGGTTTTCGAATACAAACCCGGGCTCGTTTTACGGTGGCGGCGGCTCCGGATCCGTCCACTGGCCCCGTTCCTTGATGAGCGCGACCAGCCGCGCATCCGCTTCCGACTGCGGGATGTTGTATTCGACGCACTGTTTTCCGACGTAGAGGTTGATCTTTCCCGGCGCCCCGCCGACGTAGCCGAAGTCGGCATCCGCCATCTCGCCGGGACCGTTCACGATGCAGCCCATGATGGCCAGCTTCACGCCCTTGAGGTGGCCGGTTTTTTCCCGGATGCGCTGCGTCGTGGTCTGCAAATCGAACAGCGTGCGCCCGCAACTCGGGCAGGCGACGAATTCGGTCTTGGAGATGCGCGCGCCGGCGCCCTGGAGGACATTGTACGCGAGCTTCGTCGCGCGCATGACATCGGGTTCGGTCTCGATACTGACGACGTCGCCCAGTCCGTCGCACAGCAGCGCGCCGGTGAGAAACGATGCTTCGAGCAACTTCGAAAGAAAACCCGGGTCGGGCGCGAGCGCGGTGGCCGGGGTGTTGCGGATCCAGAGCGGCGCGCGCGAACCCAGCTCGCGCAACGTTTCCGCCAGCCGCCGGTAGCCGCCCAGCGCGTGCCCGTGGTCGCCACCAGAAACTGGATACAATGGGCCGGCCAGGGTGAACCAAAGCCCCTGGTCGCCGAGCCGGCGGATCAC
>JBBRCR010000722.1:0-2997 GCA_038204695.1 Opitutales bacterium | reverse complement strand
GTCCCAGAGCGTCCGCGCCGCGACAAAATTGCCATCGTCGATGCAGAGATGGACAATCTTAGACCAGCGCGCGGGATCGAAATTGCCCGAACCGGAAACCCAGCCGGTGGCGCCGAACGCGAAGGCCCCGAGGGCATTGTTGTCGTGCCCGTAGAAGAGGCCGAGTTTGTCGCCGAGGCGCATCCGTAGACGCGTAATCGTATAGGGATCGGAGTCGGCGTCCTTGATGTATTGGATCACATCGTCCTGCGCGAGGCGCACGAGCGTATCGAGCGCGAGACGCACGCCGACCACCGGTGGGTTGTTATAGATCATGATCGGCTTGGTCGTCGCACTGCGCACGGCCTGATAGTGTGCCTCGATCTCGCGCATCGTGTGGACCTGGTACCACGGTGGGATGATTAAATGTCCGTCGTAGCCCAGGCTTTCGGCCAACTTGGCCTTTTCAATCGTGCCTGCGGTGGACATGTCGGCGGTGCCCGCGAGCATCGGCACCCGTCCGCGATTTTGCTCGGCGCAGATCCCGAGCACGCGCTCCCACTCGGCCCGGGTGAGGTTCATGAACTCGCCGGTGCTGCTGCCACCGCAGAATCCATCAGCACCGTTGGCGATGGCAAAATCGACATGATCGCGCAGGCCCTGTTCGTTGATACGTCCGTCTGGATGGAAGGGCGTGATGAGAGGAGGATACAGACCCCGGAAGACTTTCATGGCGTTGATGCGTGATTTGGTGGTGAGCGATTCGGCATAACACGCCGAACGAGCGGCACTCGGAACTTCCCACCCGGCGGGCGCAAGCATCACCCAACAGTGCTTGCTCGATTGATTCTTCGTGCATAATCCGATGTGCGATTTCGCATAGTAATCACAATGACCGAAACCGCACTACGCCGCCTTTCCGAGTTAAGATCCACACTCGAAGGCTTCGCCGCCCGCCATGCTGCTTCCCACGCTACGCCCGAAGCGCGCCAGCCGGCGCTGCTGCGTGCAATTCTGAAACGGCTCAACGCGGCGATCCGTCGGCGCGACTATCCGGCCTTTCGGACGGCTGATGAGGAACTGCACACCACGGTAGTGCTGGCCGCCGAAGTGCCGTTGTTAATCGACGCGTGGAGGGTGGTTTGGAACGGGCTGCAGGGATTTCACAAAAAGGGATTCGAGGAGTGTTTTCCGGATGCGCGGATTCTGATCGAGGAGCACGAACACCTGGTCGAAACGATTGCGCTCGGGGATCCGGTGGCGGCGGAGGATGCGGCGCGCAGTCATGTGGAGGCCGTGTGGTTCCGACTGGCGGAACAGCAGCATCGGGCGGGCGACGTGAAGGCGGATCCGTTGCAGCGGGCCGCTTCGCACCTGGCGTTCCGCATGCACTGCCGACTGCGGTTGAGCGATGTGGCCACGAAGGTCGCGTTTACCAGCCCCGGTAATCTCTCACGACTTTTCCGCCAGCGCTACGGACTGAGTTTTCAAGCCTATCTGCAGAAACTTCGGCTCGAGAAAGCAGCGGAGTTGCTCACGACCACGCGCCTGCCCGTCGCCACCATCGCCCGCCGCGTGGGCTACCGCGACGGCTCGCGCTTCGGGCAGCACTTCAAGCGAATGTTCCGTTGCGAACCCCGCCGCTGGCGCGGGAAAGCCCGCTCCGGCGCGGCGTGACATCTCGTGTGAGGATTTGCCGCTGGGCGGATTTCAGTCCGCCGCGCGCGGCACGAGGCGCACGGGACCGAAGAGGCCGGCTTCGATCACTTCGAGCTCTTTCCACGATTTGCGCTGCGAGACGGCGATGTTGGTGCGCGTGAGTTTCGGCACGGCGCCGCGCGCTTCGCCGACGAGGCGGTTGTGCCACGTGCCGACGACTTCGACGACGACCTCGTTCGGCCCGTCGCGCAGCGCCGCGGTGCAATCGACGCGAAACGGCGGCGCCCACACCACGCCGAGCGGCGAGCCGTTGACCCAAACTTCGCCGATGGACCAGAGGCGGCCGAGATCGAGTTCGACGCGCGGCGCGCGCGCGCGCCAACCGGCGGGGAGAGTAAACGCGTGGCGATACTTGGCGCTGCCGGAAAAATATTTTACCGCGGGCGCAGCCTGTTGCGTCCACGGGCCGACCTTGGGGAGCTTGATTTTTTCCGGCGCACCGAGGGGCGAAGCGAACTCCACGGTCCAATCCGCATCGAGCGCGAGCGGTTCGGACAGGGCGGCGGGCGCGGCAGTTTTCAGCACGGCGACGGCAGGAGCGGCGGCCTTGCGGTTGCGGAAGACCACGAAGATCGAGCCGTGCGGCGCGAAGCTGAGCGGCACTTCGGTGCCGCCCGCGACGCAGCGGAAATCGCGGGCCGGCGCGATGGAGGCAGTGAGCGGGTCCCAAAGTTCGGGCGGGCGGCCGCTCACGCGAAAGGTGGCGGCGGCGGTGACGGGTGCGGCACCGCGATTGCGCACGAAATAGATCTCCGTGTCGCCGTCGCGACGGTGCGTGAAATCGAGCGTATCGGGCGCAAGGAAATCCGGGGTGAGGCCCAGCTCCGTGAGCACGGCGCGCTCGGTGCGGTCCGACACCACGCGGCCTTGGCCGGGATTTGCCCATAGTCGCGCGGCCGTTTCGTTCACGCGCGCGTCACTCTGCGGAAAACCTTCGAGCCCGCTCGCGCGGGTGGGCCGCGCGCCGATCACGGTCGCGCCGGCGCGCACGAGCGACTCGAGCTTGGCGAGCACGGTGGGGTGGATGTCGCGGCGCTCCGGCAGCACGAGCACAGCGTAACTGGTGCCGTCGGGCAGCGTCAGGCGGCCGTCGCGCACGGTGAGACGGTTGAGAATCACCTCGGCGTTGGTCACGTCGTAGTCGTAGCCGGGACCGAGCGACGCGGGGTTTTTGCGCGGGAGGACGAAGTTCATGCCACCGTCGCCGTAGTAATAGAGCACATCGGCGACGAACTGGCCGCGTTGCAGGAGAAAGGAGCCGCGGGCGAGATAGTCGAGAAACGGCTTCGCTTTCGGCCA
>JBBRCR010000721.1:0-3012 GCA_038204695.1 Opitutales bacterium | reverse complement strand
TGGCAGACTCGAATCCACTCGCTGGCGCTCGCAGCCACGAAAGCTTGCCAATCATCGCATCGCCACCGCCAATCTCGCCATGCTGCCGCACCCGCCACTGAAGGAGCATTATTCGAGCACGGACGCGAAGCCGGCTTTCGTGAACCAGCTCTTCGATGCCGGCGCCCAGCACTACGACGGAGTCGTCGACTGGGGTTTCCTCCGCAGCGGAGCCTTCTACCGGAAGTGGGTGCAGGAAAGGCACGGGTTGAAGCCGGGTATGCACGTGCTCGACGTCGCCTGCGGCACCGGCTTGGTTGTGGTGGAGGCGGCCAAGATTCTCGGCACCGCCGAAAACATCACGTGCCTCGATCCCAGCGAAGGCATGCTGGCCGTCGCGAAGACCAAACTGCCCGCGAAGTTCGTGCAAGGCCGCGCCGAGGCGATGCCGTTTGCCGCGGATTCGTTTGATTTCCTGACCATGGGCTACGCGCTGCGGCACGTGACATCACTCGATGCCACCTTTGCCGAGTACCACCGCGTGCTCCGACCCGGCGGCAAAGTGCTCATCCTCGAGGTGACCAAACCGGCTGGATCCGTTGGGCGCTTTTTCTTCCGTTTGTATTTCGGCCGAATTTATCCGGCGCTGACGCAGCTTTTTACCCGCAGCCGCGCGGCGCGCGACATGATGAAATACTACTGGGAGACGATGGATGCGTGTGTGCCGCCCGAAACCGTGCTGGGCGCGCTGCAAGGAGCCGGTTTCCGCGACGTCAAACGGATCAAGATGCTGGGGCTTTTCAGCGAGTACGTTGCGGTGAAGGCGTAGCGCAACCCCATGGCCATCTGAAGCGCACCGCCCCTATTACCCTCTGCCTTCGAGCGGGGCGCGAACTCCTCCATACTCGATGCTCGCTACTTCCGGCTCCTGCCGCCATCAGGATTGCCAACGCCCTTCGGGCCGTCTTTTTCTCCCGCCATGGCCGACCCGCTTAACGTCCGACTCAAGGCGCTGATCGTCGACACCCTCAAGCTCACCGATATTCGTCCGGAAGACATTCCGGATGACGAACCACTGTTTGGCTCGCCGCGTTTTGGGCTCGATTCGATCGACGCGCTCGAGCTGGTGGTCCGGCTGGAAAAGGAGTTTGGCGTCAAGATCAGCAGCAGCGAAGAGTCGAAGGACGCGCTGGCGAGCATCAGTGCGCTCGCGTCATTCATCCGCAGGCAGGAGGCGGCGAAAGCGTGAGCGGCGGCCGGCCCGCGCTGCGCATCCAAAAAGCGGATTCACTCCGCGCGCGCCCGGCATGACCCCGGGCGCGGATCAACTTCCCACCGGCATTGCGGCGTGTGACTGCCTCACGGCGCTGGGCGACGCGGAGTCGACCCTCACTGGTTTGCTCGCGGAACGCGTGGCGTTGCGCCTGCATCCCGTGCTCGGCCGCGATGGCGGTGATGCCGTGCCGCTGGCGCTGACTGACCCGACGATGGATGAGACGCTGCCGCCTCGCTGGCTGGCTCCGCTGCGCGGGTTGGCGTCGAAGATTCCATCCGCCCACTGGGGTTCGGCCCGTTTTCCCGTGGTCGTCGCCAGCAGCAACTTCGGCGTGGGCAGCATGTACACCTTCATGCGCGACCATGATGCGCGGCACCTGCGGCATGGTCCGCCCTTCGCCGCGGTGGAGTTTCTGCGCGGCGAACTCGGTTGGGGTGAATACGTGACGGTGTTCTCGCACGCGTGTGTCACCGCGCACGTGGCCCTGGCGCACGCCGCGCGTTTGTTGCACGCCGGCATGGCGGAGCAGGTGCTCGTGTTCTCCTTCGATTGGGTCAGTGCGTTCGTGGCCGGTGGATTTAACAGCCTGAAGATCCTGAACGGGAATATGCCCGCGCCGTTTTCGGCGCGCGACGTGGGGGCCATCGGGCTCGGCGATGGCGCGGCCTTCGCCGTGTTGACGCGGAACCCGGCCGGCCCGCGACTCGAGGCGCACGCCCTGCACAACGAAATGCACCATTTCACGAGCAACCAGCCGGATGGAACGGGTTTTGCGGCGACGGCCCGCGCGATGGCCGCGGTGGTGCGCGATCGTCGCGTGTGGATCAAGGGGCACGGCACGGGCACGCTCGAGGCGGGCCGGCTCGAGGCGGAGACATGGGCGCAGGTCTTTCCGGGAGCGCCGCTGGTTTCCTGGAAGGGGAGCTTGGGCCACACCTTGGGCAGCTGTGGACTGGTCGAACTGGCGATCACGCTGACGGCGCTTCGTGGCCAGCGAATTCCCGGAACGATCGCGGGTGTGGCTCCCACCTTCACGGCCGAGGTCGCGCTCGCGTCATTTTCGCCGGCGCCGTTCGACGCCGCTGTTCTCGCCAGCAACGCATTTGGAGGGGCCCATGCGGCAATGGTGTTGAGCCATGGGTGAGGACGATTCAACCGCGGTGGGCCGGAACACGCGTAACTGTCGGTTGGCGGCGAGAAGTGCGACCTTCAGTCGGCGCAAACGATGCCGGCGGAGCGGCGGCTTTCCAGCCGCCGAACGGCAGACCGAACAACACAGGGGGATTGGAAAGTCGCTCCTCCGATGAACCAATGCCGGCAAATCCGTCCCTGCGTTCGTGTATCCACCGCCAACCGGAATATGCGCCCGATCGGAACCGTCGCCCGCGATTGCTTTTTCGCCGGCCGTCGGCGCCGATAACCTCCGGCCACCCATGATCCAGCGATTCATCCATCATTTGCGCGTCGAGCGCCCCGGGATCACTGAGACTGCAGTCGAGGCGCGCGAACGACTGCGCGAGCGGTTTCCGCGCGCGGCGCTGCGACGGATGACTCACCTCGGGCTGCTGGTTGGGTCGACGCTCGACGGGCTTTCGCTCTCGCCCGACGACGCCATTGTGTATGCGACGAGTTACGCGGAGACGCGGGCCCTGGAGGATTTTCTCGCCAGTTTTCCGAGCGCGAGCCCGCTGCTGTTTCATACGTCGATTCACCCGGGCGCGGTCCAGCAGGTCCTAATCGGACGGCAGCAGCCGGTG
>JBBRCR010000720.1:0-3025 GCA_038204695.1 Opitutales bacterium | reverse complement strand
CGTCCTCCGAGATCACGAATGGCGCGGCCAGCCTGAAGGCACTCGACGCCAACAGCGACGGCTCACTCACGCCCGACGAGTTCATGCCACTTCCGCCCACCCGCGAGTAAGGACCGCTTGTTTCGCGCCATCAGGCACATCGCCCTGCCTGCGCTCGCCCACCGGGCATGCTCACGAACCTCGCCAGCTTTTCGTTTGGCTGGCGGGGGGAGCGACATCGCAAATGCTCGTGAAGCGCGGCCCAGGCAACGATCCCAACCTCGGTGTCACGCGAGACTGCGGTGGAAAACTGCAGCCACGAAGTGAACCCGGCCAAGCTCCCGATGCGGGCCATGCGAGGCATGGCCCGCATTTTCCGTGGGCGGTCGGAGCCATTCCGGAATTTGCTCTTCGGATACGCGATGCACATCGGGCGGGCAGAAGCGGGCGCGCCGGCCCCGGCGGCGAGGTCAACCAGGCCGCCGCTCAAACGATCAACGCGATCTGTGCGCCGGGGCCGTGCACGCCCTCAATCAGGATCCCTTCGACGTCAGCCGTCTTCGAAGGTCCGGTGCACCAGATGATATTTCGATCGTCGCCGAGTGCCGCCACCGCCTGAGCCAGGTCGGGGAAAATCCGCGCGCGTTCCACGACGGCGATATGCACCCACGGGGCGAGCGCCGCCAGACGAGAGGACGTGGTCGCGTCGTTCAGCACGATTGTACCCGACTCGGCGATCGCGGCTGCCGCACGGGTAATCCCGAATGCGTAATCGTCAACGCGCGCGCGGTCGAAATCCGGTTCCACCGTGAAGTCTCCCGGGAAATACGGCGCCAGCCCCGGCCAGAGCGCGGGATCACAGTATCCGCGCGTCCAGCCGCCAGCGCGGAGATAGCTCACCAGCGCGGCCGGCTCGGTAAACGCGAGGCCGTTCACGCGTTTAATCCGTTCGCTGAACAATTCGACGAGATCGCGACCCGTGATGAGCGTTCGCATGACGGCAATCTCCCGATCGTAATCAGGCAGCGGCGCGCGCTGCGGCAAGGGCGCGAGCGCATTCCGCACGCGTGAGAGAATGACTTCACGATCGTCGCTCATGGGATTCAGTTTTTCAGGCACAGGCTTTCCGGCGATGGCGGAATGGATGACAATAAAGCGAGCATCGTTCCGGCACCAGTTGCTGCTCGATGGTATGATACTGCCGATGTCACGTTATCCTTGGCGCCAGCAGTTTCTCCCGGCCGACGAGATACAATACCGCACAGATCACGGCAAACGGGATCAGTGAAAACGCGTCGGCATGCGGACCTTCGAAAAACGGGTTGTGCGCAGTGGACCATTTGGCGAGCGCCGCATCGAACCGATCGAGCACACCGGCGAGAAATGCGATCACGATCCCCGCGATGGCGCCCCCGGCAATATAGCCGGACGCCAGCAGGACGCCCGGACTCTTGTCGCTCTCCTGCGCAAATTCATCACCCGTCATCGCCGTGTATTTGGGCTGCCGCTTCATCCGCCGATCGACGAGCCAGCGGACGAGTCCGCCGATGAAAATTGGCGACGACGACGAAAGCGGCAGATAAACGCCGACGGCGAACGCGAGCGCCGGAACGAAGGACATTTCAAGCGTGACCGCGATCATCACCCCGAGAAGCACCAGTGCCCACGGCAGTTTGCGGTCGAGAATTCCCTTGATGATATAAGACATCAGCGTCGCTTTCGGCGCGTCGAACTTTCGCACGGTCGTGCCGTCCGGCCGCGTGTTGTGCGTGCCGTTGATTCCGGGATCCACGAGCCAGACCGCGTCGCCTTTTTCGTTCACCAGGTAACGGCCGGCCGGTCCGCCCTGCTCATCGGTCTTTTGCCAGACGAGATATCGCCCGGCGTCATCACGCGCCTGCGGGCCGGTGAGGGCCTCGCGTTTCACGAGCTGGGCTGGGTCGGTGTGCAACCCAGCCGGTGCCACCCGCGCCGCCGGAACATAAACCGTCGCGGCATCATTCAGCTTGAGCAGAATTGGCCCGAGGCAAACGGCCGAGAGCGCGGCGCCGGCGAGAATGGCCCACTGCTGTAACTTCGGCGTCGCACCGAGCAGGAACCCGGTCTTCAGATCCTGCGATGTCGTGCCGCCGTTCGAGGCCGCGATGCACACGATGGCGCCGACGGAAAGCGCGGTCACATAGTGCTTCCCGCCCGTCCAACCGACCAGCAGGAAAATGAGGCACGTGAAAAGCAGGGTGGCGACCGTCATGCCGGAAATCGGGTTCGACGATGAGCCGATCTCGCCGGTGAGCCGCGACGAGACCGTCACAAAAAGGAATCCGAACAGCACGATGAGGATGGCGCCGAGCGCGTTCATCTCCAGCGTCGGCGCGAAGGTGATGATCGCGATCAGCACGATCACGCCGATCGCCACGAACTTCATCGAGAGATCGCGATCCGTGCGCGGCGTGGCGCGGTCGCCCCCGCCGTTGGACGTGCGAGAGAGGCCCAGATCACGCAAACCTTCCCGCAACCCGTGCCAGATGGTGGGCAGCGACTGAATCAAACTCAGCACGCCGCCCGCCGCGACCGCGCCCGCGCCTATATACAGCACGTATGCGCTGCGAATATCATTCGGCCCCATCTTGGAGATCAACTCCGTGCCGGGCGCGAGCGGAGCGGTCAGCGACTCCCCGAAAAACTTGATCAGGGGAATCAACAGCAGGTAACTCAGCACACCGCCCGCGCACATGAGCGAGGCGATGCGCGGCCCGATGATATAGCCGACGCCGACCAGTTCGGGCGAAACCTCGGTGCTGATTGAACCAGCCTTGAACGGCGCGCCGAAAATTTTTTCCGGCACGTCCTTCCACCCCTTGAAGGCGACGTTGAGGGTTTTATATAGCAGCCCGATCGCAAAGCCGGTGAAAATCACTTTCGCGCCCGGCGATGCGCCGAGCCCGGCCGCTTCCGCCGCGCGAATCTCGGCTTTTGCGGCTGGCGACGCGGCGGCCCGGTCCGCGGCATTGGCGCCAGCCCGGAGCACGGCGGCGCAGGCCGTCCC
>JBBRCR010000719.1:0-3041 GCA_038204695.1 Opitutales bacterium | reverse complement strand
GCTTGCCTTTCTGGATCCATTCGGTGTGCGGCTCGAAGAGCGCATCATCGCGGGCCATTTTCAAAATGAGAAGGACATCAATGCGTACCTCGGGCTGGAATACGACGTGATCGGGATCGAGGAGGCGACGACCCTGTCGAGCCGCAAGCATCAGGACATTACCACCTGCTGCCGCACGTCGAAACCGAACTGGCGACCGCGCATCTACAGCACGACGAATCCCGGCGGTGTCGGGCACGCGTGGTATCGGCAGAAGTTCATCGTGCCGTATCAACGCGGCATCGAGAAGGAGACACGGTTCATTCCCGCGCGCGTGACGGACAATCACTTCACGAACGCCGAATACGTGAAGGTGCTCGCGAACGTGACGGGCTGGCAGAAGCGCGCGTGGTTTGAAGGCGATTGGGACATCGCCGCCGGACAGTTCTTCAGCACGTTCCGGCGCGAGGTTCACGTCATCGACGACTTCGATGACACGCGCGCCCGCGAATGGTTCTGCGCGCTGGACTAGGGATTTACCCATTACACCGTTTGCCTGCTGGGCTGCACGGATGGCAACGGCGACATTTTCATTGTGGATGAACATGCGCAGCGCCTCTGGCTGCCGCAACGTCATGCCGTCGCCATCGACGCCATGCTGACGCGGCACGAGGTCACCGTGGCGTGGGCCACGCGCGGTCAGCCGCGGCTCTCGTGGCGGACGCCGCCGGACCTGAGCAAACGCCCGCTGGTCTTGAGCGACATCGAACGCATCGTCGCTGGCACGGACGTGTTCAGTCGCCAGAGCGATGGCACCACCGTGGCCGAGCAATACCGGAAGGTGGGCATTCGATTGTCGCCCGCGAACATGAATCGGCTGAACGGCTGGGCCGAGATCCTGAATCGCCTGGGCGATGTGGACGGCGGCATCCGTCCGAGGCTGTTCATTCATCGCCGCTGCACGCGTCTCCTGGATGCGTTGCCGGCAATGCAACATGATCCGAACCGGCCCGAGGATGTGCTGAAGGTCGATGCCGATGACGAGGGTGTGGGCGGCGATGACGCGGCGGATGCGTTGCGTTATCTCGTCGCCACGAAGGTGCGGACTATTCAGGCGGTGAAGCTGCGGGGGTTGTGAGCGACGACCCTGGGCACGCGGAGGGGCAAGGCGGAACGTCCGCCGCGCTATGGGAGGGCGGGCTTTCGCGCGCCTGGCTGCGACAGCGGCCATTCGCGGCGGTCTGTGGAGCGGGAGCGGAATAGAGCGGCGTTCCTTTGGCGCGCGATCGATATGGAGTCCAGAGGTCGCCTGACCTTTGGCGCTGGGGTGCGGGGACTGCGGAAGTCCCCGAGACTTTGCAGTCGGCCACCAAAACAAAAAGCGCCGGCTGTGCCGGCGCCGCGAATTTTTCGGGCGGCTCAGTCCTCGTCCCGCAACATGACGGTGATGGCGGGTTGCGGGTCGTCAATGTCGAGCGGGCCGCAGGTCGCCACCAATTTGATCAAGGTCGCGCAGCGGTTGTCGTTGCGGACATAGAGTGCAACCGGGATGCGAGCGACGCCGGGCCGCGCACGCAAGATCGCGAAGCGCAGCATCCAGACAACGTCCCAAAGCCTCCCGGCTTCGTCCTGGCACGTCACGCCCGGCGGGACTGCAACGAATCGCTCGAACACGCTCCGCGTGAGAAACACGGGGAACGAAATCCCCGCCTCACGCGCGGTCTTGGTGACTTCAACCTGCACGCCGTCGGCGACGGCATGTGCGCGGGTGTAACGGTAGATGACAGGGCCGAAGTCCGAGCCGGACTGGGCGTCGTGGTTTGGTGTGTTCATAGGTCAACGGTTCAAAATGGGAACTTCGGAGTTGGGAGAGATGCGAACCAACGCGGGCTTGGGCTGAATGTGAACACGCACGCCGAACAGCGTGGTGAAATCACGCGGCGGCTTGGCGACGGCAACGACAGCGCTTGAATCCGTCACGCGAACCACCGGGCAGGACTGACCGGCAAACGCAATCGTGTCGCCCGCACGCAACCGAAACGCGGTGGCGTGCATGGGCAGGCTCGCTTGCGCCTTCTGCGCGCGTCGGCGCGCTTCGTCCATCTCGGCCCGCTCGCACGCGATCCTCTCACCGTCCTGCGCGGTGTCTTGAATCAGATTGAACGTGTCCGGCGTGAAACCAAACTCGTGCTGCGGAATGGGCAATCGTCGCGTGCGCCTCATGGTGTGCTCTCCCGGTGCATCGCTCCGCACGCTCGCGCCGTGCAGAGCAACGCGGTGCAACTACGCTGCCACCTCCCGCGCGGGTGGTCTGATACTTGGTGCGAGGGTCAACAGGCTCGCCCTTGAAGACACCGCACGGGTGCTGCCAAACCTTGCGGCGTGAGTTCCAATGAAACCCAAGCTGTGAAAGCTCGGCGGTAACGTGCTGATCCTGCGGCTCAGGAAAGGCAATCCAAACCCAAGAGCCGACGATCTCGGCGAAGTCGAACGCATGACGCAAACGGCGATACACCAAATCGAGCACCTCGTTCGTCGGTAACGAACGATTGAACTGCCTCTGCTCGAAATCAATCCGAAGCAAGCCGCGTGGCTCGGTCTGTGGTGCTGCCGCGAGAGCAGCGGGCGGCACTGCCGCCGTTGTTGATGATTGCTGGACTGGATCAAGAGCCCCGACTGATTTCTGTTTTGTTGATTTAGTTTTCATGACTTTTTTTTGATGATTGCCGTCCCGTTCCCGTCGCCCTTCACATCGGAAAACCTGCAAGCCCGGCGGCTGGTGGGAGTAATCTTCAGAGGGCACCACCATGAGATTGCCCCGGGCTGTCCGCAGGTTGTGAAAGGGCGAAGGGATCGGACGGCACTCAGCGCCTAGCAAAAAAAAGTCTGAACACTGACCTGACGCCGCGAGCAATCCCTTGCTCGTGGCGGAAGCCAATTATTCCGGTTCCCGGCTGGCGACGCCTCGCCAGCCTCAGTTTCCCAAAGCGACCCCGCCTATATTTTCAAACACGCGAGTGCTGCCGTAGCTGGCGTGAAGGATGCGGCGGTGAGATGGCGCA
>JBBRCR010000718.1:0-3051 GCA_038204695.1 Opitutales bacterium | reverse complement strand
GGAGACCGGGACGGAGAAGATGAAGGCATCGACTCGCAGCCCGCGATGAACAGCAACGCGGCGATAAGGCCGAGCGAGGCAAGTGCCCGAATGAACAACTTAGTATTTGGATTATTTTTCATAGGTTTCAGAGGAAATTATCGCAGGGTCACTTCGCATGTCCCCCTTTCCGGGGCACCAGCTGTACGCTCTAAGGTTGCCACCGTGGAGCCGAACATCGCGGCGCCGCTCCGCCATTTCTCCAGCGGCACGGCTCCCACTGCGATCACCACGATCTGACTCAGCCCGAACAGCACCAGCCAAAACGCTGCAGAGTCGGTGAAGCCGTAGCTGTGCAGGCCGACGCCGAGCATGTTCACGCCGAACCAGCTCCACGCGGTCACGATATTGCCGAATACCGCCAGGTTCATCAGCCCGCGCTGTCGCACCATGCCACCCCAGCGCGCATGCAAGATCAACGAATACCACAGCACGATGATGAGCGCACCGTTCTCCTTTGGGTCCCAGCCCCAGAACCGACCCCACGACTGGTCAGCCCAAATGCCGCCGAGGACGGTGCCGGTGACGTTGAACAATGTCGCGAAGCAGACCACGCCATAAACCATCCGCGCGAGCCCGTCAGCCGTGGCACGATCGAGTGATTTCGTCAGCGCACCGCGGACGATGTAAATCAGCGCGAGAAATCCCGCGAGGAACGCGGCGCCATAACCGATCGCGATGGTGACGACGTGCGTGGCCAGCCAGAAATTCGAATCGAGCACCGCCCGCATCATTTCCATCGTGTCGCCGCCCATCGAAAGATGGTGCGCGATTACGAGCGCGCAAAAGCCCACCATCGCGGCGGCCACGCTCGCCACGGCGTTTTTGTAGATTGCCTCAATGACCAGGCAGAGCCCCACCGCCACCCAGCCGACGAACAAGGCCGACGAGTAGAGATTCGTGACGGGCGGCCGGCCTTCGAGCCACATCCGCGTGAGGATGCCCGCCGTGGTCAGCACAAACGCCAGCGCGATCAATCCAAACGCGATGCGACGGAGGTGATGCGGCCAGATCAGCCATGACGCCAACGCAGCGAGCAGCGCGGCAACGAGGAGCGCCATGCTCGAATAAAACGGCTGCGCGGCATTGAGGCGCGTCTCCACATTGGATTTGGCGAGCGCCGCAGCATACCTCGACTCGAATCGGTCGTGCAGCGCTGCGATCGCTTGATTGAACTCCGCGGCCTGACCGGTCTGCCAGGCAAGTCCCGCTCTTGCATGCGCCAGGGACACAGGGTCGAGGGCACCGGCCTCAATCGAATCAACGAGCGCCTGGCCGGGCGTTTTCCACGCCTGCAAATCCGCGCTTTCGCCCCGTGGTGGAATCGCGATGAGGTAGCCCGCCGACGCGATGAAATCGAATTTACGCACCAGTTCCGTCATTTTGTTGAAGGCCGCTTCGTCGTGCGGCTGACCGCGCTGGCGCGCGCGCACGGCGGCGAGTCCAGCGGGCAGCGTCACGTCGAGTTGCACGACGTCGGCGAGAAAGCCGGCCGAGTCGGACGGCTGCATGGTGGCTTGCAGCCGTTGAAAAAGCACGACCCGGTCCCGGAGCGCGAGCACCTGCCGCTGGAATGCGTTGCGCCGCGGCGCCTCCACCTCGTTGGCGAGCTTCGCCTGGCGATCGAGTTCGGCGACGCCTTTCGCGAGTTGCGCGTAAGAGAAACGCTTGCCGCCGTCGCCGTCCTCTGCGCGCAGCCCGAACAAGTCGAGTGCTTCATGGTTCTCGACGAGAAAATGCCGGTAGGTGTCGGCTTTGGCGGGCGCATACAGCACGTCGAGGAGCCACTCGGTGGGCTCAAGGGTGCGGCCTTCGGGCGTGACGACGCGCTGCCGGCCTTGCAGCACGAGCAGCGAGGTGCGTGCGACCGTGTCGAACGGCTTGAGCCGGCCATTGACGAGCACCGGCAGCCGGCCGTAGCCGGCGACATCGGAGGATTTCCGGCGTGGCGGCAGCAGCGTGCTGGCGACGGCGAGCGCGGCGATCACGAGGACGAGGTGCGGAAGGAATTTTTTCATGTGGCGAGCACCGCGCGAACCGTGGCATGGCGGCGGAGGACGAAACCGAATAGGTGAAAGCCAAACTGCATCACGAGCCCAAGGCCCATCATGGCCGAGGACACATACGGCAGCACGCGACTCGGATTGCGCACGACCTGGAGCCCGGTGAAGCCCTCGGCCTTGTTCATTTGGTGCTGGTAATACGTGAGCCCGCGATACCGCAGCGGGTTGTTCATGAAGATCACCACCTCGCGATCATCGCGACCGTCGTCGCTGCGCACGCGCACGCGGCTCGCGAAGTTTTTCGGAATGTCGGAACCCGGATATGTTTCGTGGGTGATCTTCAGCAGCGTCACGCTGAACGGCACGTAATATCGCTTTAGCCGCAGCGCGATCTGCCACGTGCGACCTTGGAAGGTGAACGAGTGCATCTCTTCGATCCCGGGCGAAACGAGCCATGTGCCGAGCGAACTGCCGGCGCCGGACAAATCGAGCAACGCCGCGGGCACATTGCGCTCATCGGACTTGTTGGTCGGATGGAGGCGACGCACGGCGACGCGCGTGCCGACACCAGCGGTGGCGGCGCTCGCGGCCGCCTGCGGCGAGTCACTGCGCATCTTTAGCTCCGCATTGGCCATGTAGTCGGCGACGCGCAGGTCGAACGGCAGCGCCGGGTGGCGAATCGTGCCGCGCTCGGCGAGCAATGCTTCGGGGATCGCAACCACCGTGTCGGCCGCGGCGCCACTCGTGTCGATCAACACGAGCTCATTGCGAGTAAAATCCTCCGAGTAACGCCGCGTCTCGCCTTCGCGGAGCTGGAGCAGGCTTTCACGCTGCCACAAACCGCTGAACAGCTCGCCCAGGAGCAGCAGAATCAGCCCGGCGTGGGTGAGCAGCAGGCCGGCATTCTTCCATGCTAGGCGAAAGCGATAGACGTGCGAAGCGATCAGATTCAACAGTAGCAACCCGCCGATGAGATAGCCTCCCGGGAAAAGCGGCACGGCGATGTCCG
>JBBRCR010000717.1:0-3085 GCA_038204695.1 Opitutales bacterium | reverse complement strand
GATCCGGCGCTGGCCGAGCGGTGGCAGGCGCTCGCGCGCG
The DNA here is from genome assembly GCA_038204695.1 of Opitutales bacterium. Lineage (GTDB taxonomy): Bacteria > Verrucomicrobiota > Verrucomicrobiia > Opitutales > Opitutaceae > ER46. The sequence goes on along the minus strand of JBBRCR010000717.1, from coordinate 3,045 downwards.
AGTTCAGTCTGCCGCTCGAAAAACTGCCGCAGGCGGATGGGCGGACGACGCGCGGCGACTGGATCCGGGCGGCGTTCACAGCGGGGCAGAAGCCGGCGGGTTGAATGAGTTGCCGGAGGGCCGGCTGGCGGGCGGTGTCAGAAACGCGAATACACTCCTCCCACGACTTCTCCGCTTCCCGGCGAAACTCCGGGGCTCGTAACGGTTTGTTCATCGGTTCCTTTCTCCGATCAGTTCGAGCCGCGGTTACCGCGGTTAGTCGCGAGTCGCGGAACCGTCTGCCATTCTGCCCGCAATCGTGTTGAAACGCGGACGACGTTCTCGCGGGTTCGGGCGTGTCGCGGAGCTGCTGCTTGACGTGGTAAATTCGTAGTATCTACATGTAGATATGCGAACCACAACCTCGCGCGCCAAGCTCTTCCGCCACGGCGGCTCTCAAGCGGTCAGGCTACCCCGCGAATTCCGTCTCCCAGGCAAGGAGGCGGCGGTTTCACGCACGTCTACCGGCGGCGTTCTACTGGAACCGTTGAACGCCGATCTTGAGAAGCGGCGCCGGAAGTTTTTCGCTCTGGCGGGCTCATGCCCAGACCTCCCCGATGTGCCCCGTCACACCACGCCTGACATTCCGCGCGACGAATGATCTACGTACCTGACACCAACGCAATCTCCGCCTACATGCGCGGCGACAACCCGAAGTTCGTGGCAAAAATGCAGGAGCATTTCAGCGAGTTGTGTCTTTCGGTCATCGTCCTCGCGGAACGCGAATTCGGGGTAACGAAGGGAACCAATGCCCATGCTCGTTTGAAACTCGCCGAACTCGCCCAGACTCTGCCCGTAGAGAAATTTAGCCGCGATGACTGCACCCACTACGCAGCAATACGGCACGATCTCGAGTCGCGTGGTCTTGGCATTGGACCGATGGATACGCTTATTGCAGCCCAAGCACTTCGGCTTGGGGCAACGATTGTGACCCGGAACGTCAGGGAGTTTAGCCGCGTGTCCGGACTGAAGGTCGAAAACTGGCAGGTATAAGGCGCATCACCACGACTTCTGCCCGAATATGGGCCGAGCCCCGCAACGACTGGCCGATTCTTACAGCGGGACCGGAGGCCGTGTGATTTTGGAGATCGTGAAACCGGACATCAGGCCTCTGAAATCTAAAAACCTCCAAACCGTTGCCGCGCGGGAGGGCGGCGGCGGGCAGCGCCCCTACACGGGCCGATTCAGCCAAGGCAATTGATCCAGATCGACATTGCCGCCACTCAGGATGATTCCCACGCGCTGCCCGGCGAAGGCCGCGGCATGCTCGCGCACCACCGCGAACGGCACGGATCCACTCGGCTCCACCACGATCTTCAGGATCTCCCACAGCCGGCGCATCCCGGCCACAATCCCGGATTCGAAGGTGGTCCTGATCTCGTCCACGTGTGAACGGAGGATCGGAAACGTTCGCTCGCCGAGGCTGGTGCGCAGCCCGTCGGCAATGGTGTTCGCGGGTTTGTGCACGATGTATCCATCCCGCAACGACTCGAAGGCGTCATCCGCCTGCGCGGGCTCGGCGCCGACGACGCGAATGTCCGGGCGCAGGCTCTTCGCGGCAATGGCGGTGCCGCTCAACAACCCGCCGCCGCCCACCGGGGTGAGGACGACGTCCAGATCAGGGATGGCGACGAGCAGCTCGAGCACGGCCGTGCCCTGTCCGGCGACAATCCGGTGATCATTGTACGGGTGGATCAGCTTGGGGCCGGTGGCGGCGAGCACCTCCGCGCACGCCTGTTCGCGCGCGGCGAGCGTCGGTTCGCACAGCACGATGCGGCCACCATAGCCGGCGACGGCCCGCTGTTTCGGCAGGGGCGAATTGCGCGGCATCACGATGTGCGCGGGAATGCCCCGCAACGCTGCCGCGCGCGCGAGTGCCGCGGCATGGTTGCCCGAGGAGTGCGTCGCGACGCCTCTCTGCGCTTCAGCATCGCTGAGCAGGAACACGGCGTTGCAGGCGCCACGCGACTTGAACGCGCCGACCTTCTGGGGGCGGCGAAGGGGTCAGGCGGCGGCGAAGGGGTCAGGCGGCGGCGAAGGGGTCATGTGTGAACTTTCGACACCTTTAAACGCGCTGGTTTTTGCTTCAGCGCGCGCCGGAAACCGCCGGTCGACCCGGCCACGCAGTTGTCGCCTCGACCCAAGCCGGAGGCCACGCCATGAATACCGCCATGCACGCGCTCTCGCTCTACCTCGATACGTCGGTCATCGGCGGCTAAGGAAGAAACACGCTTTTAACGCTGCTTGCTCGCGCCGTCTGACGGTGCCCGTTCCTTGTGACTTGGTTGGTTGCTCGGCGCGCCGCGCCGCTCCCGCCTCCTCTTTCTCTCCCGCCCAAAATTGCACTGGGCTTACGCCGTGCGAGCCGGAACCGCGTCGGTGGTTCCTCGCTCACATGAACGGCCGTGTCTACGACCCGACGGGCCTGCGGCGCCTGGAGACGATCCGGCTGACGGCGGCCGACCTCGATTTTGCCGGAGATGCGGTGAGCGTGCGCGCTACCGTCGTCGGCAAAGACTTCGAGTCGCATGCCCGCTGCCTGCAAAAACAGTGAAGCCCACTTCGCTGGCGTCCCCGGTCCCGTCGTGGTGATATCGATGATGCCATCGTCGCACGCACCGCGGACAATGTGTTCGAGCGGCCGCGAGCCGGCCGATCTCCCTCGGAGATTGGGCCACGCTGGCGTGGAGTTTAAGGCTCTCGCCGACGAACCAAGCGTCGCGGTTAAACTACCATTATCTTATTGGATAACTCAATAAAAACGATACTACTACCATAATGTTAGCACTAAAATCAGAGCTGGAGGTAGCCTTGGAGCTGGCCGCAAGGGTGCGGACGGCGCGCCTGCAACTCGGCTGGTCGCAGGACGAACTGGCGCGCCGGGCCGGACTAAGGCCGGCGACCTATCGTCTCTTCGAGCAGACCGGACGGGTTGCATTGTTGCGCCTGCTGCGTGTGCTCTCGGTGTTGGATCGCTTGAAAGACGTCGATCAGGTGTGCGCGCCG
>JBBRCR010000716.1:0-3137 GCA_038204695.1 Opitutales bacterium | reverse complement strand
GGGAGGGATCGTAGAGCCAGGGGCCAACCAACGCCCACTCATCGAACGAGCCGGAGCCGAACAGGCTCAGCGCCGATTTCTTGCCGATCGGATCGAGCAAATCGAGATTGTAGCTCTTCTTTGGAAAATCGGCCGAGGACGAGCCGCGGATGGCGGTGATCGCCGGGATGACGAAGTCGGGTTGGTCCGCGAACGTGGGCGCTCGGGCCCGGGGGGCGTATCCATACACCCAAGCCGGCTGTTCACCGTCCGCCTTGGTGAGTCCGCCGTAGCCGTGTTGTTCGAGCACGAGCACTGGCAGGAGCGACGAAAAGGTGCCGAGACCGAGTGGGCTGGAGAGATCCAGTTGGAAGTAATGCACCGACGTGGCGGGCCCGCGGGCCTTGCCATCCTGGCTGAACACCGCGGCCCGGATGAGCAGTGGGCGATCGATCAGCAACGGTTCGGAATAGAGTGGGGACTCACTGCTCGGTTCGCGGACCACCGCGCCGACGCTGCTCGGCGGGGCAAACTCATAACGGATCTGCTGATCCGACCCGCTCCCGGAAAGCTCGAGGGAGAACGAGGAGGTAAACGGGCCGGAGCGGCGCGAGAACTGGGCGGTCTCGGTAAGACGCGCCGCGCCGGTGGCGCCATTGGCCGCCCCGGGCGTTGGCGTTTGAAAATACCCCGCGGCCGATGTCTGTCCGATACCCGCGGCGACGCCGTACGAAATGCCGGCGGTCTGCGCCGGATAAGCGGGGCTGTATTCAAATACCACTGACGCGCCATCCGGGCGGGTTAGGCCGAGGTATTCGCCATCGGCACTCAGGGCGAAGTTGGTGTGCAGTGCGCGCGCGGGGTCGGCGCGATTCTTGTTCGAGGCGAAGACCAGGAGGTAGCCGCCGGCCGGAATACTCACGGCGGGAAACTGCCACTTCATTTTGTTGGCGGCACTATCCGTCAGGTACCAACCCGTCAGGTCCACCGGAGCGGCGTCGGAATTGTGGAGTTCGATCCAGTCGGAGAACGCGCCGTCGTCGTCCGCCAGGGTGCTGCTGTTGCTGGCGAGAAATTCGCTGATCAGTATCTCGGCCTGCACGGGAACTCCAGACATCATCATCACCGCGAGCAACGCGGAGAACAGCAGGGAGTACGTCGATGTATGCTTAGCGGCCATCTTTGCTCAGTCACAGTGACGAATGCGGAGTGCTTTTGAGAACACGATATTGTGTGAAAATGGACTTAACTCTCCGTTCCTAGACAAGAACAGGCAAGGCCGGCGGGTGGCGCGGGGGAGCGGGAAGCCCATCCCCCTCATGCATCCGATTTTGCTTCGTTTTTTCTAACGGAAGCAGCATTCCGGTGGAAACGGTCATCGTTGGCACGAACTCCTTGCGACCTGTGTTGTCGGTGTTTCACTGCACCCTTCATGTCACCAACCTACGAACGGCTTCGCGCCGACATCATTACCGCCATGCGCGCACGCGAAAACGCCGTCACGACCGCGCTTCGCACGGCGGACGCCGCGATCAAACGCGCGGCCATGGACGCCAACGAGGAGATTGAGGAGTCGCTCGTCGTCGCGACGCTGCGCAAAGCGGTTAAGCACTTGGCTGATGCGAAGATGGAATTCGAGAAGGGAGGGAGGGCAGACTTGGTCGCCGCGAATGAGGCCGAAATCTGCCTATTGGAGAAATACCTGCCTCAAGGTCTGGATGGAGCCAAAGTCGAGGTGCTCATCGCGGAAGCGATCACCGAGACCGGCGCTCAGTCCAAGAAGGACATGGGAAAGGTTATCGGAGCTTTGAGGAAGCGCCCCGAGGCGGCGCTGATGGATTTCGGTGCAGTGAGCAAGCTCGTGCTGGCAAGGCTGTCGTAAATCGACGGCCGCGTGAACGACGCCTTCAACATTGAGCGTCCCCGCGTTGGCCTATCCCGGATATTTTCATAGCCGAAGGTCATTTTCGAGTTTTCGCGAAGTTGGAAACGGAGCGACGAGTTTCGCGGGTGCTTTTTGGCGGCAGTCGACGTCGAGGCGTGTGGCCGTCAAAACTCTGGTTGTTCGAACCACGGGTCGACGCTCCGCCGTTCCGACCCGCTGCACGCGTCGGTTTTTTCGGCTCTGGCAGAGCCGCTACCCGTCCGCCTGGGCGAGGCCCATCAGTCGGGCGTGACAAAGCCGAAAGAGTGCCTGAGCCGGGTGCGCGCTACTGAGCTGAATATAGACCCGCCGCACACTGACCGTCACTTGCGCGACGACCTGCAACAGCTTCAAGCGAATCGTTCCCGCGGTGGCGCGTGCCAGTTGCGTACCGTGACAACCCAGGTAACAATAATCACCGTAATACGCGCTGAAATGCCGGCCCTCCTGCAGTCCATGGACCAAGTGCCCCATGCTATCCAGGTCGATCACCACTTCCTTCGCGTGCTTGGGCAGACAGCGCACGCCCCTCGCCAGCAGGCAGGCTTCGATTTTCACCGGATCGTGCGGCAGTTTGTGACACCGCGTGGTCTTCTTGTTGGACAGTTCCAACCGGTTGAGCGTCGAGGGGCCGCCAGCGCAACTCCCCGATCCTGCGGATTAAAGCGATCCTGTCCCAGCGGATCCGCTTTGTCGCAAGCGGTCGCCAGCAACGGATCGCGGCGCAAGTGTTCGTGGTCGTTCAGATCCTGTCGCCCAACGCCAGGCCGTAAATGCGCTGACGCAGCAACTCCGGCAGCGAGTGATCGATAAACCGCTGATCGCGCCGGTCGCCGAAGCCGTCGGCCAGGGTCCGCGTCAGCCCCAAGCCGCGATCGACCTGCCGCAGGAACAACGCGCCGCTGTCACTCGACAACGTGCCGCCGGTAAAATCCACCACCACTTTGCGTCCACCGAGATCTTGAAACTGGAATGAAGCCTGCTGACAGCCTGTCGAAGGCCGGGCGCTGGTCTCTGCTGTAGTTGGATTCTTCACACTAACAACTTAAGCAGGAATCACGCCCGGTCTTCACTTTCCTATGGATTATTCAGGCTAGCCCTGCGCTTGCCCCACAATTCCTGCCAAGCACGTCGGCATTTGCCGGAGCGGCGGCTTTCCAGCCGCCGAAGTACGTTCGGTCGACCGGTCTCGGGCGACTGGAAAGTCGCCCTTCCCGTCAACCGCGCCCTTGGC
>JBBRCR010000715.1:0-3166 GCA_038204695.1 Opitutales bacterium | reverse complement strand
GCTCAATATCGCCAATCGGCCCAATCTTTTTTGCAGGTGAACGAAGGCACGCTCAACGAGCCAAAGTGACTTCAAATGGAACGGCGGAGTTCCGGCTTCTGTTTCATAAACTCCCGCCGGAAGTCAGGTCGGCAGCGTGGGAAACATATCGACGATTTGCTTCGAGTCGCGCGCATCCGGGACTGCATCTTGAGCGCTTGAAAGCCGATAATCGCGTGTGGTCCGTGCGCGTGACGCGAAGCTACCGGGCGGTCGCACGCCGGTATGGCGACGATTGGCTTTGGTTTTGAATCGGCACCCACAGCGACTCCGACCGCCGATTTCCGCGATGAGCATGTAACAAGCCGAGGCTCGATTTTGCGTGCCACTCCCTACCGCCACTCGTGCCGCGGGTACCGGCGTGACAATTCGGCTTTGATTTTTGGATACATGTCGCGCCAGAAGGCCGTGAGATCGTCCGTGACTTGTATCGGCCGCTGGTTCGGCGCGAGCACCTCGATCTTAACCGGCACGCGGCCATGGCCGACCGCGAACTTTCCCTGGATGCCGTAGAGTTCCTGGATGCGGGCGCTGAGAATGGGCGGCCCTTCCTTGGGATACGTCAATCGCGAGCGGCGACCGTTCGGCATTTCCAGCCGTTCCGGGAGATACGATTCCAGGGCGGCAAGTTGTTCCGCCGTCAGCCAGTCGCGCAGGATCGGCATGACCGGCTTGTCCTTGATTCCCCGATACCCCAGTTCGCCATAACACACCTGCTCGATCAGCATCGCGCGATCGGCATCGGTGAGCGGACTCACCTCCAGTTCAGGAAACCATTCCGCCAGCCGGTTCACCCGGGTGATCCATTGCTCCACGGTGTCGTCCCACGCCTCGAGCTTCAACCGGCCCGCCAGCACCTCTTTCGTCAGGAGCGCCGCCGCGGCATCCAGCGGGGCCTCGTCACTGCTCGATTTTGCCTCGAGCACCAGATCGCGGAAACGCCGCTCGCGCCGGGCCACCACCCGTTTTTGCTGCTCGTCGTAAACCACGCCGCTAGACTCAAAGTACTCGTCCGGGAATATCTCCTTCAACCACGCTTCGTCGATCGCGGTGCCCAGCGTCAAAAGTACATTCACCTCGCCACCGCGGCCGCCAATCTCACTGATCTCCGCCGCGACCAATAGCGTCGCTTTTTGGACCGCGCTCTCCCGCGCGAGCAAACCCCGCCGCCTGTGCACCAGTTCGCACCGCAGCGTCCCGGCATCCAAGCGCTTCGCCAGCTGATCGGAAAACCCGGCCAGCACACATTTCCGAACCGCGGCACCATCCGTCCGGCGCTCGCTGACATCCAGTCCCTCGTCCTTCGCAATTTCGAGAAACTGCTCGAACAAGGGCCCGACCTGCCGCGTACCCTGGGCATGAATACCGAGACGGCGACACGCCTCGAGCGAGTAGTTCGCCTGATCGGCATACCGCCACGCCCGCATCAGCAGGAAGAAGTCGCTCTCGTGTTCCTCGCCGAGCACCTCCTCGCGCGCATCCTCCACTTCCCTGGACACTCCGCGCAGCAGGAAATTCCGGCCCTGCGTGAGCGCCGCCATCAGGGCAACGGGGCGGACGCACCCGCGTTCCTGCGCCGCCAGAAACATTCGCGCGTAGCGCGGGTGGACCGGGAACCGGAGCATCTTCCGGCCAAGTTCGGTGATGGGCATGGCCGCGGCGGCACGCGCGTCATTCCGATTCGCAACCCCGGCCGGCAACACACCCATCGTCCCAATCGCGCCCAAATCGGCGAGCAGGGTCTCCGCCCGTTCGAGCGAACGAGCGTCGGGTTTTTCCAGCCAGGGAAAATTGGATACGTCGTCGATCCCGCTGGCCTTCAGGGTCAGGACAACCTCCGACAAATCCAGCCGTTTCACTTCCGGCAGTTCCTGCAGCGGACGTTGTGCGTGTTCCCGCTCGGTCCACAACCGCACGCAGACGCCTGGCGCTGTCCGGCCGGCGCGGCCTGCCCGCTGGTCGGCGCTCGCCGCGGAAATTTTTTCAATCAACAGCGTGTTGATTCCGCGGTGAGGGTCAAAACGCGCGACCCGTGCCAGGCCCGAGTCGATCACGGTCGTCACGCCCTCGATGGTGAGCGACGTCTCAGCCACGTTGGTCGAGATGATGATTTTCCGGGTGTCGTAGCGCGCCACGGCGCGGTCCTGCTGCTCGGGCGGCAATTCGCCATGCAGCGGGAAGGCAACGAAATCGCGCAACGCGCGCGATGCCTGCACTGCCTGGACCGTGCGGCTGATTTCATACGCGCCGGGCATGAAGACCAGCAGGTCGCCGACCGATTCCGCCGCCACGCGCTCACATTCGCGGGCGGCGATTTCCCAGGCCGGCTCCTGCTCGAAGTTCACGGTTTTCGGCAGGTAGTCGATCCGCACGGGAAAACTGCGGCCCTGCGAAACCAGCACATCGCACGGGGCGAGATAGTCCTTGAGCGCGCCGGCCTCGAGCGTCGCCGACATCACGATGATTTTCAGCTCTGGTCGAATCGTCTGCTGAATCTGCAGCGCCCGCGCGAGCGAGATGTCGCCGTAGAGATGTCGCTCGTGAAATTCGTCGAACACGATCGCGGCGATGCCGCGCAACATCGGGTCGAACGACATCTGCCGCAGCAGAATTCCCTCGGTCACAAAGCGGATTCGCGTGCGCTCGCTCACGCGCGACTCGAGCCGGATCTGGTAACCAACCCCCTCGCCCAGATTTGTGCCCGCCTCCTCGGCCACGCGTTTTGCCAGCAGCCGCGCCGCCAGTCGCCGCGGCTGGAGAACGACAACCTCGCCGCGTTCACCGAGCAGACCGTGCCGCCACAGCATCTGCGGAATTTGCGTCGATTTCCCGGAGCCCGTCGGTGCCTGCACGATCAGCCGCCCCTGCGCCCGCAACGACGCCACGACCGCCGGCTCGAGTTCGTAAATCGGAAGTTCCCGGGGCGACATGCTAGCGTGGCAGAGCCGGCGTACCCGTCGGAACCAGAACATGGGCGGGGCGCCCATGCCACGCCGGGCATGTGTACTTTGAATTAAGATACGACCGACAGCTCGCCAGTCGTGGCGGCGAGCGGCCGCCCGGGGGAAATAGTGCACACGCAGGCGCGCGCAGCCCCCGCGGGGGGGGGGGGGGGCGGGCGGCCCCC
>JBBRCR010000714.1:0-3175 GCA_038204695.1 Opitutales bacterium | reverse complement strand
GGTGGTCCCAGCCGTCCGTCAGCAGAACGCCGCCGATATCGATAAACAGCGCCTTGATTGCCCGTGGCTTTTTCATCTCCAGGCCTTTTTGGCCGGCACCTGTTTCCGCGAGGCCAAATCTCCCGCGCCGCCGACGAGGGCGAACACGGTGGGCGCACGTCGATCGCCTCGTTTCGTGGCGGTCATCGTTGAATTCCTCGATCGCCAGTGGAGGCGGCGGGGGTGGCTTTGCCCGGTCGACCGATCATCCCCACTTGGCGAAGACGCCGGAGATGGCGCGGCGCCTCGTTGATTTCAGCCACCAGAAAGGTTTGGACGAGGTCCCAGGCCACAGACGAACCTTCGGTCCTGCTGCCGAGGCAGAGAACATTCATGTGATCGTCTTCCACTCCCTGCCGGGCCGAAAAATGATCGTGAATCAGGCAGGCGCGCGCTCCTGGAATCTTGTTCGCGCAGATCGCCGCGCCGACTCCGCTGCCGCAGATTGCGATGCCCCGATCCACCGTCCCGACGGCCACGGCCTGCGCGAGAGGAATGACATAGTCGGGATAGTCGTCATCGGGTCGGAGATAATGGGCGCCGAAATCCGTGACGTCGTAGCCCGCTTCGCGGAGATGGGCCGCGATTTCGTGCTTCAGGCCGAAGCCTCCGTGATCCGCGGCGATTCCAATGCACATGTCGGTCTCCTCAAGGAATGAGTTCCGCGGTGGGCCCGCCGAATGGGTAACGCCGCAACACGGCGAGACCTGCGGCGTAAGCCGCTTTAACGCCGTATTCGAGGCCGTTGCGGACCCTCGTCACGAAGTGCCCCGCGCCGTTCGGTCCGCCGTGCAGACATCCCTCCTCGGCCAGGCCGGCTGACTTCGCGCGACCGATGCCATCGCCGAAGCAGGAACTACCGCCGTCGAGGAGAATATCCCCGCGTTCCGATAGCGGCGCTCCGCCCATGCGACCCAAACCGATCATCCCGCGCTGACGAGCCGCTTTCTTTTTCATAAATTCACCGCGGACATTGGGCGTTTACTTTTGCCATAGAATTTCCCCTGCCTCCAGCGGCACCGACGCCCCATCGCCTCGCGGGAGGATTCTCGCCGTGAAATCGCTCGCCGGTCGCAACACCGAAACCGTCGCGCGGTAAACGCCGCCCGGCGGCCCGGACAGATCGCGCAGTCGCGTCATTTCCTGCTTCACGGCTTCGCCGCCGTTGCGGGCCTCCGCGTAAAGTTCGATCCGCACGGCGCTCGCGTGGATGCCGGGGAGGCGAACTTCGACTTCGATCGCCTGCCGATCGCCGAGGGTTTCAATTTTCATCGGCCCGAACCCGAGCTGTGACCAGTTCTGTTCCAGCGCATGCCGCGAACTCACGATGTCCCGGGCGAGGCGGCCCTTGTCCGCGGCGCGGTGGCGGTAGGCGGCGGCCGCCGGCAGGTAATGCTGCTCGGTATATTCGCACACCGTGCGGTTGGCGGAAAACTGCGGCGTCAACCGCGCCATGCTCTCTCGCACCCGTGCCATCCACGCGACGGGAATGCCCCGAGCGTTGCGCGTATAAAACTCGCGAACGACCTCGTGCTCGAGTCGTTCGTAGAGCGCTTCGGCCTCGGCCGCATCCCATGCGGGATCGGCGCCATGTTCCTCTCCGTCCCCCAACGCCCAGCCGACTTCGGGCGCGTAGGCCTCCGCCCACCACCCGTCCAGCTCCGAGAGATTCAGACCGCCGTTGACGAGCACTTTCATGCCGCTGGTGCCGCTCGCTTCCCATGGCCGGCGCGGCGTGTTGATCCACACGTCCACGCCCTGCACCAAATACTCGGCCATCAACATGTCGTAGTCGGCCAGAAAAATCACCGGTGGCGCCGGGTCCGTGCGGCGAATGAACCGTGTCCATTCCTGAATCAGTGCCTGCCCCGCCGCATCGGCCGGATGCGCCTTGCCCGCGAGGATCAGCTGCGCCGGGCGCTGTGGATTCGTGAGGATGCGGAGCAGCCGCTCCGGATCGCGCAGCAGCAGGTTCGGCCGTTTGTAGCTCGCGAAGCGCCGCGCAAAACCGAGCGTCAGCACATCGGGATTCAACCGCTGCTTCGTGCGCTCGATCGCTTCCGGCGTGGCGCCGGCGACCGCCATATCACGCGCCACGTGCTCGCGCGCATAGTCCACGACCCGTTGCCGGCCGACGCTGCGCAACTGCCACAAGCGCGCGTCGTCGACCCGCCGGATGTCTTGCTCCAACTTGGCCGTGTCGCCGAGCCAACGTCCCTTGCCGCAGGCCGTCGTCCAAAGTTCGTCCGACTCGGCGGAGTCCCAGGTCGGCATGTGAACGCCGTTGGTGACATGACCGATGGGAACCTCGTCAATCGGCCGGCCGGGGAAGAGCGGAGCGAAAAGCTGTCGGCTCACCTGGCCGTGCAGCCGGCTGACGCCATTGACCGCACCGCTGCCGCGAATCGCGAGGTAGGCCATGTTGAAGGGCTCCGCCGCGTCGTTCCGGTTCTGTCGGCCCAAGGCGAGCAAATCGTGCACCGCGATACCGAGTTTGTCACCGGCGTAGCGACCGAGATATTGCTGGATGAGCGCCGGGGAAAAACGGTCGAAGCCGGCGGCGACCGCCGTGTGCGTGGTGAACAGATTTCCCGCGCGAGTCGCCGCGAGCGCGACCTCGAACGGCCGGTCGTTCTCCTCCATGAACGTGCGCGCCCGCTCCAGCACGGCGAAGGCCGCGTGTCCTTCGTTGAGGTGGCAGACATCGGGCCGGATACCGAGCGCGTGCAGGAGACGCCACCCACCGATCCCAAGGACCATTTCCTGCTTGAGGCGCAGTTCGGGGCCGCCGCCGTAAAGTTCGCTCGTGATCCCGCGGTGGGCCGGAAAGTTTGCCGCGTCGTTGCTGTCCAACAAATAGAGTTTCACGCCGCCGACCTGAACCTGCCAGGCGCGCAACCACACCGAGAATCCGGGCAAGCCGATCTCCAGTCGCAGCCATTCGCCGTTGGGCCGGCGCAGCGGGGTGATCGGCAACTGCCCCGGATCGTTATACGGGTAGAGCGCCTGCTGCGCGCCGTCCTGGTCGATTACCTGGCGAAAATATCCCTGTTGATACAGCAGGCCGATGCCGACCACCGGCACACCCAGATCGCTGGCGGCTTTGAGCTGATCGCCAGCAACATTGCCAAGCCCT
>JBBRCR010000713.1:0-3176 GCA_038204695.1 Opitutales bacterium | reverse complement strand
ACCGCGAATGGACGCTAATAAACGCGAATTCGAGGCAGCGACTCGGAGTACCCTACGGCGGGTTCCCTTTCCCCTGCATTCGCACGAGGCGAGCGAGTGGAATCGTGGCTGCGAGCGCCAGCGAGTGGATCGGGTCTTCTTCGTCTTCCCTGTCTTCTCAGTCTTATGCGTCTTCGCCCATCCACTCGCTGGCGCTTGCAGCCACGGAGTCGCGCATCCCTCAACTTCGGGTTTTTCCATTCGCGTTTATTAGCGTCCATTCGCGGTTGAGAATCAGCCTTGCTTTTGTTCCTCGGCTGCGGCTGCGCCGCGGTGGCGCGCTGGACCTGATTTGCGCCCGGCGGGAAGCGGGTGAAAAAATACCCGCTGGCGATAGGCGCAAACCAAGTCTATATTCAGGCATGACGACGGTGGCACGCTGCCTCACGATTGATCAGGCGCTCTTCACGAAGTCGTTGCTCGACGGCTGCGGCGTCGAGTCCTTTGTTCCCGACGAACTCACCGCGCAAACCGATCCGGTAATCTTCCTCGGATCGCTCAACAGCATCCGCGTGCAGGTGGAGGACGAGGACGCGACGCTCGCCCGCTCCATTTTGACGACGTGCGATCGGCCGGAGAAGCGTTGAGGCGAACGATGGAAATCGCCGGGCGGTACGCCTGCATTCCAGGGCAAGGCGCGAAGCACGGATAGGCGATTCGCGCTCCGATTTCGGAACAGCGCGGTTTTTTTACAGCCGCGGACGGACGAAGCTAATTCAGTTTGGTTACACCGAGGTCGCGAATTTTGCCCGCAAAATTCCGCCCCGGTGCGCAACTGCCGATGGGTCCTCGTGCGTCATGCCGCGCGAAGCCCATTTTATCCCATGAAACACGTTGATCTTTCATTCAAGTTTGTCGCGCTCGTGATTATCGCTGGCGTCGTCGTTGCCTTCGCCGCTCCCAACCATGCCAAGCTCAGCGCCGCCGCTGCAAATCCGGCGGCACCCCAAGCGACCCATGCCATGACCGGGGATGCCTCCACCCCCGCAGTCCCGACCCACCCAACCGAGTAGAGCACGTCACGGAGGACAGAGGACGGACGGCAGACAGCAGGCGGCAGAAGGCAGAGGACACTACCGGAAACTCAGCCACTCGGGAGACGCGTACTGCTCCGTCAACCCCATGAGTTCGTCCTCATTGAATTCCGGCCATGGCACCGCACCCGGTTCGGCCCCGAGGGCGGACGCCAGACGACTCGCAAAATTCTCCTGCAATCGCTCCCAATCCACCGTCGCTCCGCCCAGCGCCGGCCGCCAGACGGAGCCTTGGAACAGCAGTCCATGTTTGTTCCGTTTCTGCGCCGCACCCGCGAGCTTTCGCCCGCTCTGCTCGTTTACGACATCGTAGAGTTCCGCCCGCTCGAAACAAATACCGGCCGCCGCGGCCGCGAGGGGCTTGGCCGCCGTTGAGACCCGCGATGATGCTTCTTCCGCCGGCGGCTCAGCTCCGGTCGGTTTCGTACGCGCAGCCACGCCCTGAGCGCGCAACGCCTCCACCAGCGCCTCGTGCACGACTCGATAACTCCCGGTGGCACGCAACTCCTCGAGCGCATGGCCACGCGGAATCACCAGGGCATAGGTCCAGTCGTCGCGATGGTCCACCATGCCGCCGCCCGTGGGGCGTCGACACAATTCCAGCTCTCCGGCCGATTCGCCCGCGATCAGCGACAACTGCTCGCGCACAAAGCTGATCTTTTGCGCGTAGCCGAAGGTGAACGCCGGCCGTCGCCATTCGTAATGCCGGAAGCGCGGCACCCGGGCGTCGGGATATCGCTGCAACAACAGAAAATCCACGGCCATGTTCTCGGCCGCGCCCCCGACACGGTTCGGCAGGATGTGCAGGCTCACAGCGCGTGATACCAGGCGCGGACGGGAGGAGGCACGATCATCTCGTCGAGCTGCTCCGCCAGTGGCTGCGGCCGCGTTTTCAAGGTGCCCGCCAGCGGGTGAAGGTCGAGTGCAAGGCAGGGTTGCCGCCGTCGCGCGACCTCCGGTGTATCCGCGCGACTGATAGCAAGGAGTGGCGCCTGTTTTTCGGTCAGCTTGAAATGCTCCCGAATTCGCCGGCCCAGTTCATGGCGCGACAGCAACTCCGTCCCGGCCCAATGAAAGACGCCCCGCAAGTCGTGCCGTTCGCATAACTCCACCAGCACTTCCGCGAGATTCGCGACCGTGCACGGCTGGCGGAACTCGTCGGTATACAGCCGCGGCACGCGACCCGCCGCCCAGTCGGCAAACAAGCGCTCGTGCGTGCTGCGCTGGCCCGTCAGGCTGTTGCCCATCAGCAGCGGTGCCCGCACGGTCACGGCGAGCTCTGCCACCGCGACCGCCCGCTCGCTCTCCACCTTCTGCCGCCCGTAAAGATTGATCGGCGCCGGGGCGTCGTCGCGGCGGTACGGCTCCGGGCGGGCGCCGTTGAAAACCTGTTCCGACGACACGTGCACGAGACGCGCGTTCACATGGTGCGCCAGCCGCGCCAGGTTGGCCGGCAGCCCCACGTTCAGGGCCTGCGCGAGCGCCGGATTCGCGTCGCACGCTTCCGGCGCCGAAACCGCCGCGCAGTTCACGACCGCTTCGGGAAAGATATCCAGCACGGCCGCAGTCGTCGCCATTTCGTCGGCCAAATCGACGGCCATCGTCGCGACGGCGCCTTCGACTTCCCCCGTAAACCGGCCCACGACGCCCGTCACCCGATGCCCCCGTCGCGTCGCCGCGCGGGCAAACGCGGCACCGACCAGACCGGAAGCACCCGCGAGAAAGATGTTCATTCGAACAATTCCCGCGCGATTTGCCAGCGCACGAGCCAGTGCGAACCTTCGCGCTGCAATGCCAGCGCCGTGCATTTCTTCATCACGAACGCGGGTCGCTCCGCGTCGCCGCACACCAGCAGCGACGCCAGCGCACTGAGCTGCGGCTCATGCCCCACCAGGGCGAGATCGTGCGTCACCGTGGCAAGCTTGCGCTCCGCGATCTGCGGCGCGTGCTCCGGTTCGAGTCCGGGCACGGCGCGGCAGGGCGTTTCGACCTTCAGGCCGCGCACGAGCCATTCGGCGGTTTCCCGCGCGCGCACGAGCGGACTGTGCCAGATTTCCCGGGGCGCAAAGGCGCCACTGCGCGCCAGAAACTTCGCGAGCGCCT
>JBBRCR010000712.1:0-3186 GCA_038204695.1 Opitutales bacterium | reverse complement strand
GGTAATTGAATTTGGGGCATCCCCACCGCTGCCACTTCCGCCTCCCGTCTTCAATACTGACCGGCCCCGCTCCCGTTGGCGGCTCTTTTTCGTTCCACTCTCCCCAACTTCTCTTCAGGTGGGGGTCAGGAGGTCTGAGCCTGATAACGCGGCGGAAGATGGGACGATCCTTGAGCTTCCGGACCAAATCGCGCGAGCACTTTTGGCATCTCCCCGTCGCCGGTGAACGCGGGTACGAGCTCACTCCAGGGCGTCGAGTTGCGCGAGTGCATCCCTGGCGCTCAGCCGGTTGCCGTGACTCTTGCTCACATGGGCGAAGCGCACGCGTCGCGTTCGATCGATGATGAACGTCGATGGATAGGCCGTTTCCTTTTCTGCGTCCCAGCGGAGTCCATACGCGTTCGTGAACGCATAGTCCGGATCGAGGACGTAGAGGAAATCGCGCGGCCACTCCTTGTTTGCCAGGAACTCTTTCGCGTGCGTTTTCAGTTCCTTCGCTGGCCCTGGATAAACCATGATCACACGAGCGCCCTTGGCCGCGAATTCCGCGGCCCTGGTCACGTAGTCGTGCACCTGCCGCGTGCAGATTGGGCATTGATAACCGGGCCAGCCTCGCAGCACGACCAAGACCACCGGTTGCTTTGAGGCCAGTGCGTCCAACTCGACGATCTTGTCGTCGAGCGTCCGCAGCGAGAACGCGGGCGCGAGATCGCCGACGTGCGGCTCGCGGCACAAGCCGCGAATGGAAGGGCCACTGCGACGAGGGCAGCGATTGCAATGCGTATGAGATATGGCATGGAGAAAATCGACGATCCAAGTCCGAACGTTCGCCGTTCGAAGCGGCATCATACGGGTACGACGGTCACGCTGGCTTCGCGTCAGCGCTCGCCGTTTCGATCGCTCCGCTGCAACTGGAGCCAGCACCGCCGTGCACCCGAAACAGTGATCGCCGGTCGCGATGGGATCCCCTTCGAGCGATTCGAGGTCGATCTCCCACAGATAACGCCGGACGTTCTTCCCGCCGCCCAGGTGTAGTTTCATCATCTGATTGAAATCGCAATCGAACACCTCGCCGAGCCAGCTCACATTGATCGTATCGCGGCACATCAAACCCTCGATCGTGGCGGGATTAAACGCTTCGATCAGCAGGTCCATGTATTCCTCGTATTTTCCGTTGTGTCGCAGCCAGGACGCGAAGCGCGACACGGGGAGATTCGTGATCGTATAGAGCCGGTTGAAGTCGATGCCAAAATGCGCGCGCAGCTCGCGCTTGTAGTCCGCTTCAAGTTCCGCCTGCGGAGGAGGAAGTTTCGCGCCGTTCGGATTGAACACAAGGTGCAGCGGCAATTGCGGGTCGATGCCGTAGCCGAGGGCATTGAGGCGCTGCAGCGCGGTGATGCTCGCATCGAACACACCCTCGCCGCGCTGGGCATTCACGTTTTCCTCCGAGTAGCAGGGCATCGATGCCACAATCTCGATGCGATGCGCCGCCAGAAAGTCCGCGAGGTCTTCATTCCCCCGTTCGAGCAAAATGGTAAGATTGCAGCGGTCGATGATCGTGCCCGCCGGGTCGATCTCGCGTAGCCTCGCGACGAGGTAGCGAAAATCGGGGACCGGAGACGGGGACCGGAGACGGGGTCATGTCGCGGATCGCGGGAAATCCACGAACGATAGTTGCCTCGATTGAGCACGTGGTAAATCGCGCCGGGCTATTCGAGCCGTAGTTTGCGGGCCCGATTTCGTCCGCTGATCAAAACCGGGAATTGACGGCCACGGCAAAGACTTTACCCTGCGCTTATGAAAACTCTCTCTGTCACCGAAGGCCGGCAAAACCTGGGCGCGTGGCTTGAGCGGGCGCTGCACGGTGAGGACGTGGGTTTCGTGGTGGCTGGCCGCGTGGTGGCGCTGCGCCCGGTGGAGGTTCACTCGGATGATTATGCTTTGCACGAATACGGCGTCACCGAGCAGCAGGTCGACCGGGCACGGCAAGCCGTGCGTGCCGCCGTGCGCAAGGCGAGGACGGCGCGCCAGACAAAGACATTCACCGGCAAGCTGTGAAAATTGACCTCCATCCCCGCTTGCGGAAGCGGGTGAAAAGACTGGGCGCCACCGACCGGGAGCAGATTTCGGAATCCTTGCGCGCGCTGGGCGCCGGATTCGGCCGCCCCCACTGGCATGCTGGCATTGGAATCCGGCGGCTCCGGAAAGATTTGTTCGAGTGCCGCGCCGGACTGCACTGGCGAATTGTGTTCTTTGCGGAGAAAGGTCTGCTCACCGCCTACGACGTGATGACTCACGACGAAATCAGAGCCTGGCTGCGAAACTTTTGACCAGCCGGGCCAATCCGAAAGAGTCAGGCCTTGCGCATTGCGCCTGTGGCTCCGGCTTTTCTTTGCAAGTGACGCCGGCCGGCCTTTCCTGATCAACTTTCCCAGTCTTCGAGCTTCAGTCCGGGGAATACGGCTGAATTCCCGCGTATGGTGAGTGACCAGAGGCAGGCCGTGGTGGAGGGAGATGGCGGCAATCTGCAAGTCGTGCGGGCCGATCACGCTGCCGGTACGTTCCAGTTGATGCCGGATCTCAGCACAATTGCGGTCACAGGAGTCTTCGAACGGAGCTTGTTCCAGCGGCTAAACCCCTCCCGGCCCGACCCGACCCCGGAAGATCCAGTTTCCTTCCAACGACCAGATCGAACGCCAGCTCATCCAGCAGATGGCCCGCACGAACCAGGAACGGTGGCGCGGCGATCCCTGAAGTCTTCCTTGAGCCCTTCAGCGGGTTCCGCTATCTACCGGTCATCCGCCGCATATGTTCCGGCGCGCCCTCGCGCCGAGATGTTTGGGACTTCCCCTCAACCCCCATCCGCCGGTCCCATGCCATTCCGTTGTGCCACCATATTCCTTGCGGCTCTCGCGGTGGCATCGCCTCTGCCGGCCGCAAACGACGAGGTCGTCAACCTGTCGCCCTTCATCGTATCCACCGAGGGGGACGAGGGCTACCGGGCGGCCAACACGCTCTCGGGCACGCGCCTGAACGCGAGCCTCCTGCACACGCCGGCGGCGGTGTCGGTGCT
Organism: Opitutales bacterium; assembly: GCA_038204695.1. Lineage (GTDB taxonomy): Bacteria > Verrucomicrobiota > Verrucomicrobiia > Opitutales > Opitutaceae > ER46. Next base: position 113 of record JBBRCR010000712.1, on the reverse strand, counting down.
GACGAAGGAGTTTCTCGACGACATCGGGGCCGAAAACGTCCTCGACATGCTCAAATTTGCGCTGAGCACCGAGCACGAGCGGACTGATCCCGCCGGCGGTGTCCAGCAGGCCT
>JBBRCR010000711.1:0-3225 GCA_038204695.1 Opitutales bacterium | reverse complement strand
GCTCCGTATCGCTGGATCGCCGCCACGCTGAACATGGGCAGCGCCCTCGCCGTGCGCGTGAACGTTTGCCGGCTGGGTAACCGGTAACGCACTGACCCCGTCGGTCTCACCCCTTTGAACGGCTGCCGGCCCATCCCGCTCTTGCTACGTGTTGCCAATCAATCGGCAATTAGATCGGCAAAAATACGGCATTGGCGAGTGGGCATTATCCTTTAACTCTTTGGCCGTATGAGTATAGCTATGCGCATAGACCAGCAAGAATATCGGCCACAATGCTTACAATAACGGCCATTGAGCCCGTCATTCCGACCCAGAAGCTGCGACTTCTGGAGGACTTGGCCTGCACGATTGTCGAGCGATCCGCCCGCCTTTCGGCCAAGCTGCGAGAGCCCTTGCGCGTCCAGGTCGCCGAGCTGACTCGGTGGATGCACTGCTACTACTCGAATCTCATCGAGGGTCAGCAAACGCGCGTCCGTGACATCGAAGCCGCGCTTAAAAAGGACTTCGCGGCCGAACCGAAGAAACGCGATCTGCAGCAGCTTTCCCTCGCGCATCTGGAGGTCCAGCGGTGGGCAGCAGCCCAGACCGGTTCGCCCTTCACGGCCGATTTCATTCGCGAACTGCACCGTCGTTTCTATGCGCAGCTTCCCGCAGCCATGCGCGTCGCCACCTCGAAAGGCGAAAAAACGCCGCTCACGGGGGGCGAACTGCGGGACCGCGACGTGGAGGTTGGGACGCATGTGGGACCGCCACACGAGATCGTCCCGGGGTTGCTCGGCCATTTTGAGTGGCGCTACGAGTCGGCGGAATTTTCGCGAATCCTGCGCATCATCGCCACCGGCGCGTGCCACCACCGCCTCGCGTGGATTCACCCGTTCCGCGACGGCAACGGCCGCGTGGTGCGGCTTTTTTCGGACGCGGTGATCCGGCAACTCGGCATCGACGGCGGCGGACTGTGGTCGCTGTCGCGCGGCTTCGCCCGGAATCGCACTGAATATTACGAGCGTTTGTCCAACGCCGATCAGGAGCGCAGCAGTTCGAACGCGGACGACGGTCGAGGTCATCTCAGCGAAGGCGCGCTCTGGGATTTCTGCGAGTTCACGCTTCGCGTCATGGCCGACCAAATCACTTTCATGGAGCAATTGCTCGACCTCGACGGCCTTGAGCGGCGCATCGAGCACTACGTCGGCGTCGTGGACGCCCAAGTCGCTCCCCAAGCCAACCGCGTTTTTCTGCTGCTGCGCGAGGCGCTGCTCCGCGGCGAATTTCCCCGCGGTGAAGCCGCGCGCATCGTTGGCGCCAGCGAACGCACCGGCCGTTCCGTTCTGTCCCTCGCCATCGACGCGGGACTACTGGTGTCCGATACACCCAAAGCCGCGGTCCGTCTCGGCCTCCCCGCGAAAGTGCACGAGACTTACTTTCCCCAGCTTTTCCCGGTCAACCAAGTCACCGGCAATGTAGGGTAACCGGAAAAAGTTAAACGCGCCGACGAAACCCGGCGACACCTGACCTCACTTTCCGCAGCCTGAACCTGTCCAGAAGCTCGCTGACGGGCGCAACGGGTTCGATCAATACCTTGACGCAGGTCAAGGCGGACGACCGCAGCAGGCGATACCGTTTCCCAACCAACCGCTTCGCCTATGCATCGTTCCGTTCTCACCCCCGATCGTCCGCGCCGGCTACCTGCCATCGGCGGCGCGATCTTTTTGCTCGTCGCCGCGCCGTTCGCCTCCGCGTGCGAAGCGTGCAACCAACGCATGATCGCCTCGCTGCTCGCCGGCGATCGGCCCTCGCTGCACGCCGATGAGATGAAATCGCTGATGGCATCCGTGGGCGGCATCCTCCCGCGCACCCCGGCGTTTTTCGCCGCCGCCGCCACACCCGCCGCGTCCAGCGCCCCCGCCGCCGCGCCAGTCGCGCCCCACCCGTTTGCCAACATCATCGAGCGCGACCGCAAACTCCCGATCCCCGAGACCAGCTACGTCGTGCCCGGCACCAAGCCGGACAGGAAATTCACGCTCATCATGGACGAGGGCGATGTGCCGCTCGGCAACGGCGTGATTTACCGCGGCTTCAACGTCAACGGCACGATCCCCGGCCCGATGCTGGAGATGACGGAGGGCGACGTGGTCGAGCTCGCCGTCGTCAACAAAGGCACCGTGCCGCACGGCGTCTCGCTCCACGCGGTCTACACGCAGACCTCGAAATATTACGGCAAGATCAACCCCGGCGAGACGAGGACGCACACGTTCCGCGTCAACCAGCCGGGGGTCTACATGTATCACTGCGCGCCCGGCGGCCATGCCATCCCGATGCATACGCTCATCGGCCAGTATGGCATGATGGTCGTCCGCCCGAAAAAACTGAAATTCAAGATGGACGAGATCATGGGCCGCGGCCCCGACCAGGAGCTCTTCATCGTGCAGCACGAACTCTACGCCAACGGCAAGGACGCCGTCGAAGGCAAGCCGGCCTACGTGATGTTCAACGGCTCGCTCTTCCGCTACATCGCCAATCCCGTGAAGGTGCGGCCCGGCGATTTCGTGCGCATCCACTTCCTCAACGTCGGGCCGAACCTCGTCTCGACCTTCCACCTCGTCGGCATCCTGTGGGATTACGCCTACTGGCAGGGCATGCCGAATCCCGAAAACACGTTCGTGGGCGGCCAGTCCGTGCTCGCCGGGCCGACCGATTCGTGGGTCGTGGACTTCCGCGTGCCGCCCGACGAGGGCAACTACCTGATCGTCACGCACGCGTTCGGCTCCGCCACACGAGGCGCGATCGGCGTGCTCGCCGCCGCCAAGGACAACGAGCGCACGCCCACGGTGGTGGCCAGCGGCCCGTCCTATACGAAGGACGAAGTCGAAAAACTCCGCGCCAAGGCCGTGCGCGTCATCGCCCCGACCGAACCCGGCAGCGACGACCTCGCCAATCCCACGCGCCTCGCGGCTGGCGAAACGAAAATGCGCATCACGATCATCGGAAATTCGTTTTATCCGAAGGTGGCCGAGGTTCCTGCGGGCACGACCATCGAGTGGACCAACGAGGATGTGTTCGCGTTTCTCCAGGGCGAATTCTCCGGCATCCACGACGTGCAAAGCTACGAGGGGCCCGACAAGTTCGTCTCGAAAATGCTCGGCCACGGGGAGAAGTTCAGCGTGACCCTCGACAAGAAGGGCGAATACAAATACCTCTGCACGCCGCATCCCTACATGGAGGGCATTG
>JBBRCR010000710.1:0-3263 GCA_038204695.1 Opitutales bacterium | reverse complement strand
GCCATCGCCGCGGAGGTCCTCCGTCAGCAACTGCGCAACAACCTGCCGCGTTTCCGTCAGCGCGAATGGCGCGGCAGTGTGTTTACCAACTACCGCGTGCGCGAAGGTTCGCTTCAGGGCCTGAATGTCGGCGGCGGCCTTCGCTGGTTGGATCGCACCATGATCGGCCTGCAGCAGCGGCCCTTTCCCGGCGGCGGCACGGGCGACGATGTGACGAAGCCCATCTTCGGCCCCGCGCAACTGTTCGTCGATGTCCTCCTTGGTTACTCCGCTCGGACAAGGATGATCGCCGGCCACAAAGTCGGCTGGCGTGTGCAGCTCAATGTCCGCAACCTCCTCGACAACGACGATCTCGAGCCGATCCGCGCGAGCCTCGACGGTGGCGTCCTCGACTGGGGCCGCACACCGCCGCGCCAGATCGTCCTCAACACGACCTTCACCTTTTGATCCGGCCCAGAAATCGGAAGCAACGTAACCATGAAAAACCTCCGCTCCGTTCTGTCCGCGCTTTTGGGGTTGCTGGCGATTTCGCCGCTTCGCGCGGCGGACACGCGGCCCAACATCGTCGTCGTTTTGGTCGATGACATGGGCTTCTCCGACCTCGGTTGCTACGGCGGGGAGATTCCCACGCCGAACATCGACGCGCTCGCAAAAAACGGCGTGCGCTTCACGCAATTCTACAACACCGGTCGCTGCTGCCCCACGCGCGCTTCGCTCCTGACCGGCCTCTACCCGCACCAGGCCGGCATGGGACACATGACGACACCGCGGGTCGGTGCCGACGGCGTGACGCTCCCCGGCTACACCGGTCATCTCAACGATCGCAACGTGACCGTGGCCGAAGTCCTGCGCAGCGCCGGATACTTCACCGCGATGGCGGGAAAGTGGCACGTCGGTCAGGCGCTCGGCACGACCCCGTGGGGCCGCGGCTTCGACCGCTCGCTCAACTCGGCGGCGGGCGGTTTCTATTATTCCAACAGCGACAAGGCGAAGCTCTTCCTCAACGGCCGCGACGTCGGAGCGGGCGGGCAGGGTGGGGTGCCGAAAGACTGGTATACGACCGACCTCTGGACCGACTTTGGGCTCCGTTTCATCGACGAGGCGCGCGCGGAGAAGAAACCGTTCTTCCTCTACGTCGCGCACAACGCCCCGCACTTCCCGCTCCAGGCTCCGGCCGACGAGATCGCGCGGTTCCGCGGCAAATACAAAGACGGCTGGGATAAATTGCGCGCCGACCGCTATGCGCGGCAGATCGCTTCGGGGCTGATCGACAAATCGTGGCCGCTCGCGCCGCGTCCGGCGGAAGTTCCGGCGTGGTCGAGTCTCACGGCCGAGCAGCGAGATCGCTACGATCACATCATGGCGATTTTTGCCGCGGCGCTCAGTCACGTCGACACCGCCGTCGGCCGCCTCGTTGCCGGCCTGCGCCAACGTGGTGAACTCGACAATACGCTGATCCTTTTCCTCGCCGACAATGGCGGCAATGCCGAGTCCGGCGTCGCCGGCCGTCTCAATGGCGCCCATCCCGGCGACGCCCAATCCAGCGTCTATGTCGGCGAGTGCTGGGCCACCCTCGAAAACACGCCCTTTCGTCGGTATAAACATTTCAACCACGAGGGCGGGATCGCGACGCCGCTCATCGCGCATTGGCCGGCCTCCATCCCCGCCTCCCGCCGCGGCACCTTCGAAACCCAGCCCGGCCACCTTGTCGATCTGATGGCGACCTGCGTCGATCTTTCCGCCGCGAAGTATCCCGCGACGTTCAAAGGCCGCCCCATCCTGCCGATGGAAGGCGTGAGTCTCCGTCCGGCATTTCGCGGCGCTCCGCTCGCACGCATTGCGCCGCTCTATTGGGAACACGAGGGCAACGCCGCCATCCGCGCCGGTGACACGAAGCTCGTGCGCTTTGGGGCGAAGGGCGCATGGGAACTTTACGACCTAAAGACCGACCGCACCGAGCAGCACAATCTCGCGGCGAGTCAGCCCGCACGTGCCACGGAACTGGCCGCGCTCTGGGACGCATGGGCGCGACGCGCGAACGTCCTCCCTGTGATGAATCGCGGTCAGGATAACGAAGGATCCGGCGATCCCGCGGCCAACACCGCCGCCAAGAAGGGAAAGAAAAAGAATAAGGCCTCGACCGAGAAACTCTGATTCCACGATCCCTACGCTTCCATGAAAACTCTCCGTTGCCTCGCGATTATCCTCGGCGCCGTTTCTGCCGCATCGGCAGCGGAATCGCCTCAAGCCATCCGCGCCGCGCTCGCGGCCCACGACCGCGCGACCCACGTGCATGACACGTGGGTCCGCGATCCCTATATCATCACGGGGCCCGACGGTTTTTTTTATTACACCGGCACGACGCAGCGTCCGGCGACTCCGGTCACTGCCGAAACCAAGATCAACACCGGTCTCGGCGGCGGCAGCTTGGTCGGTTGGCAGGTCCCGGTGTGGCGCAGCGCCGATCTCGTCACGTGGGAATCGCTCGGCACCCCCTACAGCCTGAAAGACACGATTTGGTATGAGCAGGCCCGCGAGACCTTCGACCAGGTCCCGCCCGGGCAGTGGCGCGTTTGGGCCCCGGAGTTGCACTGGCTCGGCACGCGCTGGGCGCTGATCCACACGACGCCCGGGCCGCTCGCGCCGAAAGTCGGCGGCACGCTCGTGCTGAGTGCCGGTGCAGACCTCAAAGGCCCTTGGACGAGTCCGCTTGGGACGCGCATCGGCAAACGCCACGATCCCTCGCTCTTCCACGATCCCGACGGCACGTGGTGGATGATTTGGGGCGCCACCGAAATCGCGCCGCTGAAACCGGACTTCTCCGACTACGCCGCCGCACCCGTCACTATCTCACCCTCCGGTGAGATGGCGAAGATGGGACATGAGGGCTGCCTGATTCAAAAGATCGAAGGTCGCTATGTGCTCTTCGGCACCGGTTGGTCCACCGGCAAGATGCGCCGGGGTTCCTACAACCTCTACTATGCCACCGCCGACAAGATCACCGGCCCCTATAGCGAGCGAAAATTCGTCGGCCGCTTCCTCGGTCACGGCACGCCGTTCCGCGACCGGCAGGGCCGCTGGTGGTGCACGGCATTCTACAACGCGAATGTCCCCACGCTGCCGGCGGACGGCATTGTGACGCGCGATCTCGGCGGCGATGCGCAGACGATCAATCCGCCGGGCCTCACGCTCGTGCCGCTCGAGGTGCGCTTCGCCGACGGCGATGTCGTGATCCGCGCAAACGACCCGCGCTACGCCACGCC
>JBBRCR010000709.1:0-3272 GCA_038204695.1 Opitutales bacterium | reverse complement strand
CGAGTGACATGCCGAAGCAGGCGACGTCACGCGCTGCGTTATCCCATCTCCCCATGGCCCACCACGAATTCGATCATCTGAGCGCGACGCGTCCGCATTGGTGGTTGGTGTTTGCCGCCACGATTGGGTCGTTTGTGACGGGGGCCATTGGGTTTTGGCACTTTCGCCGGGACATGGTGGCGGGGCGGATGATTCGCTCGCTGCGGCCTTCTATTCCGCGCTCCAGATATTCGGCCTTCACGCGTCGCATCTTCAGGCAACGAACCGCTGGGTGGAATTCGGCCGATGGAGCGGAGTCCTTACCTTGCTCGCGACCATCTGGTTCGTGCCGTGGAAAAAGACTTCGCCGGGAGATTCTCGAGTTCCGCCGGCAGCTTTGGACCGGCCATACGATTAGCCACCGATGCGTAACTTACGATTCACCGACGATACGCCAACGAACGACCACCGAACAGCTACCGAACGACCGACGAAAAACTGGCTGCCCGACATGGATTCGAACCATGACTAGGCGAGTCAAAGTCGCCTGTGCTGCCATTACACCATCGGGCAGTGGAATGCGGAAGGGACACGGTGCAATCGCCGCCGGGCCGGTCAAGGACGGAAACAGGCGTGCCGCCAAACTTTCTCACTTCGACCAGGATTCCCTTCGTTCACCCGCTCAAAGACATGCGAGCTCCCATAGCCGATGCGCGTGTAGCCGTGCTCGCGGACGCAACAAAACGCCAGGCCCCCGCCCCGCTTTTGATCGCTCGTCACGATGTGGGCGGGCGGATGCCCCACTGAGCCCCGAAGCGCACGAGGGAAAACAGCGCCCTATCGAAATCGGCGAGAGCGAGCGGCCACTGGTGTGGAGAAATGAGGACCCGTCGGACGTTGCTCGGGGTGAGGATTTTTTGCAGTCCCGCGCCCGACATCGATTTATTCAGCACGAACTCCTCGAGATGAAAGCCGAGCCGCTCGGCCGTTGCCCAGGTAGCGCCATCGCCCCGCGCCCGCCCGAACTGCAAACGGCAAAACTTCGTGGCGGAGCGCGGCGTCATGGCAGGCGACCAATTTCCTTACTCGTAAATGTGACCGCGTGTCCGCTTGCGTAAGCGTGTAGTGGCTACGAGTGCCAGCGAGTGGATGGGATATTGTTCAGAACTCAGTAAAAACGGCATTTTGACTGGGAAAGACTCGCAGGTTTGATTCCCCGGAAATGCCGCCGGAATTCGGGACGGCGCAGGGCAGCGTGGGCCACCGCCCGGCCTCATGCTCCCTGCGCATTTGACCGTTTTCTGCGGTGGGTTCCGCCGCGGTCGAGGCTGGCTGGATGGCCAATTGCAACTCGGACTTGTGCGCCAGGCGAAACCGAAGCTTGCGCTTCGAGCCGTCCGGCAACACCGGTCCCTGCTGGTTCACCTGCTCGAGCAGCCCGCCCACGATCCTTCGCATTTGCGGGGAGTAATTGACCTTGGGCATCAGATGCACGGTGACCCGTTCGGTCCCCATCTCCAGCACCGCGCTGGAGAGCGTGCTTGTCCAGATACTTGAAATCGTTCTCCTGGTTTTGTTTCGCGAAACAAAACCAGGATTAGGTTGAGCTGGAATTAGGTTTGGCAGGTCAGGGCTTCCCTCTATCGCGGCCAATACTACAAAACAACAGTGGAGGAGCGCATTTCGCGCGTTTGCCTGGGCGTCCTGTCCAAAACTTCGAATCCCTTCCGCCGCGTCACGGTAATAGTAGTTGAGCATGCCACCGAGGCGTTCCCGTCGGCGCATTTCCCCTTGTCGCTGCCCAATTTCCTTTCCCGGCTCGATGATCTGCCCTCCAGTCCTTGATGGTTCCGCTCCGAATGGTAGTACACGAGGTACTCGTTTACCGTGCGCTGGAGATGCTCCTCGCCGAAAAATATCATCCGGTCGGCGACTTCGGTTTCGAACGACAGATGAAAGCGCTCCAAATGGGCATTGCAATTGGGCGATCTCGGCGGAATCCGCACCGGTCGAACGCCAGCTTTTTCGAGCAGACCACGAAAGGCCGCGTGAAAGGTGGCATCACGATCCATGATGAGGAACCGCTTCCCCTTGAGGAATCCGGTGAAGGCATCCGTAAGGTGGGCTTCGTCGGCTTCGCGGAGACAATCCTGAGCGCCTTCCTCGTCGATCGGATCGTGTTCGGCGTGTTCGCCGGCCTCTTCACCTTCGCCCTCGTCATGGTCTTCGTGTTCATGCGCGAGCGCTGGCTGCCGCAGGCGCGAGCCGCCGGGCCGGCGTAGGCTTCGATCTTTTTTTTAACCCATGAAAACCCCAATCGCACTCCTCGTCGCCCTCGCGTGGCTCGCGCCCGCCGCCGGCCTCGCGCAATCCGCTCCGGAAACCAAGCCCGCCGCCGCTGCCGAGACGGTCGAACTCAGTCCCTTCGTCGTCGCCTCCACCAGCGATGTCGGTTGGTCCGGCACCGAGACCCTCATGGCCAGCCGCACGAAACAGGCGCTCAAGGACGTGCCCTTTGCCATCGATGCGATCACCTCGGATTTCCTCACGGATCTCGATCTCGGCCTCGCCGACGACGCCGCCCGCTTTGTCGCCGGCGTGCACGCGGAATTCCAGATGGACAATGACAACGACCAGGCGTCCGTCAATTTTCGCGGGCTCACGCAGCGCTATAATCTCTCGCGAAATTATTTCCGCTCCCAGACGCCTTCCGACAACTACAACGTCGAGCGCATCGATTTCGGCAAGGGCTCCAATTCCCTCGTCTTTGGCGACACCGAGCCCGGCGGCCAGGGCTCCGTCCAGACCAAGCGCGCCCAGTTCCGCAACTTCGGTCGCGCCTTCGCGCAATACACCTCATCGGACGCCTATCGGCTGGAGCTCGATATCAACCGTAAACTCACCGACAAACTCGCCGTCCGCTTCAACTTCGTCGATCGCGACCTGCGCACTTACCAGGACTTCAGCCAATACACGCTCACGGCCGGCCACGCCGCGCTCACGTGGCGGCCGTTCAAGTCCACCGAGATCCGCCTCGAAGCCGAGAAAGGCGATTTCGCGAATACCCGCGGCTTCAACGGCATTCGCGTGCGCGAGCAGTCCGCGCGCTCCCGCGCCTACGCCACCAACTTCTGGTATGTCACGAGCGACGGCGACATCATCAACACTCCGACGCTCCCCGCCGCCGACCGCGCGGCCGCCAACAATCCGACCGGCGGCGCCGTCTCGCTCCTCGCCGGCCGCTTCATCGACGTGACCCAGCTCAACGCCGCCGGCGCCGTCGTCGGCACCCG
>JBBRCR010000708.1:0-3284 GCA_038204695.1 Opitutales bacterium | reverse complement strand
AGACCTTTTCCCAGACCATCGACCGGCTGGCCCGCTTGAAAACCAATGCCGAGGCTCTGAGCTTTTACCGCCGAAAGAAGACTTGGTTGAGCCCGAAGAAAATCGAGCTGATCGAACGGTTGCGCGCCGAGCGGCACCGTTCACCACGTTTGTGATTTACGACAGCACGTTTCTCATCGCGTTGGAACGGAAGAAAACTCGTGCCGCAGCACTTGATTTTCTTGCCCGACATGAGGACGAACCCGCCCGGTTGCCTGTCATTGCCTGGGGGGAAATCGCCGCCGGTTATGATACCCTGGACGAGATCACGAACGATCTCGATGTCGCGTTCACCATCGAGCCACTGACGGAAGAAATCGCCTGGCATGCGTCACGCGCGCAAATAATCCTGGCGCAGCGGGGCCAACTGATGGGCGAAAACGATACATGGATTGCGGGCTTTGCGCTCTATTTCGATGAACCGCTGGTGTCGCGCGATACGGATTACCAAAAGGCAGTTGCTGCAGGCCTTCCTCTGCAGCTTCTAACGTTCTGAGTATAGCTCTCGTCTCGCGGGCGCATCCGGGCTGTCCCTCCGCCCCTCCGTCATCCGATGATCGGATAATCGGATGATCGGATGATCGGTAACACGTTCCGTGAGCTCCGTGTATACGAGTGCGCATTCCAGCTTCAGCAGGCCATCTTCGGTGCGACGAAGTCCTGGCCTCGAGAAGAAGCCTACTCGTTAACGGATCAGGTCCGCCGGAGTTCACGATCGATTGGCGCGAACATCGCCGAGTGTTGGTCAAAGCGCCGTTAACCGACTACCGCTCACTGCGCCATCGAGCTCCCCGCGCGCTGCGACCGATTTGGCCAAAGCGTTGCCGGATCACTTCGCGGCACGCCGTTATCCAACTACAACCAGCCGTGAACGGATCAGTGGTACGCGCCTGCGCGCCGACTTAATCAATACTCAACCCATCGCCACGTGCAAAGCGCGGTTCTCCACCCTCAACGTCCAACCCCAGAGTCCGAGGAATGCCAGCACCACAACGGCTGCGGAGGTTACGATCGCATGCGGCGCGGCGCTCGCCACCCGCCACGCCAGCACCGCTCCGATCACCGCCAGCACGCCATATACACACGTGACGCGTCGATGGCTCTCCCCCGCAATCACCAGCCGCTGATACAAGTGCGACCGGTGCGCCTTGAATATATTTTCCCTTTTCCGCAGCCGGCGGAGAATCGTAAACGTGCCATCCGCCAGAAACGGCCACACAACGAGGACGGCTGCGACGAGAAACCGCTCGATAGGCGCTGATCCCCCCACTTCAACGACGACTAAGAGCGGAAGTACGGCGAGAATATATCCCAGCACCGTGCTGCCGGCGTCGCCCATGAATATTTTCGCCGGCGGCCAGTTCAGCGTGAGGAATCCGAGCGCGCCGGCCGCGGAACATGCGCCCAGCAACGCGGCCCATGGCGCTCCAGCCAATGTTCCCAACCACCACCAAGCCGCACCGGCCACCACCGCCTGCACACCGGCGATTCCGTCGATGCCGTCCATGAAATTATAGATGTTCAGGAGGCCGACGATCCAGAGAGCGCAGACGGACCAAAGCACGAAAGGACCCAGGAACCATGCGAAGTCGGACAGACTGCTTGCAGAAGACGCGCGGCTGGCGACGGACCAACCCGGCGAACTCGAATCCAAAACCGCCAGAGCGGCGAGAATGCCGAAGGCCGCACTGAACTGCACCGCGAAGCGAATGGTGGTCGGCAGCGGTCGGAAATCGTCGAGCAGGCTGACGCCGAACAGGAGGAACGCCCCGGCAAAAAATGCGACCTGTACCAGCTGCGGGATCGTCGAACCTGCCGAACCGAACAGGGACGCCAGCAGCACGATGGGTATGTACGCAGCCCCCCCGAGCCGCGGCACCGGTGTCTTGTGGGAACTCCGCGCGTTGGGAACATCGAGCAACGCGCGCCGGAGCGCAATGGATCGCACGACGCGGACAGCGACGGCGGACACTATCGCCGTCGAAACCAGCAGGAGTACCGTATCCGACGCCGGCATTCAGGTTCGCTTCGCGGGACCGGAAGTAGCGCGGTCTGAACGGGGCGCTGAGCTATCCCTTTGGCTCTGCAGATAATGCCGCTGCACGCGGCCCCAGAACACCTGCACCGGCGCGAACGCCTCGAATTCCCGTAGCGGCCGGTTGCTCGAAATTCGGACGAACAACTGCTCGTCCCGCTGTGCCAGCCCGCGGCGCCAGATGTCGCTTACCATTCCATGCCATGGCGGCTCCTGCAGCGTACCGTATCGCACGGGCTTGCCGCCAGCGTAGTGCACGAAAGCGACGTGCTCGATGGAATCCCTGGCTTGGAAAACGCGGTGCTCCACGGGCTCTGCCCCGAGCGTCGTCTGCCCCGCCTCCCGGCATTCCCATCCCGCCCCGGTCCAACATACGTCGGGCGTATGCGTGGCGATCAATCGATGCGACATCTTGCCGGGGGTCCAGTACGCTGCGTAGATGGAGATATAAGTGTCCGCCCGCCTGTAGACGGCGAACGCCGCGTCGTCATAATTCAACTGCTCGGCATGCGCTCGCTTGACCTCCTCGGTTTCCGCCACCGGTCGCCACTCCACTGTCCATCCGTCCACCGGCTCCGCCAGGTATAAACCCCGAGTCGCAATCGTGAACCGCGGTTGCTTCGGGGACCATTTGCCGGCAATGACTACGCCGGCTGCAGTGATCAATACGGCGCCGACACCAATCAGTACAGCAATGTGTCGAGTCATTGTGGAGATTTGATGCCCGCGGTCACGCTTGCCGGCTTGGGCTCGTTCCTATACCACGCAATCATTTCCGCGAACGCCTCCTCGGTGGACTGCGGGTGAACGAAGCCGGCGTCCATCAGCTTTTGAGCACTGAAATGCGTTGTTTCCAGCAACGCGCCGAGCCGCGCACAGGTCAGCGGCATGTCGCAGTGCGACAACCTCGAAAGCAAGTCGCCGCTCGCTGCCGCCGCCTTCGCCAGCGGGACCGGCAATGTCCGGGGTTGCGGCTTGCCCAGCAGCCGGGCGGCAAGGGAAGCAAGCTCGCGCACACTGTAGCTCTCGCGGTCGACGACATTGAATATATGTAGACCGGGGTCCACTCGTGGCAGCAGGTGCGCGACGGCCGCCGCAACGTTCCGGACTGAAACGACGGACTTCACGTTCGCATTCTCGCCGACCAGAAAGAACATTCCCCGATCAATCGCCTTTACCATCGAGTAAATGTTTGCGGTGTTTCCGGGGC
>JBBRCR010000707.1:0-3288 GCA_038204695.1 Opitutales bacterium | reverse complement strand
CCCCTCTCGTGGAGAAGATCGAACCGACCGCATTGAGCGAAAGCCTCACGTGGCAGCGGCGACTCGTGGATTTCGCCGATGAGCCGCTGCGCGAGATCGTGCGGCAGTTCAACCTGCACAACCGCGTGCAACTCGTGCTGGCGGATCCCGCGCTCGGCGCGCAGCGGATCGGCGGGACGTTTGCGCGCGGTGAAGTCGAGGCGTTCGTGCGTCTGCTGGAGCGCGACGGGGAGATTGTGACCGAGCGCCGCGGCGACGACACCATCGTGCTACGCCGCCGCTGATCGCGGACGGGTTTGGCAAAATATTTTTTCGTGGGAACCGGCCATTTCGTCCGCCGCTGCGTTACAGGGTTGTTGCTCCTGTCTCGTTTATCCTCCCCCCTTGCCTCCTCGACCACGGTCGTCGCCGCGCTCTGTTGCGCTGCGACCGTGCCGGGGTTGGCCGCCGCTGAGACGGCGAAGAAAAGCTACAACCTGCCACGCGGTGACGCCAGTGCGACGCTCAAGCAGTTTGCCAGCCTTTCCGGCCAGCCGATCGTCTACCTGATCGAGCGAGTGCGCGGCGAGCAGACCAACGCCATCGCGGGCGAGTTAGCCCCGCGTGAAGCACTCGATCGCATGCTCGCCGGCACCGCGCTCACCGTGGCGCAGGACGCCGCGACGGGCGCGTTTGTGGTCAGCCGAAAACAGGCCGCGCCACCGGCGACGGCCAAGGGGGACCCAAATTCCGCCCCACCTTCAAAACCCAATAACACCATGATCCGCCCGTCCCTGCGCGCCCGGCTTCTTGCCGCGTTCACCCTCGCCAGCGCCAAGATACTATCGGCGCAAACTGCCCCGACGCCCTCTGCCGCGTCGGCGGCCGCCGAAGACGCCATCAAACTCTCCCCTTTCACCGTCAACACCGAAAAAGACCGCGGTTATCTTGCGGGCGAATCCCTCGTCGGCGGCCGGATGGCCACCGACCTGTTCAAAACGCCGAGCGATACCACCGTCCTCACCAAAGAGTTCCTCGATGACATTGGTGCCCTGAATTACACCGACGCTGCCGCCTTCCTCACCAACGCCACGCTCACGCGTCCCTCCGACGCGGACTATGGCAACAACGTCAACTTCCGCGGCATCGGCGGTGGCTTCCCGGCCCGCAATTATTTCCGCAATCTCAACAGCGTCGATTTCTACATCGTCGAGCGCCTCGAGTCCGCGCGCGGCCCCAACTCCATCCTCTTCGGCGACGGCGTCGTCGGCGGGGTGCTCAACACCAGCACGAAGCGCGCGAAGATCGGACGCAACATCAACGCCTTCACGCTGCGCACCGACAGCGAGGGCTCCCTTCGCGGCACTGCGGATTTCAACCGCTCCCTCGGGTCGAACGCCGCCATCCGCGTCAACCTCCTCGAAAACCGCGACCGCAATTGGGTTTCGACCGCCTACAGCGACCGCCACGGCGCGCACCTGGCCGCGACTTACCGGCCGTGGAAAGGTGGCGAATTCCGCACCGAGATCGAAACCGGTCAGATCAAATCCAACTATTCGGTTCCCAGCTTCACCGATTCCACGAGCCTGTGGAACGGCGTCGGTTTCAACGGCCCCACGGCCGCCAACAATGCGCTGCCCGCCGGCGCGGCCGGCCTGTTCCGCTACAACGCCGATCGCCTCGTGTGGGACGGCAAAACGCTGATGAACCAAATCGGCTTCGGCGCCACCAACGGCACCGGTCTCGCCATCGAACCCACCAAGGGCGCCTTCATCCCGAATTTCCCCACGATCGCGCGCGACTTCACGCTCCAGCCCACCGATCTCACGACCACCAATATCACCTACAATGTCATCGCCGGTTTTTATGAGCACCAGTGGACCAGCCGTCTCGTCACCGAAGTCGCCTACCAATACGCGGAGCAACTGCGCGCCCAGAACACCATCAAGTTTACCTCCCTCCAGCTCGACCCCATCCAGACGTTTGCCGATGGCAGCGCGAATCCCCGCTTCGGCCAGAAATACATGGAGATCAGCTCCGCCGGCGGCACGGAGTCACAGAACAATAATCTTCACTACGACGCCCGCGTGGTGACCGCCTACGAACTCCCCGTCTCGCTCTGGAAACAGAAGATCAACTTTTTCGCCAGTCGCCGGATCGAAATATTCGACTCCAAAGGCAACCGCGTCGGCCGCTCCAACGGCCCCATCGCCGATCTGAGCAATGCAGCGAACCTCGTCTACTACCGCGCCTATGTGAACGACGGCCCGAAATCATGGGTGATGACCCCGGCGAATGACTCCCTTTACACGTGGGAAAAATATCGCCGCGACCAATCACGCCAGAAGCAGACCATGGACTCGTTTCAACTGAGCACCGTCGCGAGTTTCTGGAAAGGCCGCGTCACCTACCTCGGCGGCGTGCGCCGCGATTTTTATGAATCGAAACCCGAGTCCGTCGGCGTCCGCGACGCCCAGGGCCGCGTCGCTTCGCTGGTCCAGGGCGCCCCTTTGGACGTGGCCGTCACCAAGCTCAGCAGCGGCGCGACGTTTTTCCCCATCCGCCAACTCGGCGTTTATGTGAACTACTCCGAGACGTTTAATCCCGTGGGCAACGGTGCCAATGGCATCAACAACGAGGTCTTCGGCCCGACGCAGGGCAAGGGCATGGGCGCGGGACTGCGCTTCAGCCTGGCGGACAGCATCACCGGTTCGATTGGCTACTACGACTCCCAGGAAGCCGGCCGGGCTTCAGGCGGCACCACTACGGAAATCAACCGCCTCTGGACCAATCTCGGAAAAGCCGAACGCGTGCTCCCCGCGTTTCGCGATACCAACGACCAACACGCCAAGGGCTACGAACTGGATGTCGTGGCGAACATCTCGCGAGACTTTCGTTTCCGCGGCAACCTCGCCTTCCCCCGGGCCACCCAGAGCAACACGCTCCCCGGCCTGCGCCGCTACTACGCCGAAAATATCGCGGAGTGGCGCGCGGCCGCCGCCAATCCTGCCACGACCGCCCTCGCTCAAGTCATCGCCGACATCGCCGCGATCGACCTGCGTCTCGGCAACGCCGCCGAGGGTCGCCAGCTCAACGGCCGTCCCGATTACACCGCCAGCTTCTTCGGCAATTACACGATCCCCTCCGGCGTATTCAAAAAAGTGAGCGTCGGTTTCGGCACGACCTTCGTCGGCCAGGCCATCATCGGCAATCAGCCCAATCTGCCCTTCGACTACTTCAAGGCGAGCGCCCGCTACGTGGCCCAGGGCTCGCTGGCCTACCGCTTCCGGGTGAAGAACCGCAACGTCA
>JBBRCR010000706.1:0-3298 GCA_038204695.1 Opitutales bacterium | reverse complement strand
CAACCCCAGTCGTCGGCGAAGATGAAGACGATGTTGGGCTTGGGCAAATCAGCCGCGCGCACAATCGGCAACGAGGTGAACGACAGGATGAGGAATAATCGAATGAGGCGTTTCATGGGGAATCTTATTTGGCACGCGTGGACGAAAAGCATGCGGGGTCCGCTTTGGTCGGAAGGGTGGCGGTCCACCCCGTGAGGAGCGCCTGCAGTCGCGCGACTTCCGACGCGTTCTCCGGACTTAGATTTGCTTTTTCAAACCTGTCAGACGGAAAACGGAACAACTCGATTTGCGTGGGATCGCGGCCGACCAACAGTTTTCCGTCGCCGTCCCGGACGGCGAGCATGGGCCAGGTGTCGCCGGTCTTGGTGGCCGTGGTCCATTGCCAGAAAATTGGTTTCGTGCGACGCGCCGACGACTGGCCCCGCAGAGCGGCGGTTTGATCGACGCCATCGGGAGCGTAGCCGCCGGGCAGTGCGACGCCTGCGACCGCGCAGAGCGTGGGCAGCAAATCCACCGCGGTGATCGGCGTGGTGTCGTCGACATTTCCCGCGGGGATCTTCCCTGGCCAACGGGCGAAGAAGGGAACTCCGATGCCGCCTTGAAGGAGCGAACGCTTGCGGCCGCGATGCCCGCCGGTGCTGCCGACCGACGCAAATGTGCCGAAGCCGGGCCCGGTGGACTCGTCCTCCGCGATGCGCCGCTTGGCCGGGCCCGTGTTTTCGGGGCCGTTGTCGGTCGTGAAAATCACCAGAGTATTTGCGGCGAGGCCAAGGCGATCCAGCGTAGCGAGCAGTTCGCCGATGCGGGCGTCGGCGTGGGCAATGACGGCGGCGTAGATCCTCTGCGCCTCGTTTTCAAGGTGCGCGAATTTCGCGAGATATTCCGGCTGCGGATAATGCGGGGTGTGGGGCTCGTGAATCCAAAGATTGAGGAAAAACGATTTTCCCGCCGCGTGACTTTGCTCGATGAACGCGATTGAGCGCTTCACGTCCTCGTGGACCGGCATTTGCGGGCCGGAGCTGTTGAAGGTGCCGTAGGTATCGTAGCCATAGTGCGAAGGCCGCGGAGCATCCGGCACCATGGTGTTCGTGAGATGCCATTTTCCGAAATGCGCGGTGGCGTAGCCCGCCTGCTGCAAGAGCCGCGGTAAAGTCACCGTCTTGGGATCGAGCCAGTCCGGCATGCCGCGCTGCACGTGGCTCTCCACGGTGGCGAAGTGACCGTGAATGCCGAAGCGGGCCGGAAACTGGCCGGTAAGAATCGCGGCCCGGCTGGGCGAGCAGACTCCGCTTGCAACGGTGAACTGCCGGAAGTCCGTGCCGGCGGCGGCGAGCCGGTCGAGGTGCGGCGTCTTGAGCCACGGATGTCCGTGCGATCCCAGATCGCCCCAGCCCCAGTCATCGGCGAAGATGAAGACGATGTTGGGGGCCGCTGCTGAGGCCGCGGCACGAATCTGCGCGGGCGCGCAGGCGAGAAAGACGGAAACGAGCAGGACGTTGGTGAGGCCGAGGAGGCGGGATGCCGCGGCAGAATTCGGCCTGAGCTCGTAAGTCGCGTTCATCGAAATCAGAAGCTGAAGGTGGAGGTGAGAATAAAATTTCGCGGGCGCCGGAGTTCCCAACGGATGGGCACAAGACTGTTCGCCGGGCCGTAGACCCCCTCGGTATCGTAGTCGACACTCACGAGGCGCGGATCGCGCCAACCGAACAGGTTTTCCACGTTCAACTGCAGCCGCCAGTCGATCCCCTTTAACAGCCTTCGCTCGTAAGCGAGCATGGCACCAACGTCCGAAAAATCCTTTCCTTTGAGAGGGCGTGATCGGTCCTTGATGCCGGTGGGCAATCCGGACACCAGCATCCGTTGGTAGCCGACGATGTTCGCGCTGCGCCAACGGGCATTGCCGCCCACCGACCAGCCTTTCAACCAGCCCTCACGAGCGAACCGATAACTCGTGACCGTGTTGAGGGCATACTTGCCGTTGCGATTCGTGCTCACTCCCTCGACCGCGACTTCGTCCAGATAGATGCGCTCGGCGGAATTGGCCTGTTGCTCGAGGTAGGTAGCGTCCGTGTCCGCTTGAGCGCGCGCCGACGGATCGGCGGGATTCAAATCGAAAGAACCCGAGCCCTGGCCGGCGGCCACCTTGCGGAGTTCGGTCACATATCGGCGCCAAGTCGTGAGGCCCTGGTAGGGCGACTCGGTTTGCAGATAATTGCCCAGCGACCGCAAGTGCGCCCCGAGGGCGGTGGTGTTGATGCTGCCCGTCACGGACATCCGCCACTGGGCGGTCGGGTTGAACACGAGGTTCAGCTCGTAACCTTCCGCCTGGAAACTCCACGTATCGGATACGTCGGTCGAATCCGCCGGGTAGGCGCCCTGCTCCGCCATCGTGCGGAAATGCGAGTCGCCGCGGTCCTTGTAGTTGGTGCGCAGTCGGGTGAAGATGCCCTTGATCGCATTTGAATAGGCGTTGGCATTGCGCGCCTGGTCGTTGGCGGCGTTGGTGAAGCGGTTGAGCGAGACCGACAGCCGGTTGTCCAGCACGTAGAACCGCACGCCATAGTCGACGGTTGAACCTTCCGAATTTGGCGCCGGCTCGCCTTGGTAGTTCACCCAGGACGCGTTGCCGACGGGGTTGAAATTCTGCGACCGGTTGTAGGTGAGCGACAGCCACGGCAGAGCGTGGTAGACCGCCCCATAGGTGCGCGTCGTGCCCGCCGCCGTCACGGTCGGTTGGGAATTGAGCGGGATCTGGCGCGACGGGAGATAATAGCGCATCAACGGATCGGTCGCCGCGCCGGGGATCGCCGGATCGATGTAGCCGCGCACGTCGGGCACGGCGAAGCTCTTGGTGTCGTCATGGCGATAGCCGACGACGGTGACGAGGCGGTCCTTGAACCAACGCGCCTGCCAGCCGAGCGAGAGAGCCTCATCCTCGAAGCGGGACTTCGTGGAATTGAGGTGCTGGCGCAGCGCGAGGTTGAGCGGCACGCTTTCGGTTGCGCCGGCCCCGACTGCGGTGCCGTAGGCGTTCAAGCGGTCGGCGTTGATTACCATCTGGAGTTGGTCGGGCAGAGGATACGCGATCTGGCCATTCGGGAAATAGGCCCGCTGCCGAACGACATGCACCGCGGCCAGCGCATCGTTGCTGAAGCCCGCGCGTCCGACGGAGGCGAGGTTGACCACATGCATGATGTCCTGGTCGGCGTCGTTGCGGCTGAACTGTCCCATCGCGCTCAGGCTGTTCTGCCCGAGCCACCGGTGAAATTTGGCCGGGTTGAAATCGTAGGACAACGTG
>JBBRCR010000705.1:0-3307 GCA_038204695.1 Opitutales bacterium | reverse complement strand
ACCAGATTCTCTGGCGTCCAGATGCCGCCGAAGGCGCACCCGACAGAATACGCCATTCGGGTTCGGCGGATCAATCCATGATTCCTCGATCAGCTCCGCGCCCGGCCTGCGGCTCAGCTCGCCGTCGATCCCTATGCCGTGCAAGCGGGGTCGGGAAGATGCGGGGTGCCGCTGCGGAGGGTCGTTTCGCTAGCGTGAGTTTTCCAACTCCTCCTTCAACTGCTTCGCGATTTCACCGCGGTCCACTTGCGGGGCCAGCCAGGTGTCGATCCGCGCCGTCAGCTCCGAACCGGGCGCCAGGAGGATCGCTTTTCCCACCCGCGTGAACGGCGCGGCCATGGTGGCCCGCAATTCGGGATGCCGACGGGTCTGGAGCCGGACTTCGACGCCATCGGTAATCATGAGGTCGGCGCGGCCGGCGACGATCTCGTCAAAAATCGTGCGGTTGTCGGGATGGACGGTGATCGTTGCGCGCGTGATGTGCTCCCGCACGAAGCGCTCGTTCGTGCCGCCCGGATTCACGATGATCCGGACGCTGGGCTGGTCGATTTTCTCCAGCGAGGAATATTTTTCCGCATTCTCCCTCCGGGCGATCGGCGTCTTGCCATCGAAATAATACGGAACGGAAAACGCGGCCTGCCGGCTGCGGTCCAGCGTTATAGTGATCCCCGACACCGCGACGTCGAACCGCCGATTCCCGAGATCGTTCATCAACGAGGGCCAGGTTGTCCGCACAAACACGGGCGTCACGCCCCATGATTTCGCCAAATCCTCGGCCAAACGTATATCCAGGCCGCGGAGTTCACCGCCGCGGTCATCGGAAAACGGCGCGTAATCGCCCGTGGTTCCGACCCGGAGAACGCCCACCCGTTGGAGCGATTGCCAGCTCGGCGCCGCGGTGATGCGCATCGCCCCGAGGGCACGAACGAGTTCCGGGAGCAGCTCACGCGTCGCACCGGGGTGTCGCAGCAGGCGCGCCGCCCGCGCGCTCAATTCCGAGGCGGGCGTCTCCATCAATGCCGTGCTCGCTATATACACAGCCGGTAGCATCGCGCGGCCAATATTATCAAGCTGCGGCCGAATCTCGCGCGCGAGATCACGGGCCGCCGGCGGTTGCTCATTTCGTGAGCGCCACTGCGCGAACAGATTTTCCTGCACGGCGCGCGCCCACCCGATCTGGACGGAGAAGAACGCGCGGGCCGCGTCTTGATCGAGGTGGATGGCGGCCGCATCGGCGCTGGACTGCTCGATGACGTCACGCTCGCGCGCGGGATCGGCGATGGGCTTTTGTTGAAGGAATTTCCCGGCCGCCACTTCCGGCATCAGGGCCAGACGGCGGTCGACGAGCTCAATCACGTGATCGATCGCATCAGTGTCGCGGAGAAATCGAGGCGCGGCCGGAAGCCGTTCGGCGAGCAACACGACCCCGAGAAGCAGCCATGAGGTGAGCCAGCGTTTCCGCGACGCGTGGGCAGACGTTTCGATCATCGTCCTATGGAGATGCCCGCAGTCCGGGGCCGTCGGCAATCCTTTCAGCACAGAGTGCACCGATGTACACAGAGGGCGGAGGAATGAGCATAACATCCCAAGCCTCACGTGAGCCACGCCTTGGTCGGGTGGATCGAGTGGCGCGCATCCAATTACCATGGGCGCCTCCATTCGGAAGCCATCACGGAAACAAAATCACGAAATCGGCGCAAGCCGAGTTGGTGCGAGCGCTGCGCGAGCGCTGCGTCACGGCAAGCCGTGAGGACAAGACGCGGATAACCGTCCCACGACCCGCTCAGCCACGACGAAACCGGAAATTCCAGCTGACGTTACTTCCGCGCCTTTTCCCGCGCCGCGCGATTTTTCTTCGTGGGTGCCGGCGGCTCACCCGGTTTGTCCGGGGCATCGAGCACGCGCGGCGGCGGGAGCAAGGGCAGGAACGTCGCGCCGCGCGCCGCAAACGCCTCGAGCAGCTTTCCGCGCATCGCCGCGAGTTGCGCGTGGTTCTCCCTTCGCACCGCCAGGTTCGTCAATTCGCGCGGGTCCGCCTCGAGGTCGTAGAGCTCCTCGATGTATCCTTCATGCAGATACCGGACGTACTTGTAGCGGCCCGCCCGCAGCATCAGCCACGCGCGCGTGCCGGTCACCCGCTCGGCGATGAGCGCGCTCCAGTCGCCCGTCGCCCGCGCCTTCTGCAGCGCGGCGCGGATCGCTTCGTCGCCATAAAGATTGCCCGTGTAGGTCTGAATCATCGGCTGCTCGTTCCAGCCGGTGCGGGATGGATTCGCCAGCAGCGGGGTCAAATCACGGCCGTCCGTCGCCACGTCCCGCAAACCCGTGGACGCGTGGATCGTCGCGATGATGTCCGCCCCGTTGACATGCACCCGGCAGACCGTGCCGCGCGGAAAGCGGCTCGGATGCGACACGATCAGCGGGGCCAGCAGGTTCGCGTCATAGGGAGCAATCTTGTCGCGGTAGCCGTGCTGCCCCCAGGCGAAACCCTGATCCGCCGTGAAGATGACGATCGTGTTCTCCAATTGCCCGGTGTCGCGCAGCGCCTGCATGATGCGGCCGACCGCTTCATCAAGTGCTCGCACCGCCTGGTTGTACTGTTTGACCCAGGAATCAAGCGAGCGGCCCTGGATGGTGGGACGCCCCTCCACATCCTTCGTCCACCGGGAGAAGTGGACGGCGTTCTCGGGCTTGTCGGGACGCGGCCCAAAGACATCCACCGGAATCTCCGTCGCCGGTGCGTCGAGATACTCCTTCAGGTGCCGTTCCGCCGGCGTGTACGGACCGTGGACGCCAGCGAAACACACCCAGAAGTACCACGGCCGATTCTTCTCCGCGGCCCGCTCCTGCAAGAACTGCACCGTGTAGTCGGCGTACCGATCCGTGCTGTACCCACCCAGCGGCACGAGTGGGGCGCCATTGATGCTGACCTGCTGACCGACGTAATAGTCGCTCCCGTCGCCATCTCCCGAATTGCCCTCGAAGTGCGGCCACACCACCGACCAATCCCACGCGTCGCCGTGGCGCGGCACATTCCAGTGCCACTTGCCCACCATCCCGGTGTAGTAGCCGTGCGAGCGCAGTTGGGAAGGCCAGTACGGCGTCGCCTTGGTGTAGCCCGTCTGCAACCGCGCGGTTAGCGCAGTGCCACGCGAGGGCACGCATTTCGCGCCGGTGTAGGCGGAGGTGAAACGCACGCCCTCGCGCGCGAGTTGGTCGATGTTCGGCGTATTGACCCACGGATACGCGTCCGGTGAGTTCGCGTAGGCGCCGATCGTCCGGACGCTGTGATCGTCCGTGAAGAGAT
>JBBRCR010000704.1:0-3321 GCA_038204695.1 Opitutales bacterium | reverse complement strand
GTGCGCGTAGCCGGTGGTCAGGCCGCCGAAAAGAAGCGCGGGAACAAGAAGAAGGGCAACTGAGCGATCCCTCCAGGCCATGCCATGAACTCCCTGCCGGTCAGCCGCCGCGAAATCATCAAACTGCTGGGCGTGGCCGGGGCCGCGTCCGCCTGCCCGGCGCGAATTCGCGCCGGAGCCGTGCACCCGGCCGGCGCGCCGGCGGTGGACATGATCACGCGGTATCTCGAGACGCTCGCGCGTCCAGATGGTGGATACGGCTGGGATGATCTCGAGATTTCGCACCTGACGCCGACCTTCGGCGTGATTGGCAGTTACCGGTTGCTGGGGCGGACGCCGCCGCGGAAAGAGGCGCTGACCGCGTACGTGCGCACGCATCACCCGCAGCACATCAAGAAACTCGAGCAGGAGCGCCGCGTGTTCGACTTCCAGCAGTTGCAGGCGCTGGTGTGGCTGGAGGCCGACGTCTCGGAGTTTCGGGGGAAGTTTTCGGCGTGGACCAAGCCGGTCGTGTACCTGAAGCAGTACGAGCGTCACGGATATCCGGTGATGCAGTCCGAACTGGGCGCCGTGTTTGGTCACCGGTTGTTGGAACTGCCAGTGACCGGACTCGCGGAGGCATTCACGCGATACATCGGGGAGCGGCAGCGCGCCAACGGCAGCTTCAACAACACTCCGGCGGCCGACGGCGGCGACGGTCATGTGATGAACACGCTGTGGGCTTTGCAGGCGCTGGCCGTGCTCGGCCGGGAGCTCACGAAGAAGGACGAACTCGTCGCATGGTTGCGCGCCTGCCAGCTGAAGGACGGAGGGGGCAAGGGCGGATTCACCTTTGCGGCCAAGCCGGAGTTTGGCGGGGTGGACGACATCGCGTATACGCGCGCGGCGTTGCGCGCGTTGAAGCTGGCCGGCGGCGCCCCGGCCGATCGCGAGGCGTGTATCCGTTATATTCATTCGCTGGCGAATTCCGATGGTGGCTTCGGCGACCGGCCAGGCTGGTTCAGCAACGCCACTGCCACGTTCTACGCCCTCGATGCACTCGATGCGCTCGGCGCGATGGATACACTGGATCGTGTCCGCCGCCGTCCGTCCGCGGCACCGGCGGCGAAGCTGCCCGCAGGGCTGAAGGTTTTCACGATCCAGATCGAGTCGCATGGGCAGGGGAGTCCGGCGGACGCCGTGGAACTCGCGCGCGGATTGCGGATTAGTCTCTGGGGCGCAAAGAACGCGAAGCCCGGCTGGCTGGCGCGGGCGCAGGCGATCGCCGCGCAGAAGAAGGTACTGGTGACCTTCTTCCCCGCGAATGAGGAATATGGGACTTGGGTGAATGTGCCGGGGCTGGGCACGTATAGCCACACGAGCGACATGATGGCGCCGCCCACGGGTGACGTCGGTGCCTCGCTCGCGAACAAGGGCGTCGTGACGTGGCCGGAGTTCCGCGAGCGGCGGCTAAACCCGCTCCAGCGTGGCGGCGGCCGGCTCATCTGGCAGTTCGGCGAAAACGAAGAACTCGTGCGCATGTTCCTCGATGATTCGGTGGAGCGCGGCGGGTTTGCCGCGATCAGCACGTTTCACTTTGGCAATCCCGACTTCACCAACACGGAGCCATTCTTGAAACGCTGGCGCGGGCGGATTCCGTACATCGCACTGCAGGATGCGCACGGTCCGGACCCCTGGTGGTTTGCCGATACGACGACCGCGTTTCGTACTCTTTTCCTGGCGACGGAACCCACTTGGGACGGCTGGCTGAATGCGCTGAAACAGAACTGGGTCGCGGCGGTACGGCGCGATGTTTGCACGCGCGGGAAGACGTGGATGCACGCCGGTTCGCCCGAGGTCCTGGCATTCGTGCGGGCGCATGCACGCGACTGGCAGTGGTGGGACAATCCGGCAATCCAGCGACCGATGGTTTCGATGGTGGCGTTGACGCCGGCCGACGAGCTCGAGGCCGGCCGGCCGGATCGGGGTGTCGTGTTGCGCGTGCGCTGTGCGTGGGAAAACACGGCGCAGGGCTTGGCCAAGCAGCCACTGGCCGAATTCGTGAAGGTGCTGTTGGATGGCCGCGAAACTCCTGCGGAGTTGGTGGCGCGGAAGCGCGGGCCCACCTCGTACGAGGATTATCATCATCGCGTGGCGTTGCCGGATATCACGGCGGGAACTCATCGCGCCACGGCCGTGGTCCGCGTGCTCGAGACGAAAGCGGAAGTCAGCCAGAACATCGAGTTCGTGGTGTAGGTCGGCGGGATGGCCGGCATCCGTCGCAATCATGATTGTGCGTCTGCGGCGCTTGCCCCGTCGAATTGCGGCGCGCGGCGCATGACGCACCCCGGCTTTACTTCTCGCAGGTGGGACGCTCACTCATGCGCATGAAATTGCTCCTGTCGCGCCGACTCTTTCGCGAGTGCTGTTTGGTCGCGTGCGCACTGTTCGGATCGCCGGTAATCGCGGCGCTCGCGCCAGCCGAGCGCGCGATTGCGGATTGGGCGTTGGCGCGGCAGGAGGAGATGACCGGGATGGTCGAACAGGCAGTTCGAATCGACAGCCCGTCGGAGAATCTTGCTGGGGTGCGCCAGATGGCGGACTTCTTTGCGGCGGAGTTGACGAAGCTTGGGTTTGCACCGAAGTGGATTCCGCTGCCCGAGCAGACCAGGCGCGCAGGACACTTGTTTGCTGAGCGCAGGGGGAGTCGCGGAAAGCGGCTTCTGCTGATTGGACATTTGGATACGGTGCGGCCGGGCGGCACGTTCGTGCGCGACGGCGACCGGGGGCGCGGTTCGGGTGCGAATGACATCAAGGGCGGCGATGTCGTGCTCATTTACGCGCTGAAGGCGCTGCAGGCGGCCGGCGCACTGGACGAGACCCAGATCATCGTCGCGCTAACCGGCGACGAGGAATCGGTCGGCGATCCGGTCGAGATCACGCGGCGCGAATTGATCGAAGCGGCGAAGCGCAGCGACATCGCGCTCGCATTCGAGACCGCGCGAAAGGGCGAGGGTACGGTGGCACGGCGTGGCGCGAGTACCTGGGCTGTGGCGGTGGCAGGGCCGACTGGTCACTCGTCGGGGATTTTTTCCGCGGCGATGGGCAGCGGCGCCGTGTACGAAGCGGGCCGAATCATCGAGGGATTCCATACCGAGCTGCGAAAACTGCCGGGACTCACCTGCAACATTGCGCTGGTGGGGACGGGCGGATGGGGTCAGTGCGTTACCCGTTAGCTGATTGCCGCGGTGCCGATCTGCGAAGTACTGCGAGTTCGGTACTCGTACCTTCGCGGCGCATATCGCTGGTTCGGCACGCCGAAGATGGACAGCCCCCTCCGTC
>JBBRCR010000703.1:0-3343 GCA_038204695.1 Opitutales bacterium | reverse complement strand
GGTCGTAGCCACGCTTGAGTTCGATGAAATCCCCGAGTGGCGCCACGGCCCAACTCGTTGACTCAGCCATGCCAGAGCGAGGCGAGCTGCTGGCGGATCGCATCCTCCAATTGCCGCCCTTGTTCAAATTGCTGCTCCAGGGCAGCTCTCAGGCGCGCGAGCTTGTCCTCAAACGGCTCTGCGTCCTCATCAGCGGCTACAGGCCCAACGTAACGGCCGGGGGTGAGAACGTGGCCGTGTTCCCGGATCTCGTCGAGCGGTGCGGACCGGCAGAAGCCGGGGACATCGACGTAAGCATCGGCGCCTTCTTCACCGCGCCAGGCGTGGTAGGTGCCGGCGATGCGGGCGATGTCGGCATCGGTCAATTCGCGGTGGGTGCGGTCGAGCAGAGTGCCAGCGCTGCGGGCGTCGATGAAGAGGGTGGAGCCGCGGCGGTCGCGCATCGGCTTGGCGCCCTTGGTGGGGGCTCCCGAGCGGTCTCGGGCCAGGAACCAGAGGCACACCGGGATGCCGGAGCCGTAGAAGAGCTGCGCCGGCAGGGCGATCATGCAGTCGACCAGGTCGGCCTCGACCAGGCTCTTGCGGATATCGCCTTCGCCTGACTGCATGCTGCTCATCGACCCGTTGGCAAGGACGAAGCCGGCGATCCCGTCCGGCGCCAGATGGTGGGCGATGTGCTGCACCCATGCGAAGTTCGCATTGCCGGCCGGCGGCGTGCCGTACCTCCAACGGACGTCGTCGCGGAGCTGCGGCTGGCCCCAATCGCTCATGTTGAACGGTGGATTGGCCAGGATGAAATCGGCCTTGAGGTCCGGATGGAGGTCGCGATAGAAGCTGTCGGCCGCCTCCGGCCCCAGGTTGGCGTCGATGCCGCGGATGGCGAGGTTCATCTTCGCCAGTTTCCAGGTCGTCGGATTCGATTCCTGGCCGAAGATGGACAGGTCACCGATCCGCCCTCCGTGCGCCCGGATGAACTCCTCGGACTGCACGAACATGCCCGATGAGCCGCAGCACGGGTCGTACACCCGCCCGGCATACGGCTCGATCATCTCGACGAGCAGCCGTACCACGCTGCGCGGCGTATAGAATTCGCCGCCCTTCTTGCCCTCGCGCCCGGCGAACTGCCCCAGGAAGTATTCGTAGACGCGGCCGAGGATGTCCTGCGCCCGATGCGCATCGGCATCGAAGCCGATGGTGCTGATCAGATCGACCAGCTCACCCAGCCGACGCTTGTCAAGGCTGGGTTTGTTGTACTCGCGCGGCAGCACCCCGCGGAGGACCGGGTTCTCGTTCTCGATGGCGTCCATGGCCTTATCCAGCATCGAACCGATGACGCCGTGGTCCTTGGCGTTGGCCTGCAGCCGCTCCCAGCGGGCCTCCGGCGGCACCCAGAAGACGTTCTCGGACCGATACTCGTCGGGGCTGTCGGGATCCGCCCCCTGGCCAACCTCGGCGAGCAGCTCTTTGCGCCGCGCCTCGAAGGCGTCCGAGATGTACTTCAGGAAGACGAGTCCGAGAACGACGTGCTTGTATTCGGCAGCATCGAGGTGGCCACGCAGCTTGTCAGCCGCAGCCCACAGCGTCTGCTCGAATCCGAGGGTGGCGCCGTTACCGTTTCGCATGTGCTTTGCAGCCGTCACTCGCCTGATAATGCCAGTTCAGCGAAAGGGAGATTGCTTTGGACGCCCGAAACCGCGACTTGTCGCTATGGCTCACACGCGTGAGAACTGGCCAGTTACAGCTTCCTCGCTTCCAACGATTCGAAGCTTGGGGTACGACTGAGGTGGCTGATCTCGTTCAGACAGTCATCGACGGCCTACCCGCCGGAGCCGTCCTCGTCCTTGAAATCGGTGACAAGGCGCCGTTCCATCACCGCCCGCTGGCCGGTGCGCCAGAACCTACAGAACGCATGACGGAATTGGTCCTTGATGGTCAGCAGCGGCTCACGGCGCTGTGGAGGGCATTGACCCAGAACTATCCGGATCACGTCTACTACATCGATGTTCGGGACATGGATGCCGACGAGGATGGCCAACGCGACTATCGAGTTGTTCCACAGGCACGGTGGTCACGCGGCAACCAGCGATATCCCGTCTGGTGCGACGACCCGAAACAGGTTCTCGGTCGAGGTCTGATCCCGCTCGACCTGCTCCTGCCGGAGGACGACAAGCACTGGAAGGAGTGGCTCGCCACGGCTACCGATGGCAATCAGGCAAACCAATGGGACCTCATGCCGCTTGTCATGGATCTTCGCGAGCGCGTAAGTCACTTTAACCTTCCGTTCCTCGCCCTCCCAGTCGAAGCGTCGGAAGCGGTCGTGCTGAACGTCTTCGTGAAGATGAACACGCGCTCCGTTCCGCTCACTGCTTTTGACATCATCGTTGCGCGCGTCGAAGGAGAAACCGGCGAGTCGCTTCATGACCTGGTCGCTTCGCTCGAAGGACAGGTTCCAGAACTCGAGCGGTACATCGCGCCGCGGGACCTTGTTCTTCCCGCGGCGGCGCTACTCCAAGGGAGGCGCCCGACGCAGCGCGAGCTCGTGTTCCTAGACTTCGAGCGAATGATCCGAGAGTGGCCGTTGATTGTCGCTGGCGCGAATGGCCTCGTTTCATTCCTGAAGGAGGAGCACATTCCCGATGGAGAGAGGCTCCCAAGCAGCGTCGTTCTTGCGCCGCTGACCGCCCTTTGGGCATATGCGCCGGAAGCGCCCGATCGTCTCGGCAATGTCCGCACCCTTCTACGCAGCTACCTCTGGCGGGCGTTTGTGACGAGCCGCTATGAATTCGCCGCGGCCACGTCAAGCTACCAAGATTTCGAAAGCATGCTGCCGGCGGTGAAGGCCGGCAGCACCGCGGCCGCAGCTGACATCTTCCAGATGCCGCTGCCTACGGCCGAGGAAATCAGGGCAGCCGGGTGGCCGAAGCGGCGAGAGCGACTCGCAAGAGCGATCCTTTGCGTGTCATTCCGTCGAGGCGCCCTCGACATTGCGGATGGCGCTCCAATCTCGCCGCAAAATGTCCAGAGACGGGAGTATCACCACCTCGATCCACTCGCGTTTCTCCGCGACAACGGAATCGACGACGTGAGGGCAACAATCGCCCTCAACTGTGCGCTCATCACGTGGCGGACTAACCGCACAATTTCGGCGAAGCCGCCGATCGAGTACCTCCGCGATCGCGCCGATGCTGCGGCGCTTGGCGAAGAGCAAGTGCGACAACGCGTCGCTTCTCATGAGATCGATTACGACGCGCTCGCGGCCGGCGATTTTGATGCATTCATTGATCAAAGAGCCAGCGACATGGCAGCGATCTTCGAAAGACTCTGTACAGGAGCGGAGTGGCCC
>JBBRCR010000702.1:0-3349 GCA_038204695.1 Opitutales bacterium | reverse complement strand
CCGGTGTCGGCCGGCGGATCCGTCAATGCGAGCCGCCGCGTTTGCTCCAGCTGCTGCGTCCACATCGTCTCGAGTTGCCGCACCTTTTCGGTACGTGAGGCCGCAAGGTTTTTCTGTTCGCCGCGGTCCTGGCTCAAGTCGTAGAGCTCCCATTCCCCGTTCTTGACCGTGACCAGTTTCCAGTCGCCGGCGCGAATCGCGCGGTTGCCCTCGTGTTCCCACCAGAGAAAATCATGCGGCACGTTGACGTCCTTCGCGAGCGCCGGCACCAGACTGCGACCAGGTGGTGGCGGCACCGCGTGGCCCTTGATGGTGGTCGGTTTTTCCGCGCCGGTGAGTTCCAGCACCGTCGGCACGATGTCGACGAGGTGCGCGGGTGTGTGGCGCAACTCGCCGCGCGCTTTGATGCCGGCCGGCCAGTGCGCGATCAGTGGCGTCGAGATGCCGCCCTCGTGCACCCATGTCTTGTGCCGGCGGAAAGGCGTGTTGGAGGAACTCGACCATCCGGGGCCAAGGCAGAGATAGGTTTTAGCCGAGCCCATCGGCGCCTTCGGGTCATGCCCGTCGCCGCGCACCATCATCTCGGCGCTCGCGCCATTATCCGAGGCAAACAAAATCAGCGTGTTTTCAAACGCGCCCATCGCCTTCAGTTGCGCGGTCACGCGGCCGATCTCCTGATCCATCCGGTCGACCATCGCGGCGTGAATCGCCATCTTGGCCGCCTGAAATTCACGCTGCACATCGTTCAGTTCGTTCCACGGGAGCGGACGATCGACCTCCCCCGGCCCCAGCAACGCGACCTGATCCGGGAAAGCGTACGGAGGCCCGACGTGGAGTTCCATGGGCGGCTGAGGATGTGAGACGATCCCCATCTTTTTCTGCCGCGCATAACGCTCTGCCGCGATGACGTTCCAGCCCTTCTTGTAGGTGTCGCGATATTTCGCGATGTCCGCCGCTGGCGCATGCAGCGGAAAATGCGGCGCGGTGAAGCAGAGGTACTGAAAGAAAGGCCGGCCGCCAAACTTCGCCGCATGCTCGCGCAGATATTTGACGGCGTGCTCGGCCGTCGCGGTGGTGACGTAATAATCCGGCGTCTGGGCGTTCGGCATGCCGTCGTCCGTGTTCCCCGGTGCCTTGAAGAAATTGCTTTGGCCGCCGCCGATTTCGAAGCTGTGATCGAAACCGTTCTCGAGCGGTTTGCCATCGATGTGCCACTTGCCGGAATGGTAGGTGCGATAACCCAGCGGCTGGAGAAACTCGGTTACGAGTGGCGCCCACGCCGGGCGCGTGCCGCGGTTGCCGCCGCCGCTCACGATTCCCGGGATGACATCGCGCCTCACCTGCTGCGCGTAATAGCCGGTCATCGCCGCTGCGCGCGAGGGCCAGCAACGCGCGGTGTTGTAGAATTGCGTGAAACGCAAACCGCCCTGCGCCAGCGAGTCGAGATTCGGCGTGGCAATCTCGCCGCCGTAGCAGCCGATATCCGAATAGCCGAGGTCATCGGCGAGGATCACAAGGATGTTGGGTGGCGCGGCCATCCCAGCGACGCCGAGCGCGCGGCAAAGCGCGGCGGCCAGCAACGTGGTGAGCAGGGTGATTTTCATGGGCGTCGTGCTACTCTGCGCCGATCGGCCGAAGGCCCGCCCGATCCGCCGGCATCTCACCCGCGCGCGGCGCCGGCAGCGTCACCTTTTCCGTCGCGGCCCATTCCACGCCACGGGCAAACGTCACCTGAAATCCCGCGCCGCTCACGGCGTCGATGGCGTGGCCGAGCGTCGTGTGGAAAACGCGACCATGGCCATACGGGATGATCATGAGCATCGGCTCCTTTTCCTTCGTGACGTCGGAGAGCGCCGACGCGAGCACAGTCACGTTCTCAGCGGGGCCACGCAGTTGGTGGTAAAGCTCATCCTTTGATTGCATCCATTTTGCCGGCAATCCGCGCATGATGGGGTGCTCGGGCACATGCGTCTCGACCACAAATTCATGCTGCGGACCGTGTCCGCCGCCTTTGCCCGGAGTGGTGTCCTTGATCCAGCCCATGGCGCGCAGGCGAAGGAGTGGACCGGAGTTTTCATTGCGACCGCCCCAGCCGCCGATGCCGATCATCGTATTGTACTCCGGCCAGTCGGGAAACGCATTGTTCGCGGCGTGGTAGCAGACGAAGCCGCCGCCATGCTTCACGTAATCGACCAGCGCGGTGCGCACCTCGGCCGGCCACGTCTCGCCATTGTAGTTGGAGATTACGGCGCTGTAGTTGGAGAACTTCGGGCGCCAGGCGGCCCAGCGCGCGGGAGTCGTGGCATCGTGCGCCTTTTGGTCTGCCGCGAGCGATTCGAGCTTTTTCTGGTGGGCGGTCTTTTGTTCGGGCGTCGAGTTCGGCGGCAGCTTCGGCGCCTGCGGGCGGGACGGCGGCGTGGTGGAGACATCGACCGTGAAGCGGCCGGTGTCTTCCATGATTTTCCGGAGCAGGGGCGTGGTCGTGGCCCAGGCGTGGTTGTTCTGCCCGTCGACGATCAGTACTTTGATTTTGGATGCAGCGGGAGCCGCCACGACGGACGTGAGGCCGGCAAGCAGAAGAGTGGCCGCGAGAAGCGGGTAGACTGATTTCATAGGAGTGAGGAAGGAGACGTACGCAGAAATCCAGACGAACGGGCAAAAAGGATCGATGTTAATGGAGAAACATTATTTCGCCCGGCGCGCCGACAAACACGCGGCGTCGGGCTGCGTCGGGAGCGTGGCGGTCCAGGCGGCGAGGAGAGCCTTCAGCCGCGTCACTTCGGCGGATTCGGCTTCGCTCAGGTTTGTTTTCTCGAGGCGATCCTCGGGAAAGCGAAAGAGTTGAAACTGCTGCGCATCCTTTGCGACCAGCAGTTTCCATGCGCCGTCGCGCACGGCGAGCGCCGGCCACGTGTCGCCGGCTTTCGTGGCGGACTGCCATTGCCAGAAGATTGGTCGCGTGCGCCCCGAGCCGCGCTGGCCTTCGAATGCGCGGGTCTGATCGATACCGTCAGCGAGGTAGCGGGCCGGCAGCCGGGCGCCGGCTATTGCGCAGAGGGTGGGGAGCATATCCACGGCCGTAAGCGCCGTCGTGTCGTCGATCTTTCCTGCGGCAATCCTGCCGGGCCAGCGCGCGAGGAAAGGAACGCCGATGCCGCCTTGGAGCAGCGAGCGTTTGCGGCCGCGATGTCCGCCCGTGCGGCCCACCGAGGCAAAGCTGTCGAAGCCGGGGCCGGTGGATTCGTCATCCGTCATGCGGCGGGTAGCCGGGCCGGTGACCTCAGGTCCGTTGTCGGACGTGAAAATCACCAGCGTGTTTTGCGCTAGGTCGAGTCGCTCCAGCGTCACC
>JBBRCR010000701.1:0-3353 GCA_038204695.1 Opitutales bacterium | reverse complement strand
AGGTGTTGATCTGCCTCGCCGCCGGCGGTCACCTGCTGATCGAGGATCTGCCGGGCGTGGGCAAGACGACGCTCGCTTACTCGCTCGCGCGCTCGATGGACTGCGCTTTTTCGCGGATCCAATTCACCAGCGATCTATTGCCGAGCGACGTTACCGGCGTCGCCATTTATGACGAAACCGTCAAGGAGTTCGTCTTCAAGAAGGGGCCCGTCTTCGCCAACGTGGTTCTGGCCGACGAAATCAACCGCGCCACACCCAAGACACAATCCGCGCTGCTCGAGGTCATGGATCGCGCGCGCGTCACGATCGATGGCGAGCCGCACGCCGTGGGGGCGCCGTTCATGGTGTTCGCCACGCAAAACCCGGTGGATTACGAAGGCACCTTTCCGCTGCCGGAGAGCCAGATGGACCGATTCCTGATGCGGCTCCGGATGGGTTATCCCGAGGCGAACGACGAGTTGGAGATCCTGCGGACCGTGCGGGGCGGATATGACTCGATTGCGCTCAACCCGGTGGTCACGCGAACCGAAATTCTGGCGCTGCAATCGCTGGCCCAACAGGTGTTCGTCGAGGACACGGTGCTGGAGTACATCCTGAAGATGGTGGGTGCGACCCGTACGGAGTCGGAGTTTCGGGCGGGGGCGAGCGTGCGCGGCGGCGTTGCCCTGCGCGCCGCGGCGCAGGCCCGGGCGCTGGTGCATCAGCGCGACTTCGTGCTGCCGGAGGATGTCGCGGAACTGGTCGCGCCGGTGTTTGCGCACCGGCTGGCGCTCGCCCGGCAGACGAGTGACGCGCTCGAGGAAAGGCGGGCGGTGATTGCCGCCTTGAAGCGGATCCTGGCGTCGATCCCCACGCCGCCATGACGGGTGCCGGGTCCACGCGCGTGCGCCCGCGGCGACGACACTCCCGACCACGGTCGCACCCATGAATGCATCGGCCGAGCACGACTGGTCCGGGCCGGGCGCGCGGCGCCGGCCGCGGCGGTTCACGTGGAGTGCGCTGTTGTGGGCGCTCGTGTATCCACAACGTGCGCACCGGATCCTGCCGACCATGCCGGGCGTCGTGCTCATCGCGCTGTCGCTCGGCATCGGGACCGCCGCCTACAATTCATCGAGCAACATCCTGTTCATCACGCTCTCGCTGCTGCTCTCGTGCCTGATCCTCAGCGGCGTGCTTTCATGGCTGAACCTGCGCGGCGTGCTCTGGCGGCTGACGCTGGCGCCGCCGCTGCGCGCCGGCCACGACACGGTCGTGGTGCTCGACCTGCGCAACCGCAAATCGTTCCTGCCCACGTACGGTTTGTGGTTCGAGTTTGCCGCCCGTTCGGTCGATGCGCAGGCGATCCCCCGCGCGGAGTCGACGATCACGGGGCGCGGCATCAACGTGCGCGCCGCGCTGGCCCAGGCCGAAAAGGCGGAGGCACGCGCCCGCGTTCCGCTGCCGGCGAGATTGGACCCGGCCGGGGAGACGCGCGTCGAATGGGTGATGAAGCCGGAGAAGCGCGGCCGGTTGCGCGTTGAGCTGGCGAGCGTCGGGTCGCTGTTTCCGTTTGGATTTTTGCGGAAGGATATCGGCAGCGACCTCGCGGAGCACGCGGTGGTCTGGCCGGCCCAGATTGAATATCGGCGCCATCCGGCGGCGACCCTGCGGCGCACATCGGGGGGGGAACGCGTGGCGCGGGCGGGCAGCGGCGGCGATCTGCTCGCGCTGCGGCGGTACACCACGGGCGATTCGCACCGCCTGATCCATTGGAAGGCAAGCGCGCGCACGCGACAGTTGCTCGTCCGCCAATTCGCCGCCGAGACGGCCGAGGGTTACTCGCTGTGGTTGCGGACAGACGCCGGCGTGTGGTCGCACCCGGAACAGTTCGAAGTGCTGCTTCGTTTCGCGGCGACGCTGGGCGAAGATCTTTTTCGCGCCGGCCGCCTGCAGGGTGTCGCGATCAATGCCGAGCCGCCAATGCTCGTGCGGCGGGTGCACGACCTCGAGTCGTTCATGGATCGGCTCGCGGTGCTCAGCCCCTCCGAGGAGGCGGTCCCCCCCCTCAACGAGCGGATCGCCAAACAAAACATCATCACGTTCGTGCCGGAAGGCGCGCGCGGCGTGGCGGCTTATGTCGATGGAGAACTCGCCGCATCCGTCTAGCCCCGGCGGGCCGGCCCCGGGGGCGGCGCCGGCGAAGCGACCGCAATTGACCGGGGACGAACTCCATCAACTCCGCTGGATGCTGGGCAACGTGCTCACGTTGCTCGGAGTGGGCACGGTGATCTACATGGATGTGGATGCCTGGACCCTGATGGGACTCACGGCCGTGGCCGCCGTGGCCGTGCTGATCTGGCCCACGCTGCCCGCGCGGATGCCGCGCCTGACCCACACGCTGGCCTTTCCGGCCATCGTGGCCTTTTTCGCCGCCGATGTGTGGCTGCGCGCGGAACTGCTGCCGGCGATGGTGCGGCTGGACATGCTGTTGCTGCTGTATCGAACTCTCACCTACCGGCAGCGCCGCGATGATCTCCAAATCATCATCCTGGGATTGTTCCTGATCGTGATCGCGGGCGTCCTGACGGTGTCGCTGGCGTTCGCGGTTCAGATTCTCTTCTTCACGGCCTGTGCGCTCGCGTTTCTGCTGGTGATCACGCTGGCGGAGGCCGGCCCCGTCAAATCGCCGGGAGCGGCGGGCACGGTGGCGGCGGCGCCGTTGTGGGCCGTCCACGTTAACTGGCCGCAGCTGTTCCGCCGTTTGCGCGCGGTGGCGAACTGGCGGGTGCTGGCCCTCGGCGCCGTGCTTTTCGTGGGCGTGGTGGGCGTGTCGGCGTTGCTGTTCCTCGCCATCCCCCGGTTCCAGCTCGAGAGCGGCATGTTTCTCGACCGCTTCATTTCGAAGAAGGCGAAAAGCGGTTTCAACGACACGATTCGTTTCGGTGAGGTGACTGAAATCCAGCAGGACACCAGTATCGCGCTGAGCGTCGATATTTCGGACGAATCGCAAATTCCGGCCACACCCTACTGGCGAATGCTCGTCATGGATACGTACGAAAATGGCACGTTCCGGCTTTCGGCCCGGCTGCGAGCCGAGCGGTTCGATTCGGAACGTACGGCCTTGTTCCTCGTGGGGCGGGCGCGGCCCCGCCGCGGACAAACGGTTTTCTGGAAATTCTACCTCGAGTCGGGCATCAGCCGCTATCTGCCCCTGCTGGGGCATTTCGAACGGATCCGCTTTCGCGATCCGCAGAGTTTCCGCGGGGCGGCGACGCTTGCGCTGGTCGCCCTGCGGACCGAACCGGTGACGATGACCGCCTATCAGGTGGAGGACTTTGATGTCACCGGCACCATCCGCGACTTCGATTTTGCCC
>JBBRCR010000700.1:0-3357 GCA_038204695.1 Opitutales bacterium | reverse complement strand
GCGGGCTATGGTGGCCAGCTGTTCGGACAGCACGCGGCTCGAGTTCCGTCGGGCCAGCACGCCCTTGTGATCGAAGTGCGTGTTCGCGTACAGGAAGTCACGACCCGTCACGTTATCGCGCAGTCGAACCCAGCTGCAGATTCGGGTGAGCGCCGCATCCCATGACTTGCTGCCGATGCTCGTCGGCTGTTCGGAGAGCCAGAAATTGCCGTGGTCGGTAATCGTGAAACGGTCCTTGCGGACGCCGATGAGCGACCATTCCCCGCGGCGTTTGCCGTCGTCCCGCGCCACGCCGCTGAAGGTGTATTCCGGCAGCCGGGCCACGATATCGTCGTGCTGGTTTTCCCGCACTTCCTGGAATCCGATCAGCGACGGCTGAAATTGGGCAATGGTTTGAAAGAAGAAATCCTTTCGCTCTGGCCATGCATTCTCGCCGTCCTGTGCGCCGGACGTCCGCACGTTGTAGGACATGACGCGCAGCGCCGCGGACGCCGCGGCAGCGGGAGTTTTTTGCGGCGCGGCGGCGGCGCAGGCGGCCGCACTCGCGAGCATGAACGCGAGGCGGGGTGAAAAGGAAATGCGAAGGCGCATGGAGGCTCGTGGTGTCCCATTGGCGTCCGGCTGGCAATCCTGCGTCTGCCGGAATTTTTCACGAAGCGATTTCCCGGCTTGGTCATATCGTGGCGGCGAGCGCCAGCCCCGCATTTTTCCCACCGCGCGCATACGTTTGCCATGCGCATGCGGCTGCTCGAGCCGACGGTCGGGCACATTTTGTAAAGCGACGAGGGCGAAGCGTTGCGGCTGCAACAAGCTCACTCCGGCCGGAACGGCGGCTTTCCAGCCGCCGAATTACGTTCGGCGGACCGGTTGCGGGCGACAGGAAAGTCGCCCCTCCGGTTAAGACAGCACGCAACAACACGTGAGCTCACGGAACAATGCGCGCTCGTTACAACTCCGGGATTGCAGCCTTGCCTGCGTTGCGGAATTTTGGCCAGTCGACGCCATGAAGCTCGCGCTCATCCAAATGCGGGTCGAGGGTGGCGCCAAGGGCGCAAACCTCTCGCGGGCGGAGTCATTCATTGCGCAAGCGGCCGCGGCGGGAGCGCAAGTCGTGTTGTTGCCGGAGGCGTTGAATCTTGGGTGGACGCATGGTTCGGCGGCGGTCGCCGCCGATGAAATTCCCGGCGGCGAGTCGTGCGAGCGGTTGCGCGCCGCGGCGCAGCAGCATCACGTCTTTGTCTGCGCGGGAATGATCGAGCGCGCCGGTGCGCTCCGCTACAATTCAGCGGTGCTTCTTGATTCAGATGGGCGGCTGCTTCTTCACCACCGCAAGCTGAACGAGCTGGGGATGGCCCATGCGGTGTATGCGCAAGGTGATCGGCTTGGCGTCGCGGCGACACTTCACGGGACGATTGGGCTGATGATTTGCGCGGACGGATTTGCGCCAGGGCAGGTCGTGAGCCGGACGCTCGCACTGATGGGCGCGGAGTTAATCCTGTCTCCCTGCGCGTGGGCCGTGCCGGCGGATCACGACAACACGCGCGAGCCTTATGGCCGCGTGTGGCTGTACAACTATGGCGTGGTCGCGCGGGAACATCGGCTCTGGATTGCCGGCTGCAGCAATGTCGGCTGGATGAGTGCGGGCGAGTGGCAGGGCCGGCCCTGCATTGGCTGTTCGCTGGTGATCGGGCCAGACGGAGCGCCGGCACTTCGCGGCCCGTACGGTCCCGACGCCGAAGCGATGCTGTTTGCCGAGATCACCCCGGCCGCAGGAGTGCGGCGCGGGCTGGGGCGGACGTGACCCCCGGGAGATCCGCGCCAGGAGTGAACTTCACGGCGCGGCCGGGTATTGCGTTTTGACATACCCCGATCATTTTCCGGTGATATCTGCCGCTGCCGGGCTCCCACCCAACGTGCCGGCGCGGTTTTTCGTTCATGGCGTTACTGCAATTTACCCCTGATCTGTGCCTGCCCACGGCGCGGCTGATGCGATGCGCGCTCCTGCTCGCCGGCCCGGCCGCGACCTCGTTTGCAGCGATCGATTTCAATCGCGACATCAAGCCGATCCTCGCGGATCGCTGCTACGAATGTCACGGCCCCGACAAACACAAAGCCGGGTTGCGCCTCGATCGGAAGGAAGACGCGATCACGGGCAGTGATTCCGGGGCCGTCATCATTCCCGGCCAGAGCGCGAAGAGTCTGTTGTACACTCATGTTTCCGGTGCCGATCCGGATTTGGTGATGCCGCCCGAAGGCGATCCGCTCACCCCGGCGCAGGTGGCGCTGGTGAAGGCGTGGATCGATGAAGGGGCGCTGTGGCCGGAGGAGGCGGGGGCGAACGAAGCGAAGCGGAGCAAGCATTGGGCGTTTCAACCACCTGTGCGTCCGGAAGGGCCGGTGGTGAAAAATGCGGCGTGGCCGCGCAACGCGGTTGACCCCTTCATTCTCGCGCGACTCGAGCAGGAGCGACTCACGCCCTCGGCCGAGGCCGATCGCGCGACGTTGTTGCGGCGAGTGAGCTTCGACTTGCTGGGGCTGCCGCCGAGCCGGGAAGACGTGAGGCTTTTTGTGGAGGATACCCGCGCTGATGCCTATGAGCGTGTGGTCGATCGGCTGCTGGCGTCACCGCACTTTGGCGAGCGCTGGGGTCGTCACTGGCTGGACCTGGCGCGGTACGCCGACAGCGACGGGTACGAGAAGGATTCGCCGCGTCCGTACGCGTATCTCTATCGCGACTGGGTCATCGATGCGATCAACCGCGATTTGCCCTTCGATCAGTTCACGATCGAACAACTCGCGGGCGACCTGCTGCCAGGGGCAACGACGGCGCAGAAGATTGCCACGGGCTTTCACCGCCAGACGTTGATCAACAAGGAAGGCGGCGTCGACCCGGAGGAATTTCGCGTCAAGGCGGTTGTCGATCGCGTTTCCACGACGGGCACCGTGTGGCTCGGCCTGACGGTCGGCTGCGCGGAGTGTCACTCGCACAAATTCGATCCGGTAACGCAGCGGGAGTTTTATGAGCTGTTCGCGTTCTTCAACAACGCGGATGACCAGGAGCTGCCGGCGCCGCACGAGCAGGAGGTGCAAAAATATCAGCTCGCGAAAGTAGCCTGGGACGCAGAGCGCGCGCCGCTGAAGAAAACCTACGACGCGTATGTGCGTGACGCGCTGCCGGCCAATCAGGCGGAGTGGGAGGCGACGGGCCAGCTCGCGCTCGCCGTGTGGTCGCTGCTCCAGCCGCGCGCGGCGGTACCCGCCAATGGCACGACGCTCACGATCGAAAACGATTTGTCGATCGCGGCCTCGGGCATGCGACCGTTGACCGAGACCTACATCGTCGAAGCCGGGGCGGTG
>JBBRCR010000699.1:0-3362 GCA_038204695.1 Opitutales bacterium | reverse complement strand
TTCCGCGTGCCGGCCAGCACCGCGTCCGCCACCGGACTGGGGAACTGTTGATAATAAACCCACAGGCAGGTGCCGAGAAACATGAAACCGGTCCAGATCGGGATCGCGCCCAATCCGAGCACGTACATGGCCTTGCGCGCTTCCCGGTCTGACTTCGCGGAGCACCAGCGCTGCACGGAATCCTGATCGAGTTGCCCGGCAAGGTAGTTTGCGACGCCGACCAGCACGAGCATCAGAGCGGTTTTTTCCGTAAGCGAAAATCCACTGCCGACGGGCTCGAGCAGTCCGGTCGCGGGATTGAGGTCGCGCAGCGAAAGCTTGTTTGCCGCCCAAGCCTCGCCGAACACCTGGCTGATTCCCCCGGGCAGAGCGTGCACAATGAACCCGACGCAGGCGACCGCGCCGGTTAACAACACCACGGTCTGAATTACATCCGTCCACACCACGGCTTCAAAGCCTCCTTTGATGGTATAGATCGCCGTGATGCCCGCGGCGAAGACAATGCAGGCGAGCACCGGCAGTTGGGTCATGGAGGCGAGCAGGACGGCCAGGAGATACGTGATGGTGGCGGCCCGCGTTACCTGCATCGCGAGGTACACCGTCGCCGCATACAAGGAGACGGAAGGCCCGAATCGGAGCGCCAGATAATGATACGCCGAGTGAACCGTGCCGCGCCGGAAGAAAGAGCCCGAAAATGGGGTCAAACTTTGCACTTTGCACACGGCGCACGGCACTCAAGCGGCAGACGGTGCGCCAGTGAGCGGTCGCACCGTCTGCTGTGCTCGTTTGGGCTGCGCGGTCCCGGCGCTCGGCGTAGCTGTGGCGTGGCAAGGGCTGCGCCGCCCATCGTTTCGGAGGTCTCGCGGCGATCTGCCAGAACTAAGGCGTGGCTCGGCTTGAACGCGGCGGGGGCGCCGCGTCCCCAAGTTGGTGGACGGGGCGGTGTGTGCGTGGAGGCGACGCTGCTACAGTTGGGACCGGGGTCGGCGACCCCGGCTTCAGGGGATGCGGTTGCGGTTGCGGCTGCGGCAGTCGGGCCGGTGGCGCGGGCTGGATGGCCCGCGTTGCGTTAACTGCTAGGAAACTGGATCTTCCGGGGTCGGGCCGGGAGGGGTTTTTCCGGCGTCCCGCTGAAACCGTCGGAGGCGACGTACTACTTCAACCGCGAGATGATCATCACGGGCAGTGACTCGAAAATGTGGGAATGGCAGAAGCACTTTTACGCCTTCCTCAGCCGGAACGCCCGCCAGGCCCGCGATTATTATCAGTTGCCGCCGATGCAGATCATCGAAGTCGGCATGCCGATCCAGCTCTGAGCGGCCCCGTTTTTCCTCCCGCGCGGCGCGACCGGCATGTCATTCATTAGATGACATATGGTCCGGGCTGGGCTGGGCGCCCGGCACGTCATTCATTCGCATTGGGTTCGATACCCCGGAGCTTGCTCCGGCTTGGTCGGGAAGTGGGCACCGGCTTCCAGCCGGTGAAGACTGCGGCTGGAAGCCGCAGCCACTGGGTGGCTCGTTCGGAACGGGGAACGAAAGAGCGTGCATGATGAGTTGGCGGCGGTCTCGTCCAATGCCTCGGAGCTTGCCCCGAGGTTTTTTACTAGATGACAATTGGCCGCGACGAACGGGCTGCCGCCTTGACGTCGATGGCAACATCGCCCAACTGACCCGCTCGCCCGCCCCAATTTTACTGGAACCCCGCCGATACTCCGCGCCCATGTCGCAGCAGGATCTGGACATTGCCCGTTGGTTTGCCACCGAAGTGCACCCGCACGAACGGGCCCTGCGCTCGTATCTCCGGGCGCACTTTCCGACCCTGCGCGACATCGACGACCTCGTGCAGGAAACGTACGCCCGCCTCATTCAGGCCCGAAGCTCCGGCCGCGTCACCGAAGCGCGGCCCTATCTGTTTTCAATCGCCCGCAACGCCGCCATCGATCTTTGCCGTCGCAACCGGATTGTCTCCTTCGAACCCATAGCGAAAACGGATGCGTCGTTCGTGGATGTCTCGGATGAACCCGCTGCGGACGCTCTCGATCATGACCAGGAGCTCGCCCTCCTGGCCGCGGCGATCGCTACGCTGCCGGAGCGCTGCCGGCAGGTGCTCACGCTGCGCGAGCTCCACGGGTTCTCGCATCGGGCGATCGCGGAACAGCTCGGCATTTTCGAGAACACGGTCAGCGCCCAGATCACGGTTGGGATCTTTCGCGTGCGCGAATATTTCCGGGCCCGCGGATTCGACCGCGGCCGTTCGAGTCCGACTCCCCGCGGCTCCAACGCCGTCCACTTGCGCTGACGCTCCTGCGCCCTAGTCGATGACTCCGCCCTCCTCACCTGCCGACGAACGCACGCCGCGCGAACCCTCGGCGATCGAGCGCGCTGCGCTCGCGTGGGTGGCTCGCCTCGATCGGGGCTTGAGCGCTGCCGAAGAGGCCGAGTTCGAACGCTGGCTGGCGGCCGATGCCCGGCACGCCCGCCTGCTGCGAGAATTTGACGGTACCTGGACGCTGCTTGACCGCGTGCGCGAATTTCCCGCCGATGGTCTAGCAACTGCGGCTGTCTCGACCGCTCCGTCGACGCCTGCCCACCCGCAGCGGGCCGAGTTCCGGCGCTGGCAGGTGGCAGTGCCTGCCGCCGCCGCGGCCGTCGTTCTCGGAATTCTGGCGTGGCAGGCGCGGCCATCGCCCCCTCCCACCCGCACTCCGTACTCGGCAGTCGCCGGCACTCAGGTCGGAGAATTGCGCACGCTCTCCCTCCCCGCCTCGTCCGACTCCGCCAACACGGGGCGCGGTTTCGTCTTCGAGCAGACATCCCTCAATCTGATCGAATCAGTCGAAGTCACGAAGGCGCCCACGCCCGACATGGACGCCGATTCGACGGGCGGAAACGTGAACATGGTGACGAAGAGTGCCTTTGACCGCGCCGACGCGAACTTCCTCTCTTACGCGGTCGGCTTCAGTCACCGCTGGGGCCGTCGCGCGCCGGCCGACGCCTGGTACAAGGAACCGATCGACGGGATGATGCCGTCCCTGAACTTCAGTTACTCGACCATTCTGGGGGCCAAGAGGAACATCGGTCTGCTCCTGACCGGTACCTGGCATGTCCAGGCGACCGCGGATATTCGCTCTGATCTTGCCCACCAATCCACGCTCGACCGTCCCGCCTACACCTATTCCGCGGCGTCCCTGCTGATCGGCTCACCCCGCAGCCGCTTCTCGATGGGCGCCAAAATGGACTACAAGCTGAGCGAGCAGACGGTGTTCACCCTGAACACGTCCTACAGCTGGATGCACGACTCGCAGGTCACCCAGCAGCGCACGCTGTCCACCTCGCAGGTCATCGCCACCTTCGACGCCA
>JBBRCR010000698.1:0-3369 GCA_038204695.1 Opitutales bacterium | reverse complement strand
CCTCCAACCCCCGTCGCCGCGGGCGCCACATCATGATAGCCGGCGTTTTCTCTTCAGCCCGCGCTCACGAGCCACGCACAGCAAGCGCGTTCAACCCGCACGGGAAAGAGTTGTGTAGAAAGTTTTGGCGGGACGCCCATGTTCAGCGTCCCATGGGCAGCCCGCCCGTGGATGACTTTGTGTTTAACAATATGGCCCGATGCCCGTGCCCTACTCGCTGCCGCTCGCAGCGACGATCGGGCGAGACCTCCGATACGCGCAGCCGCTCCAAATTCCCCCATGCGCAGACTTGCGCCGCCCCAAGGCAAACGCGCAAACTCTCCGCGTCTGTCGTGCTCCTCAACCCCGGAAAAAATCTCATGAAACGACTCGTATCCCTCATCGCGATCGGTGTGGCGCTGACTCTGCCGGCCGCGTTTGCCGCGAGCGGCCAGTCATCCGCGACACCCAATGTCGTCATCATTTTTTGTGACGACATGGGCTACGCCGATATCGGGCCGTTTGGCGCGAAAGCCTATGCGACGCCGAACCTCGATCGCATGGCGCGCGAAGGGCGCAGGTTCACCAATTTTCACGTGTCGCAGCCGGTCTGCTCCGCCTCGCGCGCGGCTCTGTTGAGCGGCTGTTACAACAACCGCATCGGCATCCACGGCGCCCTCGGACCGACCGCCAGGCACGGCATTAACGAGAGCGAGCGAATCCTGCCTGAGGTGTTCAAAGAAAAGGGCTACGCCACCGGCATGGCCGGCAAATGGCACCTTGGCCACCACCCGCAGTTCCTGCCGGTGCGCCATGGCTTCGACGAATACTTCGGCCTGCCGTACTCGAATGACATGTGGCCGTATCATCCCGAGGCGAAAAAAGGCGCATATCCTCCGCTGCCGCTGATCGAGAACGATCGCATCATCGACACCGAAGTCACGCCCGAGGAACAACCAAATCTCACGACGTGGTACACGGAACGCGCAGTGAAATTCATCACGCGCAACAAGGACCGGCCGTTCTTCTTCTACCTCGCACACTCGATGCCGCACGTGCCGCTGTTCGTCAGTGACAAGTTCAAGGGCAAGTCGGGCGCCGGCCTTTTCGGCGATGTCATCCAGGAAATCGACTGGTCCGTCGGCCAGGTGCTGGAAACGCTGCAGAAAAACGGGCTCAGCGAAAAAACGCTGGTCGTATTCACGAGCGACAACGGGCCATGGCTCAGCTATGGTGATAACGCCGGTTCGGCGAAACCGCTGCGCGAGGGCAAGGGCACGTCGTGGGAAGGCGGCACACGCGTGCCATGTGTCATGCGCTGGCCGGGCAAGATTGCGGCCGGCACGACGAGCGACGCGATGATGATGA
The DNA here is from genome assembly GCA_038204695.1 of Opitutales bacterium. GTDB lineage: Bacteria > Verrucomicrobiota > Verrucomicrobiia > Opitutales > Opitutaceae > ER46. Next base: position 2,022 of record JBBRCR010000698.1, on the reverse strand, counting down.
CGATCGACCTGTTGCCTACGTTTGCGAAGATGATCGGCGCGAAGCCCGCACCGCGGCCGATCGACGGTCTGGACGTGTGGCCGCTCATCGCAGGCACCGCCGGCGCGAAAAATCCGCACGACGCGTATTTCACCTGGTATCAAGACAACCAACTTCAGGCGGTCACGAGCAGCGACGGTCACTGGAAGCTCATCCTCCCGCACACGTTTCGCACGCTCGGTGGAAAGCCCGGCGGCAAGGGCGGCATCCCGGCGAAATACGAACAAACCAAGCTCGCTGAGCCGGAACTCTATGACCTCAGTCGCGATATCGGCGAAGCGAAGAATCTCGCGGCGCAGAATCCCGACATGGTCCAGCGACTCCTGGCGCTCGCGGAAAGAGCGCGCGACGAACTAGGTGACTCGCTCACCCAGCGCACAGGCAAGGGCAATCGGGAGCCTGGCCGACTGGCGGACTCGGGGCCGACCACCAAGAAGAAACGTTGAGAATCGTCCGTATGATCACACTTCGACCATTCCTCCTGGCCACCGCTCTGCTAGCGGTGGCGTCTACCATGCGCGCGGCCACTGGTGTTTCGACGCCGCCGAATATCGTCATCATGCTCGCCGACGACGAGGGTTGGGGCGACCTGAGTTTGACGGGGAATCAAAACATCCGGACACCAAACATCGACTCGATCGGCAAGCAGGGCGCGGTGCTTGATCGCTTTTTTGTGTGTGCGGTATGCGCGCCGACCCGCGCCGAATTCCTGACCGGCCGGTATCACTCGCGCGGCGGCGTGCGTGGCGTGAGCACCGGGCTGGAGCGGCTGAACGTGGATGAGCGGACGATTGCGGAAGCGTTCAAGGCGGGTGGATACGCCACCGGCGCGTTCGGGAAATGGCACAACGGCAGCCAGTGGCCTTATCACCCGAACGCGCGCGGATTCACCGAGTACTACGGGTTCACATCCGGACATTGGGCCGAATACTTCAACGCGCTCGTCGAGCACAACGGGCAGCCCGTTCGCGGCAAAGGTTACATCGCCGACGACCTCACCGACCATGCGTTGCAGTTCATCGAAAAGAACAAGGCCAGGCCTTTCTTCTGCTACGTACCGTACAACACGCCGCATTCGCCGTGGTGCGTGCCCGACGAGTACTGGAAGCGGTACAAGGACAAACCGATCGCGCAGCGAGGACATGACGGTGACGAGGAGAACTTGCCGGTGACGCGCTGCGTTTTGGCGATGACTGAAAATCTCGACTACAACGTTGGGCGCGTGCTCCGGAAGCTTGACCAACTGAACCTGGCCGAGAACACGATCGTGATCTACTTCTCGGACAACGGCCCGAACAGCGTTCGCTGGAACGGCGGTATGAAAGGCACGAAGGGATCGACCGATGAAGGCGGCGTGCGCTCGCCGTTTTTCATTCGCTACCCCGGGAAAATCAAAGCGGGAACGGTCGTGAAGGAGATTGCGGGAGCGATCGATCTATTGCCGACGTTGACGCAGCTCGCCGTCGTGAAACGCATCGGCACCAAGCCGCTCGATGGCCGCGATATTTCGCCGTTGCTCTTTGGCGCAGCGCGCGGCTGGCCGGACCGCCAGATCTTTTCGCACCAGAACGGCAACGTCAGCGTGCGCACCCAGCAATACCGTCTCGACAGCCGCGGGGTGCTTTTCGACATGGTGGCGGATCCTGGTCAACGCTCCGACGCGACCGCGCAGCACCCGGAGGTCGCCGCGACGCTCACGAAAGCAGTGGCGGCGTGGCGAACGGAAGTTTTTGGCCCGGCCAGTGTGGTACCTGCACCGACGCCCGCCGCCAAAACCAAGAATGGCCGCAAGGAAGGCAGGGGCGCTAAGGCGGCGATTGCCGCCATGGACAACCGGCCGTATCCGGTCGGGTACCGGGAAATGCCCCGCGCGCCGTTGCCGGCCCGTGACGGCGAGCCGCATGGTGACGTCCGGCGCAGCGCGGGATCTCCCAACAGCACGTATTTCACAAACTGGCGCAGTCCACAGGACACGATGACCTG
>JBBRCR010000697.1:0-3376 GCA_038204695.1 Opitutales bacterium | reverse complement strand
GGACGCACACTGGCTGAGAAACGTTTTCCGCGAGGTCGAACAGCTTTTTTCCGGCCAGCATCCGGACTACGCCGCGATCGACCTGCGCTATCACGATCTCGCGCACACCCTTCAGGGGACCGTATGCATGGTGCTCCTGCTCGAAGGCCGGCATGCCGCCGGCGTCGACCCCCGCCTCGAGAGTCGCCACTTCGAACTGGCCTTGGCCAGCGTGCTGCTGCACGACACCGGCTATCTCAAACTGCGTTCGGACACGGCCGGCACCGGTGCAAAATACACCTATTGCCACGTGCTGCGCAGTTGCGCTTTCGCCGCCTCGTACCTTCCCGTGCCCGGCGCCACCGAACAGGAAGTCGAGGCCGTCCTGGGCGCGATCAACTGCACCGGGCCGACGAAGGACATCACTCGGCTGCGTTTTCGTGATCCCGCGGAACGGGTCATCGGCTGCGCGCTCGGCACCGCTGACTATCTCGGCCAGATGGCGGCGCCGGATTATCCAGACAAACTCGTTGACCTCTATCGCGAGTACCGGGAGTCCGACGAGTTTATCCAGCTGCCGCCGTCGCGTTGCACCTTCAAGTCGCCGGAAGAGATGCTCGAGAAAACCCCGGAATTTTGGCGGAAAGTCGTTCTGCCCAAGCTGGAGAGCGATTTTCAGGCGGTCTACCGCTTTCTGGCGCGGCCATACCCGCACGGCGGAAATCGCTACATGGAAGAGGTCGAAGAAAATATCGCGACGATTCAACTCCGCCTGGCGCGGGCGCAAACCGCTGCCAAAAAATAAGCGTCGCGTCCATCGCGTCGCAGATCGGATTGTCTCTGCATGCTCGCGACGATCGCCTCGGCTGCCCTGCAGGGGATTGATGCCGAGGTTGTCCATGTGGAGGTGAATGCGGGCGAGACCGGCGATCCCAAATGGCACTTGGTCGGTCTGCCCGACACCGCGGTCAAGGAGTCATGCGATCGCGTTTACGCGGCGCTGAACAACAGCGGCTTTAGCCCGCCACGCACGCGCACCACAATCAACCTGGCACCGGGTGACCTGCGCAAGGAGGGGCCGATTTATGATCTGCCAATCGCGCTCGGCATACTGGCTGCGACCGGGCAGCTGCACGTGCAAAACCTGGACGAATGGTTGATCGCCGGAGAACTGAGCCTCTCCGGTGCCGCGCGGCCTGTGCGCGGCGCACTGGCGATGGCGCGGCTCGCGCGGTCGTTGCGAAAACGCGGCATGCTCATGCCGGGCATTTCGGCCGACGAGGCCGCGTTGGTGGAGGGCGTGGCTGTCTACCGCGTCGACTCGCTCGACCAGGCGGTGCGATTTCTGAACGGCCAGCTGGCCTTGTCGCCACTCGTGCCCGCCGAAAGCCGCCGGCGGCGGAGTGGGCCGGCCGCAGAGGGTCTGGCGGATTTTTCCGAGATCAAAGGGCAGCACGCGTTGCGGCGCGCCGTCGAAGTGGCCGTGGCCGGAAATCACAATTTGCTGATGATCGGGCCCCCCGGCGCCGGGAAGTCCATGGTCGCAAAGCGGATTCCATCGATCATGCCGGAGCCGATCCTGGATGAACACCTGGAGATTCTCAGCATCCATTCCGCCGCGGGCCGCACGATTACCGGCGAGATGAACTGGGAGGCGCGGCCCTTCCGCTCGCCGCATCATACCGTATCCGATGTTGCACTACTCGGGGGCGGCACGATTCCCGGGCCGGGTGAAATTTCGCTCGCGCATCACGGCGTGTTGTTTCTCGACGAACTGCCGGAATTCAAACGCTCGGCCCTCGAGGTCCTGCGACAGCCGCTCGAGGACGGCGATGTCACGATTTCGCGCAGTGCGGGCAAGGTGACGCTCCCATGCGCGTTCATGCTCGTCGCGGCCATGAACCCGTGCCCGTGCGGATATCTCGGCGATGCGAAACACGAATGCCGCTGCACGCCGACGCAGATTCAACGTTACCGCGCGCGCATCAGCGGGCCGCTGCTCGATCGCATCGATCTCCACATCGAGGCGCCGGCGCTCGCCATCGCGGAGCTGCGCTCCAACCAGCCCGGCGAATCCTCTTTGCTGATACGCCAGCGGGTCCAGGCTGCGCGCAACCGTCAGCAGGCGCGATTTGCCGGCACGAAGATCACGTCGAACGCGCGGATGACCCACGCGCAGATTCGGAAGCACTGCACGATCGACGCCACGCTGGGCGACCTGCTGCAGCACGCGATGGAGGAACTGCACCTTTCCGCGCGCGCGTACGATCGAATACTGAAGGTCGCGCGCACGATCGCCGACCTCGCTTCAACCGAGCGCATCGAGTCGAACCAGCTCCTGGAAGCCATCCAATACCGGAGTCTGGATCGCACGGTGTTCTACTGAGCACCGGCGCCAGCAAAGCTCTGAGGTTCGGTGTTCCGGAGCGTTCGGAACGTACTCGCGGCCCTCGAGCTTTATGGGCCGGCTTTCTTCCCGCCGCTTTTCGCGGGAGGGCGGGCCGGTCCGTCGTTTTTCACCCGTGCCTTGTATTCCTCGGTTTGCTTGTTCCAGAGCGCGGCGAGGGCGCGAACTCGCTCGGGATTGCTCGCGGCGAGGTTGTTGGTTTCGGCGCGGTCATGGGCGAGATCATACAGCTCCCACGGGCCATCGAAACCCGCCGCGACGATTTTCCAATCGCCGACCCGCAGCGCGCGATTGCCCTCGTGCAGAAACCAAATCGCGTCCCGCGCGATGGTGGAGTCCTGGGCGAACGCCGGCACGAGGCTGCGGCCCGGCAGCGGCGGCCCCTCCTTGCCCGCCGGTGGCGGCAGCGGTTTCCCGCCCGCGAGTTCCAGAATGGTCGGCGCGAGGTCGACCACATGACCGGGCGTGGGCCGGAGCTGGCCGCCGGCCGTGATGCCCTTCGGCCAGTGCACGATCAGTGAAGTGGAGACGCCGCCCTCGTGCACCCAGGTCTTGTGCCGGCGGAACGGCGTGTTCGCGAGGCTCGACCAGCCGGGACCGATGCTGAGATACGTGCCGGCCGAGCCGGGCGGCAGCGCCGGGTCGTGGCCGTCGCCGCGCACCATCATCTCGGCGCTCGCGCCGTTGTCGGAAAGGAAAAATACCACCGTGTTTTCGAGCGCGCCCATCCGCCGCAGTTGGTCGATTACGCGGCCAATCTCGCGGTCCATCCGATCGATCATGGCCGCGTGGATGGCCATCTTGTTCACCTGGAATTCGCGCTGCGCCGGCGACAGCCCCGACCAGGGCAGCGGACGGTTGATTTCGTTCGGGCCGAGCTTTTGCACGTCTTCGGGAAACGGATACGGCGGCCCGACGTCGCGTTCGATCGCGGACATCGGCTCGCGCGCGAGGCCGAGCTTGCGCATGCGTTCGAAGCGCTCCGTCCGC
>JBBRCR010000696.1:0-3382 GCA_038204695.1 Opitutales bacterium | reverse complement strand
CCACTCTCCGAGCGCGTCATCGTCGCGGCCTCGGTCCAGCCCGCGGAATTTCGTTATAGTGCCTTCCCCACCCTGCTCCAGATTGGTCCAGATGAAGTCTGGATTGCTTACAAGGTCGGCCGCAGCCATGCGACGGACGCCGGCGCGGCGATCGAGGTGTCGCGCCACGTTTTGTCCACCGGAAAGACGTCGCTGGTGCAGCGCCTGGTCGCTCCGGCCCCCAAGCTTTACCAGATGGGTGAACTCACGCGGTTTCCCGACGGCACGATTGGACTGTATATCGATGTGCAGGTGGTCGGGTGGGATGCCCGCCATTATCGCGGAGGAGCCGAGTCGTTTCGCTGGAATTCAGCCCGCAACGCGTTCGACGGTCCTGAGGCAGTCGGGCCGATCAACGGCGTACTCTATGGTTATCCGCTCGATTTTATTTCCGAGGGAAAGATCACGTGGCAGCTGATCATGGCGTTTGGCTATCACTTGCCCGGCGGCCGGTGGAGTGTCGATGCGGTGCGCTCGGAGAACAACGGCCGCTCGTGGAACTTCGTGCGCAATCTCACCGAGGAGTTCGGAGGAATCCACGCGAACGAGAGTGGCTTCGTGCGTCATGGCGACGGCTTCATCGTGACGACGCGCGGTTATGATCGCATCGCGCGACTGCACCGGACCGATGGCGAATTCCGGGTGCGACAGCAGGTGGAGCTCACGGGGAAGTATCCATTTATCAACAACCTCATTGGCCGGCCGCGGGTGTTCATCCGCGACGGCCAAGGTTATTTGATCGGTCGCAACTGGACGCGGCCGGCGGCCGCACCGGGGGCAAAGGGCGCGCCGCCGGGTGAAATGCAGCTCTGCCTTTTCCGCTTCGATCCGGAGACGCTGGGCGTCACGTCGTGTGCGATCCTCGACAACGCCGACCAACAGCGCGTGACCGACGGGTATTACGCGGTGGTGGCGTTCACAGGCGAAGGCGAGGCCACGCGGTTTCATGTGTTCACCTACAAGGCGCTGCAGCAGAAGGCACCCGATATTGTCCGTTTCGACTACCGCTGGGTGGACGTAAAATGATCCGGGGCCTCACGATTGTTTGCTGGCTGGAAATCGCGCGCGCAGCTGAATCTGATACCGGACGCGAGCGCGCACTGCGGCTGGTCTGGGCGGACGCCGCAGAGAGCTTCGTGCGGACGGACGAGCGACGATGAGCGTGGTCACCGAGCATCGACTCGACTGCGACTTGCTGGTCGCCGGCGGCGGCATGGCGGGCGTGTGTTGCGCGATCGCCGCCGCGCGGCTCGGAATGAAGGTGATTCTGTGCCAGGATCGTGCCGTGTTGGGCGGCAACGCCTCCAGCGAGATCCGCATGCACATGGTCGGTGCGACCGGCCTGCACGCGGGCATTCCGCTCGTGCTCGAGCCGCGCGAAGGCGGATTGATCGAGGAAATCCGCCTCGAGCTCGCCGTACGCAATCCGCAGCGCTCCGCCGCCGTGGCGGACTTGATCCTGTATGAACTGTGCCGCGCCGAACCGAACCTGACCTTATTGCTCAACGCCTGCGTGGTCCGTGCCGAGGTGGAAGCGGAACGGATCAAGCGCGTCGTGGCCGAGCGACCGTCGACCGAGGACCGGTTCAGCATCGGCGCGGCGATGTTTGCCGATTGCACGGGCGATGGCCGTCTGGCGGTCGAGGCCGGCGTACCCTTCATGCGCGGACGCGAAGGAAGCGCCGCGTTTGGCGAGACACTCGCGCCACCGATCGGCGATGAAAAAACGCTTGGCTCCACGATCCTGTTTCAGGCCTGCAAACACGAGCGACCCATGCCGTTTGTCGCGCCTTCCTGGATACGGCGGTTCACGCCGGATGATTTCAAGCTGCGGCCTTTTGGAAAATCCGGCACCGATCTCGGACTCGAATACGGCTATTGGTGGATCGAATGGGGCGGCTGCCTCGACACCATCAAGGACAACGAGCGCATTCGCGACGAGCTTCTCGCGATCACGCTGGGCGTGTGGCACCACATCAAGAATGAGTCCGGGCTCGACGTGGCGAACTGGGCGCTCGAGTGGATCGGCTTTCTGCCGGGAAAGCGCGAGAGCCGGCGCTTCATCGGCCAATATGTGCTGACGGCAACCGACCTCCTGTGTTCGCGCGCGTTTCCCGACGCGATCGCATTTGGCGGCTGGCCGATTGACACCCACCCGCCAGAGGGGGTGGACGCACCCACGGAGGCGCCGTGCAACCAGAATCACCTTCCCTGGCTTTACGACATCCCACTGCGGTGCTGTGTGGCGCCCTCGCCGCGCAATCTGTTTTTCGCCGGCCGCAACCTTTCGGCAACGCACCTCGCGTTTGCCTCGACGCGCGTGATGGCGACGTGTGCCGTGATCGGCCAGGGTGTCGGCACGGCCGCGGCGCTGGCCCTGCGCGCCGGGATCGAACCGGCGGTAATCACGGCCAATCGTGAACTCATCGCCCAGATTCAGCGGCGACTGCTCCGCGATGACGCCTACCTCATCGGCCGGCGGGAGCGGGATCTGGAGGACGTCGCGGCACGAGCCGACGTGTGCGCGTCGAGTGAGCAACCCGGCGGCGAGGCGCGGCTCATCCTGTCAGGGCAGAACCGCGCGGTGCACGGACCGGCGCCGAGCGCGCTGGATGAGCGCGAAAATCAGTGGGCGAACGTGCTGCAGGAAATCGAAACGGGGAAGACCGACGCGCACTACACGAGTGCGCCACCGGACCGGGCGTTTCCGGGCACGCATCGCTGGATGAGCGATCCAGCGGCGGGGCTGCCGGCGTGGATTGAATTACGCTGGCCGGAACCGGTGAACGTGCGGGAGGTTCAGCTCATTTTCGACACGGGTCAGCATCGCTTCCTCACACTGTCGCAAGCCGACGGATACACACGGCGGATGCACTGGGGTGCGCCGCAGCCCGAAACAGTGCGTGACTATCGAATCGAGGCCATGGAAGCCGGCGGCAAACGGTCCGTGCTGCACACCGAACGCGGCAATTATCAACGTCGGCGCGTGCACCGTATCGACGTCGTGGCGACGTCTTCCCTGCGCGTGGTCGTTGACGCAACCAACGGCGTCGATCACGCCCGCATCTTCGAAATCCGGGTCTACGCGGGTGACTGACGGTTCGGCGGCTGGATGCCGTCTGGCGATTCCGTGGCTGCTGCTTCCTGCCGCAGTCTGGAGTTTAGCCAACTTGGCTTCGCGTGAAAATGTCGGGTGAGTCGATCGGCCTCCACTCGCTGGCGCTCGCAGCCACTACAGGCCGCGGTCGATTCCGATCGGCACTTCGCCGTGCGTTGCCAGGCGTAGCATGCGCGTCCCGCCCATGAATTCACGTCGACTATACACACCCTTCACTCGCTGGCG
>JBBRCR010000695.1:0-3410 GCA_038204695.1 Opitutales bacterium | reverse complement strand
TGAAAGGTAGCGCGGAAAATTCACAGCTCCTATGACAACATCCCACACGCTGGGGCAGCCGCCGGGAGTGGCGCCGGGCTTTGACCGGCGTTCCGCCAGACGGAGACTGGCGCGACTGGGCGAAAACGCGCGCACCGGGTGTGAAATTTCCCGGCTAGAACGTCCCCTTCACCCCGAACGCCCACTGCACGCCGTACGAGTTCGTCGAGCTAATCTTGGCATAACCGGGTGTTTCCGGACCGTAACGCAGCAGGTTGTAGTGGACGTTGAAAATATTGCGCCCGTTGGCGAAGAGCGAAATGCGGCGGGTGAATTGATAGGTGAGATTCGCATCCATCGTCGTCCGCTTTTCGCGATACTGGAAGGCGTCCGGGCCGAGGATGGGCTGGGCGGTCAGCTTCTGTTCGCCGCGTGAATTCCACTTCAGCATCAGGGTGACGGGCCGCCGGGTAATCGTGACACCCCAGTTCGCGCTTTCGGGGATGAAACTCGAGAACGCGGCGGTGCGGCTGCCTTCCAGCTTCAGCTTCGTGGCGTTCGCGAAAATCGCGAAGTAGCGGCCATACTTGCCGAAAGGCGCCAGCGATTGCCGGAGATTGAACTCCACGCCGTCCACGCGCGCGTCACCGCCGTTGAGCGTCGTCGTCAGATTCCAGCCGACGTAGCGCGGGTCGAGCCCGAGCAGCGCCAGATCCTCCGGCGTGGCCAGCTTTACGATGTCGTCGAAGAAGTTTGCGATGTTCTTGCGATACACGCCGACGCTGAAGACGCCGCCGGCATCGGTGTAATATTCGGCCGAGAGATCGTAATTGTCGGCCTTCCACGGTTGCAGCTCGGGGTTGTTGACCCGGAGCGTGCCGCGGAGAATCGAGGGATCGTCGTCCTCGGAGACGTCGTTCTCGGTGATTGTCGTGTTGGGAATGACGTTGTCGAAATTGGGTTTGCCGAAGGTCTTGGCGTAGGCGGCGCGGAAGAGCAGCTTGTCGGTGGCATTATAGGTGAGGTGCAGGCTCGGATAATAGCCATCGTAGCCGCCATTCACGACGTTGCCCAGAGCGGTGCGCGTGAGCCGCAATGCCTCGAAGCTCCCGTTGGGCGCGAGGAGAATTCGCTGGCCGGCGGCGTTGCGCGCAAACGCTCCGGTCGGCGTGCGGAGAAACTGGTTGCCCGGCTCGAACAGCGGACCGGCCGCCTTGTCGTGAATCTTCTCGAAGCGCACGCCCGTCAGCACCCGCAGCCGGTTGCGCAGCAGGCGGGCCTCGCCCTGAATATAGAGCGCGGTGGTGATTTCCTTGAAGTTTTCCGCGCCGGTGATGCGGCTCTGCTCAGTCGCCACCTGCTGGGCGAGGGTTTGCGTGAAGAGGTTCGGATTCGAACCCCAGGCCTCCACCATCCGGTTGCCGGAGACCCACGGGATGTAATCAAAGTCGAAGTAGTTCTGCCGGTTCTTGTAAACCTGCATGAGGAAGGGCGCGGGGGTCGGATCGGCGGGATTTGCCGGATTGTAAGTGTACACTTCGCTGTAGCGCCGGTGCGAACGATCCTGCGAGCGGAACATCCCGCCGATCTGCACCGCCATCGGCACCTCGAAGAGCGTGAAGCTGCGCTTCGCGTTGAGCTCGCCCCCGGCGGTGTCGTCGCGGTGATCCCGCAGCGTGCCATTGGTGGCGGTGTTCAGCCGGAAATTGTGAATATCCAGGATATCAATCTCCCGGTTGCTGCCGTCGAAGGCGGTGATGGTCCCCGCCCGCTCCGGGCGGATCTCGTCGAGGTTCACGCGTGCGCCCGCCGGGTTCAGCAGGCCCATGTTGAAGGTGTTGAAGTGTCCCTTGCTGACGAGCCGCATCCAGGTCTTCGAGGTCGAAGCGTAGGCGTTCGTATCGAGCGACCAGTCGCCCTTCTGGTAACGGTAGCGCACGTTGCTGCCGAGGGTGCGCGCGTCGATGTGGAGGAGGTTGGAGGCGAAACTGACCACGCCGCGGCCGGTCGCGCTGTGGGAGAAGGTCGGGCCATACGTGAGGCGGGTGCCCGAGGTGGGCGTCGGATTCGGGTTCGTGCCGACGTTGGCCGCGCGGCTGACGTTGCCATTGGTGTCGATATAATACGTGGCCTGCAGTCCGACGCTGAGTACGGAGTTCGGCGTGATGCGCCAGTCCATCTTCAGTCCCGCGGAATTGCGTTCATACCACTTGGGCGCGTCGATGATGTTGTTGGTTTGTAGATACGGGTTGTCCGGCGTGGCGCCGGCGTCGCGGCCGTTCCAGGTCATCGCCGATATATTCTGCTCGTTCCACGCCTTCGAGTGCAATGCGGTCAGCACGATGCCGAAATTCTTCGTGACGGGCAGCGTGTAGTCGAAATCGAAGCCCGGATTCACCCGACGCTCATAGGTGTCGAACGGGAACGGCTGCTTTTTGATCATCATGCCGTCGCTGCTGGCGGAAACGAACGCCCGGTAATTGAACTGCGCCCGGCTGCGCTCGAACGCGCTTTTGCTCACCATGTTCACCGAGCCCGAAATGCCGCTCGCGGGATTGGCGGGCGTCGGCACCTTCGTGACTTCGATCCGCGAGATGTTGTTGATCGAAACCTGCATGAAATCGAACTGCCGCGTGTTCGCGTTGCGCGAGGCGTTGGCCAGCGTGCCGCCGTCGCTCGTCACGTTGGTCATGCTCGGATCGAAACCGCGCACGGACACCGCCAGCGGCATGACATCGGAATAGTCGACCGTGATCCCGGGCAGAAATTTCATGAACTCGGCCACGTTGCCCTCGGTGACGTCGCCATACGCGTCGGTCGCGATCACGTTCTTGATGTTGGCGGCGAACCGCTGCTCGTTGGTCGCGAGCGCTTCGCCTTCCGTCAGCTTCGACGATTCGAGCACGAACGGATCGAGTTTCACCACACCGGCACCGCTGTAGCGCTCGCGGTTGGTGAGATTGATGTCGCGCTCGACGCTCCCGCCGGGCGTGACGTTGACCACGAACGGTTGGGGATCGAGCCCGGAGTAAAACGCCTCGACCGTCACCGACCCGGCCGGGACGCCCGAGAGCCGGTACGTGCCGGTCTCGTCGGTGAACGCCGTCAGGTCGGTGCCTTTGACGGTCACTCGCGTGTTGTTCAGGTACTGGCCCGTCGCCTCGTTTTGCACGCGGCCGGTGATCGCCCCGGTGGCGGCGGTGGCGCGCGCCGCCGCCACGTCCGACGATTGCGCCGGAGCACCGTTGACACTCATGAGAAGAACGGAAGCGAGGATGGCCAGCGCTGCCCTTGCCCCACAATTCTGGCCAAGCACGTCGGCATTCGCACCGGAGCGGCGGCTTTCCTGCCGCCGAAGTACGTTCGATCGACCGGTCTCGGGCGACTGGAAAGTCGCCCTTCCGGTCAACCGCGCCCTTGGCGCGACGCCA
>JBBRCR010000694.1:0-3443 GCA_038204695.1 Opitutales bacterium | reverse complement strand
TTTGCCGGAGCGGCGGCTTTCCAGCCGCCGAAGTACGTTCGGTCGACCGGTCTCGGGCGACTGGAAAGTCGCCCTTCCCGTCAACCGCGCCCTTGGCGTGACGCCATACGCGGTAGCGAATTTGTGGGGCAAGCGCAGCGCATATTTCGCACTTCAATCAACCGAACTCTTGGGTCACAGAGTTCACAGAGCTCAGACACAGAGTTCACAGAGAGGAAAGTTTCTTTAGCAAAGCCGGATCAATTGCGTGCACGGCATCGAACACCTTGTGGCCTCCTGCCGTCTCCGTTTCTAAACTCCGTGTCCTCTGTGACCATGCCTTGGATCGGTTTGAGTGTGAAAAATTTGGTCTAGGCGCTTAACGCCGTTCGTCATCGGCGAATGAGCGCAGCAATACATCAGCCTCCGAGGCAGAATGATGGCAGTGCGAATACAACTGAAAGGGAATACATCGCGGTCCTAATAATCCGCACTAAGTGAACTCTGCCAACGCGCCGTGGAGGCTCAGCGTGCCGTCCGGTCCGACGAACGCGGCGCCAATCGCGGGATGGGCCGAACAAAACTCCGCGATCTCCGCTTCCGTCATGATGAAGAACGCCGTCGACAACGCGTCAGACTGCGCGGCGCCCGGGGCGAGCGCCCACGTCCGCAATGTCCGCGTGGCCGGCCCGCCGGTGCGGGGATCAATCAGGTGATGGCCTTTCACCGCGATGCCGGAGCCGCTCAACGCTGCGCCCGTGATTGCGATCGCGCGGTGGGTCTCGCCTTCGCCCAAGCCTACATACCAGCCGGGTTCCCCAGGCGGCGGGCCAAGTGCGAGCACGGTACTGTCGCCGCTGTTGAGGTAGGCCGACGGGATTTCCCATTCCCGCATCGTATCCGCCATCCGATCGAGCGCGTAACCTTTCCCAATCGCGCCGAGATCAAGCCGAAGCCGGGGAGTGAGCGATGTGAGCGTGTGCGCATCCGGATCGAGTGTAAATGGGGGTGCGTCAACGGCGAGTTCCGGCGAGCGTTGCGACGCATACGCCGGATCGAACGCCCGACCGGTGGCGAGCGAGACATCTGCCGCGATCATCAAGCACTCCAGAGCATCGTGCCCGATGGGCGTCGACTCTCCCCGGCCCAGCCGGTTGGCGCGCGAGATGTCGCTGGATTCGACAAACCGGCTCAACTCGCTCTCGAGACGGTCGAGTTCACGAAAGGCGGCCTCGGCGGCTTGCCGGGCGTATCGGGGCTCCTGGCCGGCAATCACGATCTCGAAATGGGTCGTCATTGCCTCGTGCTGAAAGATGAGCGGCTCCATTCAGCGCGACAAATTGGATGTGGTCCGCAGCGCGGGCGGGCTGCTGATTCGACATGGACACACCTTCATGGCCGGTGCGCGCGGCCAGTCCGCGGCAGCTTCCCCCGCCAGATGCGCCATTTGAGCCGCAGCATCGCAGCGGCTGGCCGCCACCAAAGGCGGCCGAGCCCATACTTCGAATCGCCGTGCTGCCGCGCGTGATGGCGCACAGCCCGCTCGCCGACTCGAAACCCCGCCGCGACGGCCAGCGCCGGAATAAAGCTTTGCATCAACTCCATAGGGAAAAACGCCTCGCGCACTTCGCGGCGCATCACGCGAAGCTGGCAACCGGAATCATGCACCCCATCCTTGAGGACCGCGCCACGGACCACGTTGGCGATCCGCGACATGATTTTTCGGAGCCGCGTGTCGTGTCGATCCACGCGCCAGCCGCACGCGAGATCCACGGTGCTCGTTTCCACCAGCTCGAGCAGCGCCGGAAAATCGCGCGGGTCGTTCTGGCCGTCGCCATCCATCATGAACAGGAATTCACCCCGCGCCTCGTTCAGCCCGGTGAGCAGGGCGATGGCCTGCCCGGAGTTTTGCGGCATGCGCAGTTCACGGACTTGGGGCCAGCGCGCCGCGGCCTCGGCGATTTCGGCGGCCGTCGTGTCGGTGCTGCCGTCATTCACCAGAATGAATTCGAAGGGGCGTCCAAATTGTATGAATACGGGAGCAGCACTCGCCACGAGCGGCAGAATGTTGCCGGCTTCGTTGTAAACGGGAACGACGAGGGAAAGCTGCGGCGTCACGGCTCGGATCGGAAGATGATGCAGACAAATCCCGGCCGGAGGCCAAGGAAGGATTCGCGATATTTGCCGCGCAGCCGGGCCCGCACGCCCTCAGCGGTGGATTGCGAGGCGATCACCAGTGCGCCATCACAGTTTTCAGGCGCCTCGGACCAGTAGCCGACATTGGGCAGCCCGCGAAAGTACCACGGCAACGGCCAGTATTCCTCGCTGATGACGCGGATCGGCTGGCCGGGCGCGCTCGCGACGGCGGCGTCGGCCAGGCTGCGAAATTTCAGCACGTCGGCCGAACTATGCACGTACGCGTAGGGATTCCGCGCATCGGCGGGCCGCAGAAACGCCACGCGACCGGTTTGCTGGTAAAGCGTGGCCAGGGTGACGAGGGCAAACGCAATGCCCACGAACCGGCCTGTGTTCAGATTGCTGACGGCCGCCAGACTGGCGGCGGCGAGGATGGCCATGCCCGGCACAAAGTGGACGGCGTGCCACGGTGTCTTGTAGGCAAACCACGAAAAGGCCGCCCCGATTAGCAGCGTGTAAAGGGCGACTGCGCTCAGAAAACGGGTATCCGGCGGCGGTGCGTTTTTCGGTCGGCCGAACAGGCGGGCCAGCGCGACGCCGAAGCCCCCGACCGCGAGCGCGGAAAACGCCACCTGGTGCCAGACGAATCCACCTTCTCGATACCAGCCAAACAGCTTCAGATAATACCACCACGGTTTCTCATGTCCGGTCGGGCCGGCCTCCGTGCCGAAACGCGTGAACGCATGCGTGTAGGCCCGCAGCGCGTCGACGATGCCGGAAAAATTCGTGCCGAACGACGAATAGAGCAGGGCGGCCGTGGCCATGGCCGCCGCCGCCGCGATGCCGGCCGCGCGCAGCGGGGAGGTTGTTCGGCTCGCTGTTCCGTCCAATTCTGCGGCCGACTCCAGGGGGTGGTGGTCTTCGCGACTGCGGGTGAAGACCAGGGCAGCTGCGAATCCGGCCGCTGCGGCGGCGACGAAGAGAGGCGCGGTTGCCTTCGTCGCCTGCATCAAACCGACACAAACGCCAGCCGCGCTCGCCCATGATGTTCGTCGCGATCTTTCCCACGCCAGTGCACCGGCGATCGCCGCAAGCGTGAATGTCACCAGCAGCGTTTCCTGGACAAAGTACCGGCTGTAGTAGACCGCGGGCGGCGACACGGCCATGAACGCCGCGGCGGTGAGTGCGGCCCATGCCGGTCGCGGCCCGCGGGCACCGTGGCGTGCGGCGTCCAGCAAGACCGAATTGTCCGGTGTCAGCCGCCGGCCAATGAATGCGAGCAGCACGACACTCGCCGTCCCGAAAAGAGCCGGCACCAGCCGCACGGT
>JBBRCR010000693.1:0-3458 GCA_038204695.1 Opitutales bacterium | reverse complement strand
GTGGGCTATGGGGTGGCGATCCTGTCGGAATGCGGAGCGAACGGCCAGGGCCGGCAACCGCGGTCGACGCCCGCGGGTGCGCACGTGCTCTCACTCGAGACGGATCTACCGAAGCTGGCGCGGCTCGCCGTGTCCGCGCGGCTTAATGCCGGTCCCGTCAATCCACCGTTCGAGGCCGCCGGCGCGCTCCAACGACAGCAGGGAATTTTTGTAACCGTGCGGACGCCGACGAACAAGTTGAGGGGCTGCCAGGGGTCCGTCGTCTCCAGTGCAAAAGACCTTGTGCTGGCAACCTGGCAACACGCCCTTGCCGCCGCGTTTCACGATCCGCGCTTCGCTCCCGTTCGCGCGGAGGAAATGCCGCACCTCCGTTTCACGGTGACTCTCCTCGGAGAACTCGAGCCGATCGCGTCACCAGACGGACTGAATCCGTCCATCTACGGAGTCGTCGCCTCAACGACCGATGGGCGCACGGCGGTTCTTCTCCCCGCGATCCCGGGCCTCAGCTCGACCGCGAAACAATTGTCGACCATCAGGCAGAAGGCGGGGATCAGCTGCGATGAACCCATCCAGTTGCAGCGGTTCACGGCCCGGAGCTTCGGGGAGACGCGCCCTTCCGTGATTCGCGACGATCCGCATGAAAACTGAAGTCGCCGAGTCGAATTATCCGGCGCGATGGTGGCAAATGCGACCGGATGGCAGGGTGGAGTGCGAACTGTGCCCGCGCCGGTGCAAATTGCAGGAAGGGCAGCACGGTTTTTGTTTCGTACGGCGGCGGGTGGGCAATCGAGTCGTGCTGACGACGCACGGGCGCAGCAGCGGCTTCTGCATCGACCCGATCGAGAAGAAACCGCTGAACCACTTCCTGCCCGGCTCGAGCGTGCTCTCGTTCGGCACCGCCGGCTGCAATCTCGGCTGCCGGTTCTGCCAGAACTGGGACATCAGCAAAGCGCGGGAGTACGACCGCTTGAGCGAGCCCGCCTCACCGGAAAGAATCGCGGCGGCGGCCGGGCGGTATGGCTGCCGCTCCGTGGCATTCACCTATAATGATCCGGTGGTGTTTGCGGAATACGCGATGGACGTGGCGCGGGAGTGTCGCGCCGCCGGCATCAAAACCGTCGCGGTCACCGCCGGCTACATCAGCGCGGAAGCCCGTCCGGATTTTTTCCGCGTCATGGATGCGGCGAACGTCGACTTGAAGGCGTTCAGCGACGACTTTTACCGGCATTGGTGTTTCGGCCAGCTTCAGCCGGTCCTCGACACTCTCGTCCACCTCCGGACGGAGACGGCGGTGTGGCTCGAAGTCACCACATTGTTGATACCTGGGGCCAATGACAGCAGCGACGAGCTCGAGCGGGCGTCCGACTGGTTTGCCGCGCATCTCGGGCCCGAAGTGCCGTGGCACTTCACGGCGTTTCATCCCGACTTCAAGATGCGGACGACACCGCGGACGCCACCCGCCACGCTCGGACGCGCCCGCGCGATCGCGATCAGCAAAGGCTTGAGGCACGTGTATACCGGCAACATCCAGGATCGGGCGGGTGGGAGCACCTGGTGCCCCTCCTGTCACGAACTGGTGATCGAGCGCAACGGCTACGAACTGGGCGCGTACCACCTCGACGGCAATCGGTGCCGGTGGTGCGGCACCACGATGGCCGGCCATTTCGATCAACAGCCTGGTCACTGGGGCGCGCGGCGTCAGCCCGTGCGCATCGACTGAGCGGATTGCCGGACGATTATTTGCCCGGTGCTTCGAGCTCCCAGGGCACGACCCATTTGTAGATGGTGTGGTTGGCGTTTTCACCATCGTCATCGCCGTCAGTCTGGGTGCCGTCGAGCAGCATGGCATGCACCTGCACGGGTTTCGCGCCCCGCATCTCGAAATCATGCGAAACGATGCGGGAACCGGCGCGCAGCTTGGCGAGCTGCGGCATCAGCTGAACGTTCAGCCGGGGCAGCAAATACAGCGTCACCACCGACGCCTCCGTCAAATCGAGGGTGAAGATATCGGCCTGCTCGATGGTGACGAGGTGTTCGACGCCGTGGGTCTGCACGTTTTCTCGAGCCTCCTGCACGCGCTGCGGATCGATGTCGAAGCCCTTCGCCTTGACGCCGTATTTTTTTGCCGCGGTGACGACGATGCGGCCGTCGCCGCAGCCGAGGTCGTAGACCACGTCGCCCGCCTTCACCTCTGCCATCTCGAGCATCTTGTCCACGACGGCCTGCGGCGTCGGAACGTAAACGACGTCGGGCACCTTGAGGGGCGGAGTGGGCTTGACCACCGTGGTGCCGGGGAGCGGCGGAGCGGCATGCTTCTTTCCGTCAGCCGCGCTCAGCAGGCCGACGGCCAGGAGCGCGATGGGCCAGAGCGTGCGGGGCAGGAACCAGTGATTCGTCGTTTTCATTATTAACGCGACCGGGGTTGGCGTTGGAAACACGGGGCGCCGGAGGTTCCAGCGCAGGATCGAAACGTGCCGTATCGTGCTCGGGAAGGAACCGGAGTCGAGTCGAATGCCGGTGGCGAGCTGCGCAAGGGCGCATCTCCGAGTTGTCGGTGGCGGAGTTCTGAAGTGGCCTGGGCGTCCCGCCCAATATTGCTACACGTCACGTAATTCACGGGCGGGCCGCCCGTGCCACTCACGCCGCCAACCGGCAGATGCGCCCGCTGCGCAATTTCCTCGCGACAAAGCCAGTGTTGAACCGCGAGTGGACGCGAATACCCGCGCATGGGAAGATCCCGAAGCTGAGCGAGGCGCCATTCCGTGGTCGCGAGCGCCAGCCCATCGACCCCGACTCGGGGCCCTGAACTTGTCGAACGGGCGAGTGATTCGAGTCTGTAATTCGTGCTTCATCCACTCGCTGGCGCTCGCAGCCACTACGCGCTCTCGTTCAGCGATAGCAGGGCGAATAACGCAAATTCAAGTCACCGACATGCCCGCTGCTCCGATGGCTTGCTCTCCTCCGCCTCTTCCGGTGTTTTCCGTCTTCGCATGCGCGCACCTCATCGTGTCCCTTGCCTTCTTCTCCTGCTGTCCGCGTGGGTTGTGATCACGCCCGGCACCAGCGCCGCTCCCGCGGATTTGTACCCGTTCAATCGAGCGCCGCTCGTCGCGAAACCGTATACCGAATTGCCGCTGGGCGCCATCGCAGCACGGGGCTGGCTTCACGACGAGTTGCAGCGCATGGCGGCCGGGATGAGTGGCCACCTCGATGACTGGTATCCGGAGGTGGTGGGACCGCGCAACGCCTGGCTGGGCGGCGATGGCGACACGTGGGAGCGCGGCCCTTATTGGATCGACGGGCTGTATCCACTGGCGCGGATACTGCACAACGATGCCCTCATCGCGAAGACGATGCGGTGGATCGACTGGACGCTCGAGCATCAACGCGACGATGGCTACATCGGCCCGCGGCCGTTCGACGAAAAGACCCCCCGGCAGCCGCCGCCCCGGGGCGCG
>JBBRCR010000692.1:0-3458 GCA_038204695.1 Opitutales bacterium | reverse complement strand
GGACTCAGCGTGATCGCAGGCGAGGCCGTTTTGATCGATCCCAGTGTCGATGAACTGAGCAGCCACAACATCCGGCTGCTGTTCGAGGATGCCGCCGGCGCGCGGTGGATTGTCACGAATGCCGAGGTGGTGCAGCAGGTGGGAGGAAAGGCGACGCGGTATGCGGCGCAGCACGGCATCGCTCCCCAAAACGTGGAGTCGATCGTGGAGGACCGCAGCGGGACCCTGTGGTTTGGCACCAGTGACGGACTGTTTCGATTCGAGCGCGGGAAATTTGTGGCGGTGCCGTTGAAAGGATCCACGGCGCGAGAGTCCATCCGGGTAATCTGCGAGGACCGTGAGTCGAACCTCTGGCTCGGCACCCATGAGGGGTTGAAACGGCTCCGGCGGACGGCGTTCACCGCGTATGGCGTCGATGAGGGCCTGTCCCACAACATGGTCGCCTCGGTGTGCCAGGACGCCAGCGGCGCCTATTGGGTCGGCACGATGGGTGGTGGATTGAACCGGCTGACGGGTCGCACGCGGACGGTTTACACCAAAAAGAACGGACTGTTGAGCGATGGAATCCGGGCCCTTTTCCCGACGCGCGATGGGGCGCTCTGGGTCGGCTTCGATCGTTCCGGCGTCGTGCGGATCAAGGAGGGGGAGGTGACTCGCTACACGAGCGAGGCGACGTTTGATGGCTCGCCGGCGCAGGCATTGCATGAGGACCGCCACGGCACGCTTTGGATCGGAACCCGCCGCGGCCTGTGCAGCTTGCGCGACGGGGTTTTTTCCAATCACACCAAGAGCGGTGCCATCGACGAAGGCATCATCTGGGCTTTTGCCGAAGACGCCGAGGGCGGGTTGTGGATCGGCAGCAGCCAGGGACTGATGCGTTATCAAGACGGGAAATTTTCCACGCTGCGCAAGGCACAGGGGCTTTCATCCGAGAGCATCCGGGCGCTCCACCTCGACCGTGAGGGCGTGCTATGGATTGCCACGAACGGCGGCGGATTGAATTGGATGGAGAGCGGCAGGCTGCACGCCTGCACCACCGCGAAAGGTCTCTATAACGATACGATTCTCGACCTCCTGGACGACGGCCACGGAAATTTGTGGATGACCTGCCGGCAGGGAGTTTTTCGCGTCGCCAAGCAGCAATTGCACGATCTGGCCGGTGGCGTGCGCGCAAAGGTGGACAGCGTCGTTTTCAACAAAGCGGACGGTATGCCGGGAGCGGAAGGCAGTGGCGCCGCGAAGCCGGCCGCGTGGAAATCGGCCGATGGCCGGCTCTGGTTTGCGACTCTCAAGGCGCTGGTCGCCCTCGATCCGGCGCGCCTGCAGCGCAACGACCTTGCGCCGCCCGTCGTCATCACGCGGCTCCGGGTGGATGGCCACGATGTGCCCTTGCACCAGCTCACGCGCCTGCCGCCCGGCCGCGGAGAACTGGAGTTCGGCTATGCGGCCCTCAGCTATGCGCAGCCGGAGAAGATCAGGTTCAAATACAAGCTGGAGGGCGTGAACGAGGACTGGGTGAGCGCGGGCGCCCGCCAAGTGGCCAACTACAGCCGCGTGCCGCCGGGCCCGCGTCGCTTTCAAGTGCAGGCGATGAACAACGACGGAGTCTGGAACCTCACGGGCGCATCCTTCGCGTTCCACCTCGCGCCACGTTTTTATCAAACGTGGTGGTTTTACGTGGCCGTGGCGGGATTCACCTGTTCCGCGGCGTATGGCGCCATTGCGATGCGGCTGCGTTCATTGCGGAGGAGTGAACAACACCTCACGGCGGTCGTGCGGGAGCGGACCGCTCACCTGGAACTGGAAATCGCCGAGCGCAAGCGGGCGGAGGCGGCGGTCGCTGAATCCGAAACGAGATTCCGGACGATTTTTGACGGAGCCGGCGACGGGATGTTTTTGTGGGATATCGCCCGCGGGCGATTCTTGCTGGCGAACAGGGCCGGTCTGGAGATGCTCGGCTATGGACTGGAGGAGTTCACGGCCCTCGACTTCGAGGATCTACACCCCGAGGAGGATCTGCCGTTCATCCGTGAGCAGATCGCCAAGTTCGGCCGAGCGGAAGCCGGCAAGGGCGGCGAGGTGCGATTCAGGCGCAAAGACGGAAGCCTGTTCTTTGCCGAATTCAATCCGACGCGCGTGGCAATCGGGGGGGAAGACCTCGTGCTGGTCGTGTTCCTGGACATCACCGCACGCAAGCAGGCGGAGGCGGACCGGCTGATCCTGAGCAAGCTGGAATCCACCGGAGTTCTGGCGGGCGGTATCGCGCATGATTTCAACAATCTGCTCACGGTCATCCTCCTCAACCTGGAGCTGGCCCGGCTTGGCCAATCCGCCAGCGACAAGACGGTGGCCAGTTTGCAGAACGCGAAGCTGGCCACCGTGGCGGCGCAGAACCTGACGCACCAGTTCCTCACCTTTGCGCGAGGCGTTGAGCCGGTCCGTCGGCTGGTCGACCTCGTCCCGTTGCTGCATGCATGGGTCCAACTTGCCCTGAGCGGCTCGTCGGTGGCGGGTCGGGTGACGGTCGGCGGCGAACTTTGGCTGGCCAAGACCGATGAAGGCCAGCTCGGGCAGGTGTTCCGCAATCTGGTGATCAATGCACGGGAGGCGATGCCCCAAGGCGGCGTGGTCTCGGTTCGGGCGGAAAACGTCGTGCTGGGGGCGGGCAGCAGCCCGGCCTTGCCGCCGGGAGACTACTTGAAGATCAGCGTCGCCGACGGAGGGGGCGGTATACCGTCGGAGGTGCTGCCGAAGATCTTTGACCCCTATTTCTCGACCAAACAGCGGGGCGTGCAGAAGGGCATGGGGCTGGGACTGACGATCTGCCATGCCGTCATCCAGAAACATCGGGGCGCAATCACGGTGGAATCAATGTTGGGGAGGGGCGCGACCTTCCACGTCTATTTGCCCGCCAGCCGAGAACAAATGCCACCCGCAACGCCAGTGCCCGTGGAAAGCGGAGTGGCGTCCGGGAGAGTCTTGGTGATGGACGACGAGGCGATCATCAGAGACGTGTTTGCACGGACGCTCGAGAGCATGGGCTATACCGTGTCGTTGGCGGCAGACGGTCAGGCGGCCGTTGACCTCTACGGGAAGGCCAAGGAGGCCGGCGAGCCCTATGACTTGGTTATCCTGGATTTGACGGTGCGCGACGGGATGGGAGGCGCGGAGGCAGTGCGCCAGTTGCGCAGTCTGGACCCAGCGGTCAAGGCCGTGGTGATGAGCGGATATGCCAACAATGAGGTTCTCCAGGAATACGCGCGCTACGGGTTCAACGGTGCGCTACCAAAGCCCTTCGCGGTCGATGCGCTCAGGGACGTTCTTAACCGGGTCATGGGAAGCTGACCCGACGGATCGCCGAACACTTCGCCGAACACTTCCGTTGCTCCATTGTTCGCACGGGTCAGCCTCGGACGCCACCTGCCGAGGAGATTCACCTTTAGCGTTCGAAATCCCCC
>JBBRCR010000691.1:0-3470 GCA_038204695.1 Opitutales bacterium | reverse complement strand
ATCCCTGCACTCCGGCAGCGCTGCCAGCCACCGCGCCCGCGTTATTTCCTGACCGGGGCCGCTCGCGCGGGGGGCGGCATGGTTTTGTTCCACGCCTGCCACTTCCCGTGGAGTTCACGCACCAACTCCGGTTTCGCGGTGGCGAGATCGCGGCTCTCACCAGGGTCGCTCGCGAGATTATAAAGCTGCGGCTTCCAGTCCGCCGGGTCCGACGGCGGATTGTAACGATCCGCGCGCCAGTCGGCGGACTGCAGCACGAGCTTCCAATCTCCCTGTCGCACCGCGGCCGCCGATTTGATCTTCCAATAGAGCGTCGCCTGCGGCGCTCCGGGACGCTCCCCCCGCAGGAAGGGCAGCAAATCGACCCCATCCACCGCCGTCGTATCCGGAATCTTCACACCCGCGGCCGCCCAGAGCGTCGGCAACAGATCCATGGCGGTCACCGGATGCCGGTACGTGCCGCCCGCCGGCAGTTTTGCCGGCCAGCGAAAAATGAACGGCTCGCGGATGCCGCCCTCCAACAGATCCGTCTTCGCCCCGCGCAGCGGCGCGGAGGACCCCACCACGAGATGCTCCGGCCAGTCGGGCTTCCACCCCGCGATGTGCGGCCCGCCCTTCGCCGGGCCGTTGTCGCTCAGGAAAACGACCAGCGTGTTCTCCTCGAACTTCCGCGCCCGCAACGCCTCCAGGATTCGCCCCACCGCATCGTCGAGCGCCGCGGTCATCGAAGCATAAATTCGCAGCACCTCGTGCGGCAGATGCGCGAAGCGCGCGCGATCCGCGCGGCGACCCTGCCACGGGCTGTGCACGGCGTTGAATCCCACATAGAGGAAGAACGGCCGCTCACCCTGTTTCCCGATGAACTCCGCCGCCCGGCGTCCGAGCCGATCGGTGAAATATTCCTCGCCCTCCCGCGCCGGCCCCCAGCCCGCCGTCTGGCTCGATCCGAACTCGGAACTCTTCGTGGTATTGCTGCCCTTGTAGCGGCCATCCTCCTGCGGAAAATAATCCGACTCCCACTCGATGAAGTCGTGCACCTCGTCGAACACGCGCTCGGCCGGCCGGACGATGTTCCATTTGCCGATCAGCGCCGTGGCGTAGCCCGCGTCGCGCAGCAACTCGGGCAGCAGCCGCTGCGAATCGGGCAGCTTGTGCGCGCTGCGGTCGTCGTTCCACGTCAGGCCAAACCGCTGCGTGTACGCACCCGCCATCAGCCCGAGCCGGCTCGGGGCGCACGCGGGGCTCGTCACATAACCATCGGTGCAACGCACCCCCTCGCGCGCCAGGCGGTCGATGTTCGGTGTGGCCACCGTCGTGCCGCCGTAGCACGACACATCGCCGTAACCCAGATCGTCGGCCAGCAGCACGACGATGTTCGGCGGCGTCGCCGACAAGGTTCCGACCACCATCGCCAGGACGCCGACGATAAGCTGCAAAGGCGTGCGCATTGCTCAGAGGTGTTGATCGAAGAAGTCGAGGATGGCTTTCGGGTCGAATTCGTGCCCGCCCGGATGCTCCTGGAACCGAAACCGATCTTCGATCCCGAGCTGGCGATAATACCCCGCGGCGCGCTCCGCCTCCACGCGCGCCCCGGCCATGTCGTTCAACGCGCCATCCTGCTCGCCGATCTGCACCAGGCACGGCCGCGGGCAAATCAGCGCGACCGCCTGGAAGTGTCCCAGCCCGCCGAAGATCTCACGATCCGCGAGACGCGAATCATCCGCCACTGCCCGGCTCAGGAGCTTCGCATAATCGCGAAAATATCCCGAGGGCGCCGCGACCTTGATCAACGGACTCAGCGCCGTCGCGTACATCGTGAAAAATCCGCCCCACGAGAGCCCCGTCATGCCCACGCGCTTCGGATCGATTTCCGGCCGCGCCCCGATCAGCGTGCGCGTGCTCTCGATGATCTTGTGCAGTTCGAGCCCGATGATGCTCGTGCCCGCCAGCCGCAGCTTTTGGTCGAGCAATTCGCGGCTCGCACCCGGGATCGGCTCGTCCCCGCAAAATGCGCAACGCATCGCCAGCGCCGGCGCCCACACAATATATCCGCGCTTCACCGCCTCGGGGCCGAAGGAGCGATAATTGATCCGCGTATCCAGATCACAAATCGCCTCCGGATTCCCGCCGCCGCCATGTTGCGCGATGAGCAACGGCGCCTTCGCCTTCCGCTGCTTTGGCAGCAGGTAGATTCCATAGGCTTCCACGCCGTCCAGCACCTCCACCCAAACGCGGTGCACGGTGCAGTGCGCATCCTCGCCAACCTGCTGAAACTTCACCACCCGTCCCTGCTTTGCTCCCGGCGGTGGCGTGCCGAAGAAGGCGCCGAGACGCTCACGGTGGGGCTGCACCGATCGCTCGTAGGCCGCGATGCTCGAGCAGTCCGGCTCGACCGAGCGCAGTGCCCGGTCCGCCTGCTCCGCGAGCAGCTTGTCCGCATACGTCTTGATCTGCAGGTGCTGTTCCTGGCGAATCGGAAACGACGCGGCAAACGGCTCCCGGTACTGTTCAGGCATCTCGGCCGCACGCACCGCGGATCCCGCGATGGCCGCCATCATGAGAACGCGGCGCAGCCATGCCGCAGCGGGAACGGGGAATTTTAGAATCAGCATCGCGACAGGAGTTACTCCACCGCCTGCACCGCCAGCGGAATCAGCCGCACCGGTCCGAAGAGGCCGGCGTCGATCGGATCGAGATTCTTCCACGGTCCGATCTGCAGATCCTTCCCCATCCCGCGCTGGGAGCTGACCACATTGGTCTTCGTCCAGCGCGGCAGTTCGCCGCGCGCTTCACCCACCAACCGGTTGTGCCAGGTGCCCACCACCTCGACGACCAGTTCGTTCGCCCCATCACGCAACGCCGCGGTGCAATCGACGCGATACGGCGCCGTCCACACCACGCCGAGCGACCGGCCATTCACCTTCACTTCGCCGATCGCCCAAAGGTGGCCGAGATCCAATTCGACGCGCGGGGCGTGCGCCCGCCAGCCATCGGGCAGCGCAAATGTGCGCCGATATCGGCCCGTGCCGGAGAAATACTTCAGCTCCGGTGCGCTCTGCTGCGTCCATGGACCGACGCGTCGGAGCGAGATTCCCGGCGGAGCGCCGGCAGGTGAGGAGAACTCCACGGTCCAGTCGGCATCGAGCATCAGGACCCCCGAGAGCTGCGGAACGCGCACCTCGCTGCGCATCCCCGAATTGAAGGTCACCGTATAGCTGCCGGACTTTTCGCTCACCAGCTTCGGACGCCCGCCCGCGTGCTCGATCACGGCGTCCGGCCGGACCGACGCAATCGAGGTCGCGGGCAGCCGGCCGCGAAAAACGACAAAGGTCGAACCCAGCGGCGCCAGGTTGAGCGACACCTCGACACCACCTTCGGCGCGCCGAAATATTCCGGCCGGACTAACCGTGCCCGTGCGTGGATCCCAGAGTTCCGGGGCCCGCTGGCCGGCGCGGAAGGTCGCCGTGCCG
>JBBRCR010000690.1:0-3479 GCA_038204695.1 Opitutales bacterium | reverse complement strand
TTCCGGCAACTCACGAGATCCATCCGGGAAAACGGCGGATCGACGAGAATATCCTGACGCGCAAAGATGCAGACCTCGCGCAGCGCCTTGATCACGCGGTAACCGCCGTCCTCCTCGACAAAGAACTTCCGCAGGCGTTCGGGGGAAATTTCCGCAGCGACGCTTTTGGGATAGAGGCCGTGGCGCGCCTTGCTCAACAACGTCTCATTGAGGTCGGTGCCGAAAATCTGGAACGCGGGCGCGCGGTCCGCGAGTTTCGCCGTGGCTTCCATGAAGGCCATCCCGAGGGAATAGGCCTCCTGCCCGCTGGAGCAGCCGATCGACCACATCCGGAGCGGACCCGACCGCGTTTCCGCCGCCAGCCGCGGGAAAACCTTTTCCTTCAGCACATCGAAGGCAGCCTCGTCGCGAAAGAAGCTCGTCACGCTGATGAGCAGATCGGCGTAGAGCGCCTTGAACTCGTCGGGATTGGCGGCGACGAAGCGGGCGTAGTCGTCGATCGTGTTTTTCCGGCTGAGCAGCATCCGTCGCGTAATCCGGCGGTGGATGGTGCTCGGCTTGTAGAGGGAAAAATCCACCGCCGTCTGTTCGCGGGCAAACGCGATGATCTTCGCGTATCCCTGCAACGGTGCCTCCCGCCGGGCCCGCGGCGAGCGCGAGCCGCCCGGAGCCGGTGCGGGAATGGCGACGGAGTCGTCTGGCAACCGCGGCAAATCGCCCCGCAAGTAGGGATGGGCCGCGATGCGCGACAGTTCAACGGCCACCGCCTCCGGCGCCATGACGTGATCGACACAGCCCGAGGCAATCGCGCTACGCGGCATCGAATCGTTGCCCGCGGATTTGTCCTGGGCGAACGTGATCCCGCCGGCCGCTTTGATTGCCTCGAGGCCGAGGGTGCCGTCGGTGGCGTTGCCGGAGAAGACGACACCGATCGCGCCCTCGTGCTGCTCCTGGGCGAGCGATTTGAAAAAGCAATCGACCGAGAGGTGCGGCATGCGCGACCTATCTCGCGGCTTGAGGTCGAACCGCCCCCGTGACAACTGGAGCGTCGCATTGGGCGGAATGACATAGACGTGATTGGGTTCGACCGCCATTCCGTGCGTCGCTTCGCAGACCGGCATCGTGGTCGCGCGACTAAGAATGCTCGGCAGCGAACTCTCGTGGTCCGGATCGAGGTGCTGGACAATAACGAACGCCATGCCCGTATCGGCCGGCAAATGCTTCAGCAGTTGCGTAAAGGCTTCCAACGCGCCTGCGGAACCGCCGATGCCGGCGATGGGGAAGGCGCGGCCGTGAGATCCTGTGGAGACCGCCGTCTCATTTTTCGAGACCGCACGACTGCCTCTGCGTTCGGGATGAACCTTCACGTCCGCCGAAATCCACGCACGAGAGCGCGCGAGAGCAAGAGCAAATCGCCCGTTTCCGCATCGGACAAAGCCTCCCTATTCGTCACCGAAAGTCGCCTACTGTCAGACCCCATTCCGACTCCCGCGTCACAGGCCTGGATTCCGGGGATGGCACCGTGCAAGCGCATGCCTGCCGACACAAGCCTTCGCGCTTGGCCTGCTCATAGTCAGCCTGGACCACGTGCGGCGGAATCCGGCCGGCGCGGGAAGCCAGTTCGCGTGTCCGGGCGTCGACTCTCGCGCGTGTCACCGGACCGACGGCGCGGAGTTTATCGGGCGAGGAAATATGACCATGAATATCCGTTTTCATACCGCCATGGCCGCGGGCGAGTCAGGCCGCCGCGAGTTTCAGGAATTGCATCGGGCACCTTAACGCGTTTGGGCGGCGAACGCCAAAATTAGATCGCGGCCAAGTCTTTGGCGGGCGCGCGCGGTGCCGAATATTTCGGCGCAGGTCCCCGCCGGGCCGCTGCCCGAAGGATTCCGTTCAGGCGGGCAGATGCATTTCGGCAAAATGCTCCCGGCGGTCGTCGCGGAGCGGGATCGTTTCGCCGGAAATCTCCTGCCCGTCCACGACGATGCGAGGAGCACCTGCGGCGCCGAGCCGGCCGATTGTGATGTGATACACGGTCTGCCGATAGCGGTAGTGGATTTTATAGGACGGCCACGATGCCGGCATCCGCGGGGCGAGGCGGAGCCGGTCTCCTTCGAGGTTCGCCCCCAGCAGAGTTTCGACGAGGAGCCGATACATCCACCCCGCCGATCCCGTATACCACGTCCAGCCGCCGCGGCCCGTGTGCGGAGCCACCGCGTAAACGTCGGCGGCCACGACATACGGCTCGACTTTGTAGGTCGCGATCTGTCGGGCGGTCGCGCCGTGATTGACGGGATTGAGCAGTGCGAACAGTTCCCAGGCGCGTTCGTTCTCTCCCATCAGCGCCGTGGCCATCACGGTCCAAATCGCCCCGTGCGTGTATTGGCCGCCGTTCTCGCGGACACCGGGGATGTAGCCCTTGATGTACCCCGGGTTGAGCGGCGACCGGTCGAACGGCGGATCGAACAACTGGATCAACCCGGCCTCGCGTCGCACGAGCCGCGCCTCGACCGCTGCCATCGCCAGGCGGGATCGCGTCGGGTCGCCGGCGCCGCTGATAACGGACCAGCTTTGCGGGAGCGAATCGATCTGGCACTCGGGATTCGACTGCGAGCCGAGCGGCTCGCCGTCATCGAAATAGGCACGCCGATACCAGTCGCCGTCCCAGGCGTTTTCCTCGATGTTGCGCTGAAGTTCCCGGGCCTGGGCCTCGCAGCGTTCCGCGAACGCCATGTCATTTCTCGCTCGTGCCAGAGGCGCGAAACGCGCCAGCACGTCGTGGAGGAAAAATGCCAGCCACACGCTCTCGCCGCGTCCCTCCCTGCCGATCATGTTCATGCCGTCGTTCCAATCGCCGCAGCCGATCAGGGGCAGGCCATGCGCCCCGAAATTCAACCCGCGCTCGATGGCCCGCACGCAATGCTCGTAGAGCGTCGCACTTTCCTCGGAGCGACGGGGCAGATCGTAGTAGGCTTCCTCCTCGGGCTTGACCGCCCGGCCTTCGAGGAAGGGGATTTTCTCGTCGAGCACGCCCGTGTCGGCGACGCACGCGACGTAGCGGCACGTGACATGGGGCAGCCACAGGAAGTCGTCGGAGAAATGCGTGCGCACGCCGCGGCCCGCCGGCGGGTGCCACCAGTGCTGCACATCGCCCTCGCGGAACTGATGCGCGGCGGCGCGGAGCAGGTGCTCGCGGGTAAGCGCCGGCTCGGCATGCACGAGGGCCATGACGTCCTGCAACTGATCGCGGAACCCATAGGCGCCGCCCGATTGATAAAAGCCGGTGCGGCCCCAGATTCGGCAGGCGAGGGTCTGATAGAGGAGCCAGCCGTTCGCCATCACGTTAACCGCGGGATCTGGCGTATCCACGTTTATCGCACCGAGCGTCCGGTTCCAATAGTCCCAGACGCCCTCGAGCGCCATGCGGCTCGCGTCCGGCCGGCGGAAACGCTGGATCAGATTCTGCACGTCGGCGGTCC
>JBBRCR010000689.1:0-3481 GCA_038204695.1 Opitutales bacterium | reverse complement strand
ATGTTGCCCGTGGCGGAGAAGGGCGTCGCGTCCGTCCACTTTCCGCTCAGCCCGAGCGACAGCCGGCGGTGGCGATAGCTGAGCGTGCCGCCCAGCATGTGGGGCACCATGCCGGGCTTGATCGCGGATGCATAGGTGCGTGTGTAGCTGCTCGACACATTCAACCCTCGCCAAACTCCCGGCAGGAACGAAAGCGCCTGGCTGTATTCAAGCGTCATGCCGCGAACGCGCGTGGTGCCCTCGCGATTTCCCACCGAAATGAATCGGTACGTCGAATACGTCGGATCGTTTTCGTAGCCGAAATCCGCCGGATCGAATTCATCCGTGAAAGCACTGTCCTTGATTTCATTCTGAAAGGCAGTCACCGCCACGCTGCCCACCGGTTCGAAATAGTACGCCAGACGGCCCGTGAGATTCTTCGAACTCTCGGGCCGCAGTCTCGGATTCGGCACGTCGACGGTCTGCGCGGTCTCATTGAAAATCCAGACGCCGCCGATGTTGTTGAAACCCGGTCTTGATATGGTCGAGCTATACCCGAGATGCGCCTGGAGATTGGCCGTGACACTGTACTTGGCGCTGGCCGAGGGGAAAATGTTATCGTAACCGCTCGAACGCGTGGTCCTCGGCTGGCTCATATATTGATAAACGAGTCCGGGTACGGTGGTGGCGCGCCCACTCGCCGCCGCCACCGAAAATCCGGCCGCCCTTACCTCCGCAGTCGAGCGAGCCTGAAACTCCCGGGTCGCAAACCCGGTGTCCTCCCAACGCAAGCCGCCCTGGAGCTGCAATTGGCGGATCTTGGTGTTGCCCATGAGATACCCGGCGAGGAACCGCTCCTTGATGTTCACCGGGTTCGCGATGTAGGCGGTGTAGAAATTCGCCGGCGTCGCCAGATCCGTGAAGTACTCCGGTCGCTGGAGAAACATGTCGCCCAGCGCCACGCGGTTGGGAAACGTCGGCGGGCGGCCCGACAGCGACGACACATTCACGCCATGCCCGAGTGCCCAACGATAGTCCGGAAATGCGACTTCGGCGAAGCTGCCCGTGAGACCACCGCCGGGTCCGTCATACTGACGTGAATACATCGGGTTGGGGTTGCGGAACCGGTGGTACTCCTCGGTGGCCTTGCCGCCGATCTTGAACCACGTCGGCACGCGCCAGTTCATGGTCAGCTTTGCGCTCCCCTGCCCCTGAAAGATTTCGCCCTCGGCAAACCGGCCTTCGTCGTTCACGCGCGGGTTGGTGAAGTTGCGCAGGTCGGCAAAATCCCGGCCGGCCACCTGTGTGATCGTCCAGTCATTGTCCCGCGCCGAGGAACGTTCGAGGTGGAGGTTCAGCCCGGTGAGCGCGTTGGTCGGAATGTTGACCGGACCGCCGCGAATCATTGCCTCGTACTGATTCGTCGAGATGGAATAATTGAGGGCCGCCTCCACGATGAGGTCGCCCCGCCGGTACTCGAGTTTTGGGCTGAGTGTCCGCGTGCGGACAATCTTGTGCGAGTGATTCTGACTGAGCGCGAGCGAGCCGTTCGTGATGTTGAAACGCGTCAGCCCGTCGCCCTCCACCACAGCGCGACCGCTGGCCGTGAAGTTCGCCGTGCGGCCGTCGAAAAACGTATCATACCAGTTATACATTGCGCTGAGCGAAAGCACGAGCGACGGCGTGGCCTTGAAGTCGATCGTCAACGTCGGCGTGAACCGCTCGCTCAGCTTCGGCTGCTGGAGCAACGCGAGTCCCGTGATCACCCGCGGCCGCGGATCGGTCTGCGTCGACGCTGCGTTATAGGTATAGTTGAGCCGCCACTGGAGCGCGTATTGATTCGACTCGCTGAGGTTGAGGACGATGCCGAGCCGGTTGCGAAAAAAGACATCGGAGTATTCCAGGATTCCGCCTGGACGAAACTTGTAGGTCTTCTTGTCCCCGGGCCCATAACTACGCTCGAATGAAAGATTGTCGCTGTTGGCCATGGCGTTGACCTGCCAGCTGATTCGCCGGCCCTTCCGGTCGAAGGCGCGTTTCGTCTTGAGGTTAATCGTGCCGGCGGGGGCATTCGCATCCATATCTGCACTACTGGTGTAGTTTACCTCGATGCGATCGATGCTGTTGACGGACACCTGATCGAAACTGAACGAACGCGCCCCGGCCGCGGACCCCTGCGACGCATCGCCGCTGGCCATCTTGAAGCCGTCGACGCTCACGCCGACATATTCCGGATCCAATCCGCGCAACCGCGGCCCGCGTGAATCCGGCCCGACATACTCGAGGTCGACTCCCGGCATGTTCTTGAGGAACTCACCCACATTGCCCTCCGCAACGTCGCCAAAATAGTCGGACGACACGCTGTTGGTCAGATTCATCGAGTTGCGCTGCTCCATGATCGCCTTGGCGTTTCCCTCGCGCTCCGACGATACGACGAACGCCCCGAGCTTGAGGATATCGCCGTTGGTCGCGCGATACGTCGTGCTTGATACCTCGAGTTCGAGGGTGGCCGTTTGCCCGGGCGCCAGCTGCACCGAGGTGCGCTCTGTTTTCGTGCCCGTATAGGCAACGCTGATACTCACGAGCCCTGGCGGCAGATTGGAAAACCGAAACGAGCCGTCACTTTCCGTCACCGCGACCAAGCCGGTCCCTTCGACTCGCACTTCCGCGCGCGAAACGTATTCCCCGGTTGCAGGATTAAATACGCGGCCGACGATGCTGCCACTCTGTGCGGAACCGGCGCTTTGCGTGTCGTTTGCCGCCTGCGATGAATGCGCCAGCGCCAGGGCGAGGGCCAGCCCTGCGCTTGCCCCACAAATCGAACGCGCCAGATGAGTTCTCCGCCGGGGAAGCGCACGGAGCGGCGTTTCTCGTTTGCCAAAGTGGCAGAGCCGTC
This sequence comes from Opitutales bacterium, assembly GCA_038204695.1. Lineage (GTDB taxonomy): Bacteria > Verrucomicrobiota > Verrucomicrobiia > Opitutales > Opitutaceae > ER46. The sequence continues at coordinate 606 of JBBRCR010000689.1, read as the reverse complement.
CCGGCTCTGTCTGGGTGGTCAACCGACAGCGGCGAGACGCCGCTGCCACTCTGGAAAGCTGACTAATCCCTGACTCTCCGGTGGCAAATCTGTGGGGCAAGCGCAGGGCTGGCCAGCGGCCGGACAGGAGGGTGGCAATTCTGCGTTTCATGTTTCGCGGGGTTGCTTGGGAAACTGCCCGGTGAGATCGGAATAGCGTGCGATCCGCCGTCCACGTGCTCGCCGAACGAGTGTCGATATCGGGTTCAGGGGAGTCGTCGGGGGTGAACCGACGGCTGACACTCCCCCTCCCCGGAATCGAGCAAAATGTTGGCGGCAATGGGGAGTTGGAAGCCGCGGAGGACGCGCCGTCGTTGACCACTCGCTTGGCGCTCGCAGCCACGATCGGGCCAGCGGCCGCCAGTCACTTCAATTCGGCGTACGGGCCGAATTCAATCAGACACCGGCCTCCCGCCCGATGGTTCCAGGTGGCACGGGCGTCCCGCCTAATGTCACATAGATTTCGTTGCGCTTTCGACCGTTTGACGGACGGAAAAAATCTCTGAGGGGGTGGCGTTTTTAGCGGGACTTACGGCCCGGCCTTCTCCACGGTGCCGCGATGGACTG
>JBBRCR010000688.1:0-3486 GCA_038204695.1 Opitutales bacterium | reverse complement strand
TCAGGCTCCGGCGGGAGTAGGAAGTGGCGACCAAGGACCAGAGTGCAGAGGGACCCGGAGACCTTCGGTCGCGGCCCGGCGGCGGAAGCCCACTGAATTCTGCAACTCCCCCCGCCCCGGCGCGTCTGTCGGTCAGATGTTCCTGCGCCCACGACGACCCGACGCTGCCCGCCCGGCGGAAAGCCGGCCATCGCGCGAGCGAGAATCCTTGTCATCGCCTTGCCACCGCCCCGGGCGGAATACTGCAGCATGACGCGAAACGTCAGCCCAATCGCTCCGCGATATCTCCCGCTGCTCATTCTGATGTTTATCGGCAGCGGGGCTGCGGCGCTCATTTACGAAATTGTCTGGTTCCAGCTGCTGCAACTCGTCATCGGCTCATCGGCCATATCGCTCGCGGCTCTCCTCGGCACCTTCATGGGCGGAATGTGTCTGGGCAGCCTCGCCTACTCGCGGGTCGTCGCGCCGAGCCGGCATCCCTTGCGCATGTACGCGCTGCTGGAACTCGGCCTCGCCGTCAGCGGTGTGGTCGTTCTCCTCGCGGTGCCGGCAGTCACCCACGTTTACACGACGCTCGTGGGTCATGGCATGCCGGGAATTCTGCTGAGGGCCGCGGTTTGCGCGGTGTGCCTGCTGCCGCCCACCGTCCTCATGGGCGCAACGCTTCCGGCGATTGCCCGCTGGGTTGAAGCGTCACCGCGCGGCACGAGCTGGCTCGGCTTTTTCTACGGCGGCAATATCATTGGTGCCGTCGGCGGCTGCCTGCTCGCCGGCTTCTATCTGCTCCGCGTGCACGATGTCGTCGTCGCGACGGGGGTGGCCGTGGTGCTGAATCTCGCCGTAAGCCTGATCGTGTTCCTGCTGAGTGGCGCGCACGTCGCCCGTTCCTCAGATGCACAACCCGTCGTGGCCACCGGCGCCGGGCATCCGGACTTCCTCTCGCCGTCGGCGCCAGCCCGCCCGGCCGTCGCCCCGCCGACCCGCACGGTGCTGGCAATCATCGGGCTTTCGGGATTCTGCGCGCTTGGTTGCGAGGTGATTTGGACGCGCGTGCTGTCCCTGTTCCTCGGAGCAACCGTCTACACGTTTTCGCTCATCCTGGCGGTCTTCCTCTTCGGACTGGCCATTGGGAGCAGTGCCGGCGCCGCCCTCGCCCGGCATTCGAGGCGACCAGGACTGGCGCTCGGCTGCTGCCAGGGCTTGCAAGCCCTGGCGATCGCGTGGGCGGCCTACATGATCGCGAGTGCGCTCCCCTATTGGCCGGTCAGTGCCGCCGCCGACCCGTGGGCCAAGTTTCACCTCGACCTGGTGCGTTGTGGTTGGGGCATTCTGCCGTCCGCAATCCTTTGGGGGGCCAGTTTCCCGCTCGCCCTGGCCGCGATCGCAAATCCCGCGCAGGATTCCGCCTGGCTGGTGGGCCGTACTTACGCGGCAAATACACTGGGCGCAATCGCCGGAGCCGTGCTGACCGGCATGGTCTTCATTCCGGCCCTCGGCACACAGTGGACGCAACAGGGATTCATCCTGGTTTCGGTGCTCGGCGCGGTCTTGTTATTGTGGCGGAGTCCCGTCGCCATGGGTGCTCTTGTCCTGGCTGCATGCGCCGCCTTCGTCGTGCCGCCGATTCCCTGGAAGCTGGTCGCGTACGGCCGACAACTGACACTGGCCGAGGACGGCTCGAACGCGATCTACCTGGGCGAAGGCATGAATGCATCGGTGGCGGTTTCAGAGACATTCCAGGGCGCCCGATTATTTCATGTCAGCGGCAAGACCGAGGCATCCAGCTTGCCGAAAGACATGCGACTGCAACGCATGCTGGGACACCTGCCCGCTCTGCTCCATCCGCAGCCAAGATCCGTCCTCATCGTCGGCTGCGGCGCGGGCATCACCGCCGGTTCGTTTGTCCTGCATCCTTCGATCGAACGAATTGTGATCTGCGATATCGAGCCGCTGATTCCCCAAGTCGTGGCGACGTACTTTCAGCATGAAAACCACGATGTGCTGCGAGATCCCAGGGTGGAGATTGTCTACGACGACGCGCGCCACTATATCGCCACGACCCGCGAGAAGTTCGACATCATCACCTCCGATCCGATTCATCCGTGGGTGAAAGGCTCGGCGGTTCTTTATTCGCGGGAATATTTCGATCTCTGCAAGCGGCGGTTGCAGCCCGGCGGCCTGATCACGCAGTGGGTGCCCCTGTATGAATCGGATCGCGCCGTCATCCAAAGCGAGCTTGCGACATTCTTTGCCGTCTTTCCGCATGGCACGATCTGGGCGAACGACGATGACGGCTACGGATACGACACCGTTGTCCTGGGGGGAGTGGAGCCACTGACGATCGACATCGATGGACTCCAGCGGCGGCTCGACCGGCCGGATCATGCGGACATTGTCGACTCGCTCGCCGACCTGGATCTTGGGTCCGCCCTCGATCTGCTGGCCACCTACGCCGGGCGCCGGGCGGATTTGACGACCTGGCTGACCACCGCAGAGATCAATCATGACCGGAATCTACGGCTGCAGTACCTCGCGGGACTTCAATTGGAATCAATTGCCGGCGCCGACACGTATGATGAAATCCTCAGCTATCGCCAGTTTCCCGCCGACCTCTTTCAAGCGCCGGAACACACGCTCGAACAACTTCGGACGATGCAGGGCGTCGCGCGCTGACGCCGCTTGCTTAGGCGTCGCGCCCGCGGATCGGCAGTGGCACGGGGTGTTTCGCCCGTGAATTCGCGAACGGATTACAGTCCGTGCATTTACCATGGTTCGCGTCGCTCATGCGATGCAGCGGTGAATGGCCGGCAGAATTCAGAACTGGGGCGGGACGCCCCGGAACGGGAGCGGGACGCACAACATGGGCGGGACGCCCATGCCACACCGACCCCGCGAGCCACGGATGCTCACACCGCGATCCGGCCGCTCGAATCTCCGATTCGCTCCACCCCTGTTGCGCCCATCTGGTCACACAGGGTGACGAAAAGGTTGCTCATGGGCTGACCACGGAAGTTCCGGTAACGTCCGGGGGTCAAACGCCCGCCACCCGCACCGGCCATCACGACCGGCAGATTGTCATGCGTGTGGCGATTGCCGTCCGAGTTGCCACAGCCGTAAACGATCATGGAATTGTGCAGCACCGAGCGGCCGTCGACATCCTTGGTTTGCTCGAGCTTGGTGAGGAACCGCGCGAACCGCTGCAGGTAATAACGATCGATCTCGCCGATCTTTTCCATCAGCTCGGGATTGTTGCGATGGTGCGAACAGTAATGGTGCCCCTCGGGAATTCCAATTTGTGGATACGCGCGGTTGCTGCCGTCACCCGCCAGCAGGAGCGTCGACACGCGGGTGGAGTCGGTCTCAAAGGCCATCGCCAGCAGATCAAACATGATGTCCATGTGATCGCCGTAGTTCGACGGAATGCCAGCCGGCGCGTCTGAATGTGGATTCGGCAAATCGCCTAAACGCTCGGTGCGCTGGATGCGT
>JBBRCR010000687.1:0-3487 GCA_038204695.1 Opitutales bacterium | reverse complement strand
GCAGCCCCGGTCGTTGCTGGATCCCGAACGGCTGTCATTCGAGGCGTTCGAACGCGATTTTCTGCTGCAGCTTCGTTCGCACGGGTTGTTGCCAAACTGATTCAACGACCGGTGTCACCGCCGAAATATCCCGCAGAGCAGCCGCCATTCGTCGCGCAGGAAGGCGAGGTCGAATCCCGAGCCGCGGACAATCACTGCGAGGATGACGGCGTAGATGCCGGCCAGCAACGTGGCATTGCCCCAGGAATCAGGCGGCCAGCGCAGACGCGCCGCTCCCGCGAGAGCCACGGCCAGCAAGGGCAGGATGCAGGAACGCCATGCCCACGGCCACCAGCTCAAACCGAACCGTCCGCAGACGAAGCGGCACAGGGCGAGGCTCAGACCGGTTTGAGCGATGATGGTGGCGACGGCGATGCCGGTGATCGATCCGGCCTTCATGGCGCAATAGGAGAGCCCGAGATTCAGCAGGCCGGTCAGGCCGATGGCGGTGCCCGCCCGACGCAGCCCGTCACCGGCGATGCGTCCGCTCAACTGGACGGTTGCGTCGGCACCGGCCGTCACGACGAGCGTGCCGGCAAAGGCCATCTGCCACGCGACGGGCGCGCGCAGGAGTTCCGACTTGGCCTCGCCGAGCCACAAGCGCATGAACACGTCGTTGACGAGGAGGTATGCCAGCGCGATGGCGACGCCCAGCAGGGTCTGGAAGCGGGAGAGGCGCAGCGCTTCCTTGATGGCGCGGGCACGGTCTTCAGCGGCGGGCGAGGCCAGCCATTGCGTGATCTTCGGCATGGAAACGAAGCCCGCGAGAATGATCACGGTCAGGGCCAGTTCACAGAATTTGTAGTTCAACTGGTATCGCGGCAAGGCGGCCGGGCCGAATCCGGCGCTGATGAGCAGGCGATCCGTGGTGACGAAAACCATGGAGCCGAGGGCGCACAGATAGACCCAGAAACTCTTCTCGAGGAGATCCCGCACTAATCGGCGGTCGAGGCGCAGCGGAAGAAACTCGGCGAGGCGCGGATGCGACCAGCGCACGTACAGCCAGGTGAGCGCCAGAGTGGCGAGGCCGGTGACAAGGTACGGAAGCGCCTGCACCCACAGGGCGCACCCGGCTCGGGCCAGCAACCAGTGCCCGGCCATCGTCAGTTGCAGCAGGAGGAATGTCGGGAGGACAGGCCACATCAGGTTGCCGCAGGCGTGGCTGAGGTTGCCGGCGTAACTCAACAAGGGCGTCAGCGCCACGATTGCCGCGCCCACGACAAACAGCATCGGAAACGACCCCGCGCCGTTCGTCGCGGTGAAGCTGAGCCAGTCAGGCAGCCACGGAGCCGCAGCCAGAAGGCCAAGCCCGGCCGTCAGCGCGAGCAGCAGGAAAACCGCGCGCGCACCCGCGAGGAAATCGCGCAGCCCCCGCTCGTCCCCACGACCCAGATCCTGGCCGGTCTTGAGGCCGATGGCGCCGCCCATTCCGAGATCACCCAGACCGCCCAGGGTGACCACTGTCTGGTAGGCGAGGAAGTAGCCGAAGAGCGTGTCGCCCATCGCGCCGAGCAGCAGCCGCGTCCAGAGCAGTCCGGTGACGGCTCCAAATACGCGTGAGCCAGTCTGGAGGACGAACGCCAGCCGGGTCGAACTGCGCTGTTGCTTCAGCCAGCCGATGAATGGGGAGTGCGTCATGGTGTGCTTTTCCGCCCGTGCCCTGCGGGCACCGTGGTCATGCTCCTCCGCAGAGCAGCCGTTGCACTCGCGTTCGTTCGGGGCAGCATGAGTCCACCTCGATCTTCATGCGGCGGCGGTGCGGGCGGGCGCGCTCTCCGCACGGCTGAAATGGAGAAGCTCGGATACGTTGCGACGTTCCAACGGTGACATGTTGCGGGCGAAACTAGCGACAAGCGCGCGGCGCGTTCAACACCAAACCCGGCGCGAGCTGACGCGGTCGCAACCGAGCAAACGCACTGAAGTGCCCGGCATCGCTTGCCCCGGAGGCTTGATCTTGCACCTTGCCGAGCAATGCTGGCGCTCCGCCTTCAACATGTCGGCTTCGTTTTGGTCCGTGTGCTGGGCGCGCCCTGAGCCTCCCGGTCGATTGCCCTTGGCAGCGGCCTGCGCAGCGGGCTATGTAGCGCGCCGTGTCACCCGCAGACGCCAGAGTTGCCAGCCCTCCGCGCGCGGCGGCGTCATTGGTCGGTGTGACCGGTGGCCTGCTGCTGGGCGGTGCCACGACGTTCCTCGTCAATCTCGGTGCCGCCCTGAACCGCCGGGGCGAAAGCCTTCAGATCGTTTCGTTCTCGGACCTCAATGAGATGGAGCGCGACTTTGCCGCCAACGGGATTCCGATTTGGAAAATCTCACCGCGCGCGAACATCTACGAGGATCGCCTGCGCCTGGCCTGTCGGCATCTCGCCCCAGTGCGTCCGCGCGCCGTGATCGCCTGTCTTGGCTCGGAAAGCTTCGAGGTGTTGCGCGCGGTGCCGCCCGGTGTCGCCCGCATTGGCGTGATCCAGTCGGACGATCCCGGTCCGTACGGGACGGCACGCCGGTTCGCGCCGTGGCTGGATGCCATCGTGGGCGTGTCCGCAACGATCCAACGCAAACTCCGCGACGATCCCGCGTTCGCGGGTGTGCGCGCCGAGTGCATCCCTTATGGAATCAATTTCGGCCCGGCGACGCCCCGCGCGCCGCGCAACCCGGCGAAGCCGATCCGGCTCATCTACGTGGGCCGTGTGATCGAAGAGCAGAAGCGCGTGAGCCGGCTGGTGGAGTTGGTGAATCTGCTGGCGGCGCGGCAGCTCCCGTTTGAATTCACCTTCGCCGGTTCGGGTCCGCAATTGTCCGTGGTGCGGACTCAACTGGAAGGCCGGACGAATGTCCGTTTTCTCGGCGAGATTCCCAACCAGAGGGTTCGCGCACTGTTGGACGAGCACGACGTGTTGGTGCTGTTGTCGGATTACGAGGGTTTGCCGTTGAGCCTCCTTGAGGCCATGGGCCAGGGCGTTGTGCCGGTGGTCTCGGATCTGGAAAGCGGCTTGCGCGAAGTTGTCAGTTCGGAAACAGGCATCCGCGTGCCGGTGGGCGATGTGCCTGTCGCCGCCGAAGCCATCGTTTCGCTGGCGCGCGATAGCGGTCGCCTCGCGGGGATGAGCGAAGCCGGCTCGCAGTTGGCGCGCAGCACCTACAGCGCGGACATCATGGCGGATCGCTATCTCAAGCTGGCTGCGGCGCTGGCTCCCGATGAGGTGGTTTGGCCGTCGAACGTGGTGACACCCGCGCCGTTGATGGACCGCCATGCGTGGCTGTATCGCGGATTGCCTCGCCACGCGCGGCGCTGGGTTAAGAGGGTGGCCCGGATTTTTTGAAATGATTCTCGGGATCAACGGGCGCATCTTGAACGTAACGCCTCCCTTTCGCTCCCATACGGTCGCGGCTCTGTGGGCGGGGCTCCCCCCCCCACCCAGCAGAGCCGCGAACGGAAGGGAGCGACGGCAAG
>JBBRCR010000686.1:0-3546 GCA_038204695.1 Opitutales bacterium | reverse complement strand
GGGACGGTCGAGCAACGCGGCGAGCGCGGGCAACGAGAGCTCGGAACCGATCAGGGTGAGTTTTTGGCAGAGATACTCCTGCGCGACGACCGACCCGCCGAGAGCGAGCGCGGCAAGGAGACGGCGTTCGAGGGTCAGACGCGCCGCAGGATCGGGCAGCGCGGCGACGACGGCTTCGTCGATCGGCAGGAGCCCGGCGCGGGAGGAGCCCGGGCCGTAGTTTTTCAGCGCCTCGAAGGCGGCGTCGATGGGAGCAGGCATGGACGGACGACAGTTCAGCGGGCGAGTTGGAGGGTGGTCGTGTTGAAAAACTCAATGCAGGCGGCGACCTTGGGCAGCGATTCGAGCCAGTCGTAGGAATACTCGAGGCCAATCATGGCGGGCTTGATGCCGAGGCGATGGAGCTCGCGGAAGAGCTCGGCGGATTTTCCGACGCCGGTGCCCCACGGGACATCGTGGCCATCGGCCGCGACGGAGTTGAGGTCGTGCATCTGCACGATGAGGAGGCGGGAGCCGAGGAGGCGGACGCCGGCGATCGGATCAATGCCGGAGCGGAGCCAGTAGCCGATGTCGGCACAGGCGCCGATGCGCGCGCTGCGGCCCTCGCAGGCTTTGAGCACGCCCTCGGGATTCCAATAGTTCGGCGAAGCCTTTTGCGCGTGGTTGTGCAGCGCGACGTTGATGCCGTATTCGGTGCAGAAGCGGTCGATGAGCGGGAGCGCTTCGAGCTTCGGCTCGGAGAGAAATGTCTCGACGCCCATCTTCCGGCCGAACTCGAAAATGCGACGGCAGCCGGCCTCGTCGTTGGGAATATTTTGGATGAAAAAGGTGAGCAGGCGCAGACCGTGGGCTTCGAGTTTGAGACGGATGGCGAGCAGTTCCTCGTCGTTGAGATTGGGGTCGAAGTTTTTCGGGATCTCCTTGCTGACCTTCTGAAAATTCAGGCCGCCGATGAACGGAAGGCCGAGCTGCGCGGTCTTCTCGATGGTCTCGAAAAACGTAAATTTGTGAAACGTGTAGGCCTCGATGCCGAGCTTCCAACCGAGCTTCTCCTGCGCGCGGATGGCGGGGGTGAGCTTCGCGCTGGGCGTAGTCGGCGCGGGGAGATCGCCGAGGGCAAACTGGATCGCGTCGAGATAGAACTGGAGGAGCTTTCGGTCCCAGAAGACGCTCGGGCTGTGACCGATCGTGGAATAGAAAACGCGGCCGAGGCCGTAGTGACGGACCCAGGCGAGCGCGTAATCGCCGTCGGCGCGGATGAGGCCGGGGCGTTCGGAGCCGGTCGTGACGTCAGTCTTCGCGGTGTCGATGCTGAGCAGCACGCGGACGCGTTCGCGGGAGTAGGGCTCTTTGAAGCGGAAGAATTCGTTGGCATAGGGAAAACCGTTGCCGGCGAAAACGCGGTTCAGCGGATGGCCGGGGTCGTCGAGCTTGATTGTGATCGGTTCGTCGGCGGCCTTGTGGATGACGCCGCGCGCGCCGAGCATACTGGCGAATTCCGGCCAGTCCTCGGCGGCCCCAGGCCAGCGCGTGAACGCGGCGGATGTGCCATGCACGCCGAGCAGCCCGCCGCCGCCGGTGACGAACTCGAGGAGGTTACGGCGGAGGGTGGGATCGGTGAATTGATTGCCGACAGTGTTGTTGAAGAACACCGCGTCGAAACGCCGGAGAGATTCGCGTTCGAAGACGGCCGGGTCGTCACTCACGACGGTTTCGAATGCACCGGTTTTTTGTCCCATCATCGCGAACGCCTCGCTGGCGTGCGCGATCGAGGCGTGGCCGGGGTAGCCGACGTTGAGAGTGAAGATGAGCAGGCGACGCGGCCGGGCGGGGGTGACGGTTGCGGAGGTGGGTAGGGCTTGGGCGATGCGCGCGCGGTCCTCGGGCGTGACGAGTCCGGGCGAGGCGGAGAAAGTTGGGATGGCACTCGTGAGGAGCAGAGCGCAGCTTAGGAGGGTGGCTTTCATGAGGCAGGTTTCTTAGAGATGCCACGGAGCCCGCGTGGCGCGGGCGCGGAGGCGATTGGCGGCGGGAATGTCGGGGAAGATTTCGCGCGTGGGGTCCCAGCGCAGGGTCTGGCAGGTCCAGCATGCGATGTTTACGAGATGGGCGAGACTGGCGGCGCGGTGGCCGGTCTCCTCATCGGAGCTGGGCGACTGACGCGTGCGGATGCACTCGAGCCAGTTGGCGTGGTGATTGTTGGAGCCGGTGCTGAATTCGCGGCGGTGCGTGACGTTCATTTCCGCGAAGAGCGAATCGGGTCCGCCCTCGATGCGCCCGCCGGTGGACATGGAGGTGAGCCAGCCGCGCTCGCCGACGAACACGGCGCCGAACGCGCCGGCGATGCGGGCGCTGGTCGGGACCGCGTGATAGACGGTTTTGATCTGATCCCAATTTTCGAGGAGATGGAGGAGCTTGCCGTCGGCGTAGCGGCAAGTGAGGGTGGGGAAGTGACGGGTGCTCGGGTGAAAAATTTCCACCGGGCCCGTGTGTTCGAAACCAAGCGCCCATTGGAGGACGTCGGCCGAGTGGGAAAAATGCTGGGTGGACGAGGTGACGCCAAACGCGTCGGAGAAACTCCAAGGCACCACGCCCGGTTTGGGGTTGGTATGATAAATCGAGTGATAGTCGCGCCATGGTGCCGGACCGACCCACAGATCCCAATCAAGCCCCTCGGGCACGGGTTGAGCGGGGAACGCGAAATCCATTGGCACGTAGGCGGCGCCGCAGCGATCAGCATTGACGATGTCGGCCACGGATTGGAAGCGCGGGCCGGAGATGAGGGGGCGGATGGTTTTGTAGAGGGCAAAAACCGATTTCACTTTGCCGAGACGGCCGTCGCGGACGAATTGGCAGACGCGGCGCACGTCGGGGATCGAGCGATATTGCGTGCCGGTTTGAAAAACGCGGCCGTAGCGGCGGACGGTTTCGGCGATGCGCCGACCCTCGTGGATCGTCATCGAAACGGGTTTCTCGCAGTAGATGTCTTTGCCGGCTTTGGCGGCGTCGATGGCCATGAGCGCGTGCCAATGATCGGGCGTGACGATGACGACGGCATCGATGTCGGGGCGCGCGAGGATTTCGCGGTAGTCGTTGTAGGCGGTGCAACCCTGATAGCTGCCGCCGGGCATTTTGCCGGAGTTGATTTCGGCGATTTCGGCGCGGCCTTCTTCGCGGCGGAGACGGTCGACATCGCAGACGGCGACGAGCTCGACGTCATCGCGGTGGGCGAGGAATTTGAGGTGGCCGTTGGCCATGACGCCCTTGCCGATGAGGCCGATCGTAGTGCGTTCGCCCGGTGGAACGGTGCCCGCGGCACCGCGCGCGGACGATGGGATAATCATTGGGAACGCGAAGCTGCCAGCGGCAAGGGCGCTGTGCTGGAGAAACGCGCGGCGGGAGAGCGCGGGCGGGGTGGTGGGCAGCGAAGGGTTCATGGCGGAGGCAACGGGCGCGTGGCACCGGCCTTCATGGCGTGGCGGGGCGTTTTTTCTTCCTGGTGTCAGTTTTCTGTTTTGTATCGGACTTTTGTTTGCCCTCGTCGGC
>JBBRCR010000685.1:0-3561 GCA_038204695.1 Opitutales bacterium | reverse complement strand
AGATTGCCTCGGGAGGGACCGGCTGAAGCCAGCGGCTGAAGTCCAACGTTCCAACCTCCAGCGGTGCTGCGGAGCATGACCGTCCGAAATCGACACCCGCGCCGCTGAGCGCGGCACCCGTCGTCGTGAACTTGAGGAAACGGCGCCGGGTGAAATCGGAGCCACAAGTGTCGCGCGACTTCATTCGGTTGGAGTTGGGGTGAATGCGATTCGATCGGTTGGCAGCGATCTTGTTCAAATGCCCGGAGACTTCCTTTTTTCAGGACCGGGCTTCTTCGGCAAACTCAGGACTTGTTTGTGCGAACGCAACTCGGCACGCAGCGCGTCGACGTCAATCTCCTGCACCGCCCGCCCCGAACGCACGGCGGACACGGCCGCCAGGCCCGCGGCATGACCGAGCGCCATATAGACGGGCTCCATCCGCAGCGAACAATACGCGATGTGCGAGGCCGACATGCAGACCGGCACAAGAAGATTTCTACATTCGGTTTTCTTGGGAGTAATGACGCGATACGAAATTTCATAGGGGCCGGTCTTTCCGTCAGGAAAAGAACCTTCGTCGATCACGTCACCGTCGGGGGTGACAAGTCGTTGAACGATGTGGCTGTCGAGTACGAACGACCCCATGGCCACGGATTCCGCTTTCGTGACTTCGGTCTGACAATCTTTTTGCACCATTACCGTGTCGCCGATCATACGCCGTCCCTCGCGAACGTAGAGCGCGTAAGGCCAGTGACTATTGTCGACAAACTCGTCGCGGCACAGCCCCCACGCGTTGGTGCCGTCACGCAGTGTTTTCGGCACTCGCTCGTCATGGCCGAGGAACCAGAGAAATCCTTGCACGTACTCAACGTGATCCTGCCAGATTCGCGCCCGGGTGGCATAGTCCCCATCGGGATAATCGATGTTACCGCCCGCGTAGTCGGTGGAGAAGAGTCCTTGGGCATTCAGGTCGAATTTCTCATTGGCAATTGGCCCGAGGTGCACAAGTCGTCCGAAAGGAATGGTCGGAAACGCTTGAATCAAGCGCAACAGCAGCTCGTAGCGGGCCGGGTCGTAGTTGGCCGGTTTGGGGAATGGCACGCGATTGCCTGGCTGGCGGGTGACGGTGAGCCGAAAATTGTAAGCCTGCGTGAGTTTGTCGCCGCCACCAGGTTGAGTTCCCGACTCCGCCACGCCAAACAGCAATCTTCCGCGGGCGTCGCGCCCGCGAATTTTTCGCGGCGTGCCGTGCGCATAGTGCGGCCCGGTACCGCCGAGGCACACGCAGACGCTCGCCATAATCTCGTCCGTGCGTTCCCGCACCGGCATTGGATAAAATCCCGCGAGCGGTTCGCCATAAGTGTCCCGGCTCTCGCGCCCCACGATATAACTCACCCCGGCTCGCGCCATGAGGTCGCCTTCATAGGTCGCGTCAATAAACATCCGCCCGCGAAAGACCCGGCCGTCCTCGATCGTGATACTGGTTATCTGCTGCCGATCGCTCGCGACCGCCGTGATCCGTTGCCGCATCACGACGTCGAATTTTGCTGCGCGGATCATGGTTTCAAATGTTTCCAGATTCGCACGAGGCTCGGCATACCACATGAACTTTCCGTTGTAGCGCTTGGCCGCCCGAGAGAAATATTCGAGGGTGTATCCACCGATTGTTTCCGCTCGCCCCCGATCGGTGCGAGCCAATCCACCCGTCACGAGGCCGCCGACCCAGGCAGTAGGCTCCACCACGATCACGGACGCGCCCGCGCGCGCCACCGCGACAGCTGCGATCAAACCTGCAGGGGTCCCGCCATAGACAACAACGTCATACATAGGACCACTCGGGACCGCGGACAAGGGGCTGAGGAGGCACCGTTGCGCAGACGTAACCAGAAAGAGCAAGGCGCCCAGCCGTGAAACGTACGCGCTGAATTGGAAAGGACGAGGCGTGAAGTACTGCATAAAAAGATCAGCGTTTCAGACGCGAAAGATAAGATGCCTAAAGGTCAAAATGCGCCTTTCAGCCCGAAGGTCCATAACGAGCCAAACTCGGTTCGCTGCCGGAAGTTCGCCGTCGCCGGAGTGCTCGGGTTGAAGACTTTCAAGTCTTCCGGCGCCGCATTGAGATTTCTCAGATTCGCGAAGAGGGAAAGATGCCTGGTCAGGCGGAACTGACCTTCCACATCTAGATAGAGCCGCTTTGATCCCCACGTATAGGTGTCGGGCGCAATGCTGCGCCCCGCGGCCACCGGAGCACGGCGCTGCTTTCCGCGATAGTTCCAGTTGGCCCGCAGACCGTAGTTTTCACGATTCAGGCTTAAACCCCAATTGTACGTGCGAGGGATAAAACCTTCGAATTCCGCCGCCTCGCTTCCGAGCGCCCGCAAAGCCGTGACGTTGGCGAACACCTGCACCCCGCGGGCCCAGGATGGAAGGAACGTCAGCGACTGTTTGTAGGCGAACTCCAAGCCCTGCATCCGCACGGAACTCGGCAGATTATACTGAGTCCGGACATCGTAATCGTCATAAATCCCCGCATCGAGTCCATAGAGCGCGAGAAATTCCGGGGTGGCATTAGCCATCGTCGTGCTGAAGAAATTTGCGAAATCACGGCGGAATGCACCGACCGAGATCTGCCCCACCCGCTCGAAATAATATTCTAGCCGAACTTTCGTCGTGCGGGCGGTCCACGCCTTGATCCCGATATTATTAACGGTGATCCGGTTAGTCGGACTCGGCGCCACCTCGGTGTTGGGCAGCGTGAGGCCTCCTGCGTATTGATTAAAGTCGGGACGTCCTATCGAATAATAGTGAGCCACTCGGGCGATAAAGTTTTCACTCACATTGTAGCTGGCATTGATGTTCGGAAATAACCGAAGGTATTCTTTCTTCGCGTGCTGACCGCGGTCGATGAACGTCAGGCGAGACACCTCGAGCGCGTTGCTCGTCGGTACGATTAAGAGCGGGCTGCCGCTTGCATTTGTCAGCATACGGCCGTTCGCGTCGCGCTGGAAATTGCGCGTGGGACTAGTCAGCGGACCCTGCGCGTTGACATTAGTCTGCTCGGCACGCAGACCGCCGACGAGCTTCAGGCGGCGGGAGAAGAACGCGACATCTCCCTGTAGATACACCGACGAGATCGTCTCCTCCGCGAGCTTGGAACCGCTGACCTCCGATCGGTAGATCGCGTTGGGATCAATCGTAAAATAATCAGGATGCGTCTGGTAGTGGTCCCAGAATTTATAGTTTTCCACCCATTCGATTGCGGGAAAGCCCATCGGGCCCGACCGGCCCGAAAAGACTTCGTCAACGAACGGCCCAGCACCATCGTCACTTCCCGCCGGATCGGTCGGAGTCGTGGTGGGACGACCATCAGCCCCGCGATACGTGAAGGTCTGCGCACGTGCCCGCATGTCGCGCAGCGAGTTTCGAAGATCCACCCCCTGTGGGTGACGAAAACCTCATCGCGGTTCGAAAACGTTGATGCGCCGTTTGATTCCGGTAGGCTGGGGGGCACCATGTTTGACGTCATCTTTGCGGTGCTGCGGAGCGTTGGAGCCGCGTTTCAACCTCGCCACGAACTCG
>JBBRCR010000684.1:0-3564 GCA_038204695.1 Opitutales bacterium | reverse complement strand
AAGAGGGCATTGCGATCCAGCTGCTGCTCGACGTGTCCTCCAGCATGGACACCCGCATTGAGATCAAAGGCGAAAACTCCAACCGGCTCGAGGCCGCGAAAACGGTGCTGCGGGATTTCGTGCTGGGAAACGGGACGGATTTGGCCGGGCGGCCGCGAGACTTGATTGGGCTCGTGACGTTTGCCCGTTATGCCGATTCGGTTTGCCCGATGACGCTGAACCATGGCGCGCTGGGGGCGATCATCGAGGACGTGCATCAGGGCACGCGGCCAAACGAGGACGGCACCGCCTATGGCGACGCGACAGCTCTCGCCGCGGCCCGGCTGAAGTCGTTCGACGAGACGCAGGGGAAAAGCGAGCCCCAGCGCCGGCCAATAACGAGCAAAGTAATCGTCCTGCTCACCGACGGTGAAAACAACGCGGGCGAAACTCTGCCGCTCCAAGCGGCGGCGCTGGCGAAGAACTGGGGCATCCGAATATACGCGATCATGCTGGGCGCATCCTTCGCGATCACACCCGCCGCCGATGCGGCGACCGCCCCGCCCTCGCCGGTCGAACAGACTCTTTTCCGCATGGCGCAGATGACCGGCGGCGTCTTCCGGCACGTGTATGATTTCGATTCGCTCGGGAGTGTATATCGGGAAATCGACGCACTCGAAAAAAGTCGGATCTCCACCATGCGTTATACCGATCAACGGGAGCTGTTTGCCTGGTTTGCGTTGCCGGCTTTGTTGCTTCTCTCGTTTGAGCGGTTCCTGTCCTTTTTTGTTCTGCGCACCGTACCGTAATGAGCATTACGTTTCAAAACCCGGGAATGTTTGGCTGGCTCGTCGCCGCCGCCGTGGTTGGCGGGGCGGGGGTGATCGCCTGCCGGGCGTACGAAAATTCACTCGCGCAGTTGGGAAGGGAAACCCATGCGGATGAGCGCCGGAGCCGCCGGATCGAGTTGGGGGGTCTGGTGGCGGCGTTGGTGTTGATCGTCGTCGCACTCGCTCGTCCCGGCTGGAGGCCCCGCACCGAACCGCTGGCCGCCGGGGGTCGCGATGTCGTGTTCGTGCTGGATGTCTCCCGCAGCATGCTGGCGCAGGATTACCGGCCCGACCGACTGGGCGGCGCCAGGCTCGCCATGACCGATCTGGTCGCCAACCTGCGCCCGGGCGACCGGGTGGGATTGGTGGTGTATGCGGGTTCGGCCGTGATTGTGTGCCCGCTCACGACGGATCTGATGTTTTTCCACAAAGCGCTGGAAGAGGCAGGCCCCACCAGTGTGGCTTATGGCGGGACCCGCATCGGTGATGCGCTGCGCAAGACCGCGGACAAGCTGCTCGGAGGAGCCGACCGGCGCGGGCTCCAGGACGTGATCCTGTTTACCGATGGCGGCGATCAGGAGAGTGAGGTCCAAAAGGCGGTGGAAGAGCTCAACAAGAGTGAAGCCGCGCTGCTCGTGATTGGCCTCGGCTCGGACACCGAAGGCGCGCGCATCCCGGAAGGCGACGGCTTCATCGTCTATCGCAGTCGCGAAGTGTGGACCCGCCAGGAGTCGCGTGGGCTCGAAGAAATCGCGCGGGCCGCGAAGATGGGACTGTACCTCAACGCCGGAACGCGCCCCATCGATCTGCCCGATGTCTACCGCCGCTTCACCGAGCACCTGGGTACCACCCGTCGCGGCCACAGCCCCACGAACCGGCTGGAAGAGGAGTTTCCGTGGTTCCTCGCCGCCGCGTTGCTGATGCTCCTCGCGCTGGGCCGCGTGCGTCCAGCCCTGGGCGCAAACCCAATTCTCACCGCGACGAAAGAGAAGCGGACCGGCTTTGTTCGTCGACACGCGCTCCGGTGGAAGCCGAAAATTGCTCCGATTGCAGCGGCCTCAAAAACAACAAATTTCCTGCTCCTGGCATTTATGGCCGGCCTGACGCTCGGCGCCGGGTCGGCGCCCGCCGCCGCGCCACCCACCGGCACAACCCTGCCGAGAGTCGAGAGCGATTTCGAGCAAGCAGCCAGAGACTATATGGCCGCCGCGCGAACAGCGCGTGATGGCAGGACTGAAGCCCGTTATCTCTACAACGCAGCGACGTGCTGGCTCCAAGCCGCCGAGCAAATCGCCCAAGCCATCGAGCACCTTCAGCAGGCTGTAAAGTCCGCTGGCCCGGAACCCGTCGCGAACAGCGAAATGCCCGATGAGGACATGGCAGAGGCGACGGCGGCCACCGTTTCGTTGCTCGAGCAGAGCATTCAGCTTTATGAAACGGCGTTGGAGCGCGCGCCCGATTTCCCGGAAGCAGCCCGCAATCTGGAAATCGCCCGTGCGCGTTGGCGACAGGCCGTTCCGTCTGATCAAAATGAGCAGCCATCGAGCGACTCGGATGAAAGCAAGCCGCCCGAGTCGACGGATAAGAACGATGCCAAGCCCGGCGAAGACAGCGGTGAAATGAATGATGATAGTGACGAATCGGATACGGATGAATCGAAGGCCGCGGATGCCACGTCGCAGCCTTCTGATACGTCGCTCGCGGATCTCCTGAATCAGAATATTCCGCCACCCAATGTGTCGCCGCAGGATATCCTCCGGCGGGAGTTGGAGAACAACCAGCAGCGGTCCGCGCCCACCGATCCAAAGCCGCGGGCCGTGGAGAAGAACTGGTAGTGATGAGAACCGGCACCCATCAGAAACCGCGATTGCGACCACCCCCGCGCCTCGCCCTTTTTGTTTTCCTCGGTTCGCTGGCTTGCGCCGCAGAGCCGGCCGGATCCGTTTCTCCGCCCGCGAGACAAGCAGCGAGTGATGCGGCGGTCACCGCCCCGCTGCCGGTCGTCATTTCGCCCGGACCTTATTTCGTCGGCACCACCTTATCGGCCACGATTGTAGTTCCCGGGACGCCGGCGCAATCGCTGATCGACCTGGGTCCAATCCGTGATTTCGAGGCGGCCTTGTTCGACGCCGGGCCTTTGCCGGATTCGGCACCGCAAAAAGGATACGTTTTTCGTCTCAATCTTCTTCCGAAGAAACCGGGGGAGTTGCAGCTGCCCGCCTTGAACATCAGAGGGCCGGCCGGGCGCCTGGCCACGGCTCCGATTTCACTCGAGGTGAAGGAACCCGAGCCGGCGGCGGATATGTCGCTCATCGTGACGCTTTCGGACCAACCCTGTTATGTGGGGCAGCCGATCACCTTGGAGATCGCGTGGACCTTTCCCGGACACATCAACGGTATTCATGCCGTCGATTTACGGGTGCCGGTGCTGGAGAATCCAACTTTCAAGAGCCGCGATTTCTTCGCCCTCCCGAAGGACTTTGGCACGCCGATTGGTCTGCCCGTCGGAAATACGCGCGTCATTGGCGGCGCCTTCGGCCGCACGATTCGCCTGCGGAAAATTCTCGTGCCGCAAAAAGCCGGAAAGTTTGCGCTGCCCGGGGCCGCGCTCCTCTGTTCAGTGGTGCGCAATGCACCGAATTCCCGCATGGGCTTCGCGTATGCGCCGCAATACGACAACCAATTCTTCGCTGATGCGGACAGCGCCAATGCGGCGCGACTCTACGTGCGCAGCGCGCCACTCGAGCTCGAGGTG
>JBBRCR010000683.1:0-3609 GCA_038204695.1 Opitutales bacterium | reverse complement strand
CACGGAGTCGCGACTTGCTCAGCGGCGGGGCCGTCGCATTCGCACTATTGTTTTCCGCCATGACCGTGGTTGGTCACATGCACCCGCCACCCTGGCTTCTACCCTGCTCCCATGAAAGGCACGGCTTGCCCGCCGTTCATGCTCTGCGGCAGGATTTTCGTCGCGGCTGAGCGCCGGCATGGCGAACCGCACTTGCCCTATGATGCGTCATTTTTTCAATTCGATCCTCTCCCTCCTCTGCCCGCTCGTCGCCCTGGCCGGAAATCTCTCCGCGCAAACACCGTGGACGGTCGGGCGCACGAATCTGCCCGGCGTCAATTACGCTTATACGGTGGCCTTCGGGAACGGACGATTCGTCGCCACGTTCAGCGGTGCCACCACCTCCACCACACCCGTGGCATGGAGCACCGACGGCCTCACGTGGAACGCGGGCCCCAGCACGGTCCCCGCGCAAGGGACCATCCTGTTTACCGCCGGGGCATTTTACATGGCCGCGGGCAACGGCATCTGGCGCAGCATCGATGGCACGGTGTGGCGGGAGCTCTACACCCATCCACTGAGCTTGCGCGGAATGGCGACCAACGGTCGCAGCATGCTGGTCGGTTCGTCGAACTTGAACGCGACCACGCTGCCTTTTTCCCCCGATCTGGTGTCGTGGCGACAGACCGCGCCGCTGCCGGGCCTCGGTGTCGGCGAGCGCCCCTCGTTTGGCGACGTGGCCTACGTCGCCGGACGTTATTTTGTGAACTATTCCGTGATGCTCGCGAGTGGAGGTCTGCGCAGCTACGTCGTCTCCACCGTCGACGGCACGCAGTGGACCCCCGTGCCAGCGCTCGATGGCGCGTTCAATCTGGCGAGCGGCAGCGGCCGACTCGTCGCCTGGATTCTCCTCGCGGGTGAAATCAAGGCGACCACGGATGGAACGACGTTCACCAGCGGATCGATTCCCCCGGGTCTCACCAATGGCGGTTACCTGCGATACGCGGGAGGACGCTTCTTTTTTCTCGGCAGCCTCCAGGCTTCGACGACGGGGCTCACCTGGGCGCCGCTCGCGCCCGCGACGCTGCCCACCATTCCGCAGATGAACTCCATCGCCTACGGCAACGGCCGCTATGTCGCGGTCGGCTCCTCGACGGGGCCGGTCGATCTGATCGCCAGCCTGGCCGCAAACGCTCCGCCGGTGATCGCGTCCGCCCCGTCCGATCGGACCGTGGCCGAGGGCGAAGCCGTCATGCTCTCGGTGACGCTCCAGAATCCGGATACAGCGACGACCTTTCAATGGCGGCGCCAGGGACGGGCGGTTCCCGGCGCCACGAATCCGACCCTGGCGTTTGCCGCCACGTCCCTCGCGGACGCCGGCGAATACGCGTGCGAGGTTCGCAACAGCCTCGGCCTCGCGTTGACTGACCCGGCGGTGCTCACCGTCGTGCCGGTCGCGCAGGCGGGCCGCATCGTCAATTTGTCGGTCCTGACGTCGCTGGATTCGGCCGGCGCGGATTTCAGCGTGGGCTATGTCGTGGGCGGCGCCGGCACGATCGGGCCCAAAGCGTTGCTCGTGCGCGCGGGCGGCCCATCCCTGGCGCTTTTTGGCATCGGCAACAGCAATCCCGATCCGAAGCTCGAAGTGTTCGGACCGGCGGGCAAGATGGGCGAGAACGACGACTGGGCGGGCACGGCGCAGCTGAGCGCCGTGAGCACGCGCCTGGGAGCGTTCCCCTTCCTCTCCGGCGATTCAAAGGACGCCGCGCTCTTCAGCACCGCGATCTCCAGGGGCGACAACAGCGCGAAAGTTTCCGCCGGCGCCGGCGCGACCGGCGTGGTGATTGCCGAGATCTACGACGCCACCCCTGAAACGGAGATCACCGCCACGACGCCGCGCTTGATCAACGTATCCGTAATCAAAACACTCGCCGCCAACGAGACGATCAGCGCGGGTTTCGTGATTGGCGGACGAACCTCGAAACGAATCCTGCTGCGCGCGATCGGGCCGACGCTCGGGTCGTCGTTTGGGCTCGCCGGTGTGATGGCCAACCCGCAGCTGACCGTATTCCGTCAGGGTGTTGCTCTCAAGAAACAGCTTTTGTAAACCTTTGATAAACAAAGAAAGCTGTTTCTTCGAGTCGGGGCCAAAACTTGTTTTGGTGTGGGGGCTCCTAAGAAACAGCATTTGTTAACCGTTGGTGGACAATGATCGGACTGTTTCTCTCCTGTCCCGGCCAAAATCCGATTTTGGGGACTTGGCTGATAGGAAACTGGATTTTCAGTCGAGTCGGCCCGCCGCGCCGATCTCGCGCCGCCCCCTCTATCGCCGTCGAGCCAACCGAGGCGCGTCAGCCGTTGATTACTACCGGCTTTAGGCCGAGCGCCGTGGCGGCGGTGATTTGATGGGCATCGTGGGTATGGACCTCCGCGAATTTGTGGTGAAGGGCGGTGACCAGATGGAGGCAGTCTGAGGAACGAAGAAAGACGGTCGAGGGCAGGGTCGTAAACGTGCGCGCCGCACCCTCGATGATCGCGCGATCGAGGGGCAGCCAGGTCCAGAAGCCGGCAATGTCGTCGTGCGAAAACTGGCGGCTGGCGGCGCGGAAATCCACGGGCGACCACTTCCCCTCGCGCAGCCGGCGATGAAAAACCGCCGTGAGTTCGACGCGGAATAATTCCGAGACGCAGACGGCGTCTTCGGCCTCAAGCACGCGGCGGACGGCGGCGGATTGCGCCTCGGGCACGTAGAGCTTTGCTGCAGTCGAGGTGTCGCAGAAAATCATCGTTCACCGCGCACCGCATCGAGATCCTCGGCGAGGTTCGCGCCTGGCTTCCGGCGCATCATCCGTTGAAACTCGGGGAGGAGGGTGCGCTTCCGTTTGCGTGTCGTGAGGAGGCCGAGGCTGCCGAGGACGGCGATCGGGTTGCCGTGATCGGTGATGAGGATCGGGGAACGGGACGCGGCGGCGCGGCGCACATGAACACCGGGTTTGGCGTGAAGCTCTTTGATCGTGATGCTGGGCGGCATGGTGTAACAGTGTCACTTGAGGCCGACTGGGGTCAAGCTGCGCTTGTGCAAGGGCTGAAAAAGAGGCTGAAAAAGAGGTCGAACTTTGCGATTTGCACTGCGCCTGAAAAGACAGCCCAACGGTGTCAGTTTGGTGGATTGTAGTAGCCGGCAATTTCCGAGCCCGCGCCTGATCTGGCTGCTTGGCCCCCGCGCTGACTTTTGGCCCACTTCGTGCAGCGCGTTCAAGTGCAGGTGTTCACCGGGCCAGGGGTTGGTCGCGGTTGTCCGGTCGTTCAACGGGCGGACGACGCCGGACGCGCGACGTGCCGCTCGAATCATCAACGACGTTGCTCATCACAAACCACCAAGCCCGAACCCGTTTGGTGGCCCCGGCTTGGCTCTGACCACTCCAGGTCCGGCGAGAACGGCCGCCATCTGCGTCGTCCGCGCAAGTGTGAGGAAAGAGGCCGGCTTCATTAGCCCGACTTCGGCCACTGGGAAGGTTTTGGCAGTTTTTTTCGCGGTCTCCGCGAGGTAAGTGCCTGGAGTGACGTTCAACGCCTTCTCGAATGAGCGTGTGGGGCCGACCTACCCTCTATCGTGGCGAGGCGCGAGCT
>JBBRCR010000682.1:0-3616 GCA_038204695.1 Opitutales bacterium | reverse complement strand
TGCCTTAAACCAACTCAGCCACTCCTCCGACTGGTCTCCTTGCCGCGTCCTACCGTGCGGAGAGACGACTCCACGTCAACCGCCGCGTTGTAATTCGGCCGCCGGAGTTTTTGCGGTGCACTAACGTCGCGCTTTGGCCGTACATTCGACCCACCTTTCTGCGGGAGCACGCCGCGCCACCTCGGTTACCTGATCAGTGAAGCACGTGCCCGTCGTACTCGCTCGCTCAGAATGAAAACGTCGAGGTGAGCAGCCACTCGCGCGGGGTCTGGAAACGATAGTTCAAAGTGGATCCATCCGCCGCGGCGGTCTGCGGAATAATCCTCTCGTTGTTCAACGCGTTGTTCACGTTGAGCTGGAGTGACCACGAAATGTTGCGGTGGAAAACGGATACCCGCCGGCGGTATCCGACATTGGCATCGGCGACCGTCATCGAGCCCGCCCGAACCGGTTCCCGGCTGGCGGGATCAGTCGACGTGTAACCGAGCACCGTGCCTTTGCGCCAACGCGTACCGCCGCCGATCGAGAAGCCCTTGAGGCGGCCTTCCGTGAACGAATAATTTGTGCGGAAATTACCGCTCCATTTTGGACTGATCTGGAGCAACGTGCCTTCGACGAGGATGAATCGCGGGCCGATGAAATTCTCCGTCTGCAACAGTTGATCGGCGATCGTCGTGTCGCCCGCCGCCACCCATTCATCGCGATGCGCCGCCACGTAATCGCGAATCGCGGTGCCCACGCTGGTCCAACTCGTTTTCGCGGTGGCCAGGTTCGCCGTGAGCCGCCACTGCGGGGTGATGTTGGCCACGAGTTCGCCTTCCACGCCCTGCGCGGTATTGTCGTAATTGTAGGCGTTGCTGCTCACAATTTCCTGATCGCGCTGAGCGGTCGTGATGAGTCCCAGCGTCGCCATCCGGTTCCAGATGTTGTTCACGTGGTCCTGCACGTTGCCGGTCCCGACCGACGTGCTGTTGTCCTTCACCGCCGTCTGATAATAGACGATCCGCGCCGTCAGCCGGTTTTGCAGCAGGCGGAACTGGACGCCGTAATCTTCGGTTTCCCCGCGGGGCTGCGGCACCGGATTGTTCGGCAATGTTTTCTGATTGAGCGCCGGCAGCGCAAAATTGTCGGAGCGGTTCGCCATTAACGAGACCCAGTGGTTGACGTGAAACACAACGCCCTGGCTGCGAGTCGACCCCTCGACCTTGTTCGTGTTGGCCTTCCCGATCTCCCAAAAACCCTGCGTGTATCCGCCAACCCGTTCGACGCTCCGAACGCCCGTGCTCAGCTTGCTGTACAGGTAGTCGTGTCGCATGCCGACGGTGAACACGAGCCGGTCGTTCCAAAACCGGCTCTGCGTCGCGAGCATCCAGGCGTTGAGATAGTACCGGTTGTACGCTGGTGTCGCCTTGGGCACGAAACCAGTCCCGGGCAGCGGGCTCAGTCGGAAATCACGCAGGGAGATATTCTCCGGCGGACCGTTCAAGTCGACGTACGTCCGCCGCAGGATGTAATTGGTCGAGTCCTCCGGCGCGCCGGGAGTAATGGGAGTGTCGATACGCTGTTCGACGTACGTCGTGTTCCAGGATTTTTGCTCCCAGCGATCGGCCATCCCGGCCAGCTGGTGCTTGCCGAAAATCTTTCCGAGGTCGCGCTGGTACGCGAGGGTAAGACGGGCGCCGTCGCGGCGATCCTCCTGCAGCCGCTTCTGCATGTAATTCTCGAGATAAGGGCGGCCGACATTGGGATTGGGAATCGAGGCGGGTCCGCCGGCCGGCAGATTCCAAAGAAATTCGTTTGGATCAAAATAGAGGATCATATCCGGCCCGTTGATATCGCGCTGGTCCGAATGATAAATCTGCCGGGTGACGGCCAGTTCGGCGAAGAAGTCGCGCGTGATTTCCTGACGCAGAATGGCGGAGTTGTTCGTAAACTTCGTGTTGTTGCCTGGGCCGGGACCGGCCAGGACCGCGCGTTTCGGCACGAGCGAAAAATCCTGAATCATCGGCGTCAGTGAGGAGTTGTTCACTGGATTGGCTGTCCGGCCCATGTTGAAGAAGTTTCGATAGGTCGTCACCGGATCCCCTTCAATATAGACCCACCAGTTGGCGCTGCTGACGCGGCGCAGACCGCGTGCATCCGGCGTACTGCTGGTGATCGGCGCGGTGAGAGTGGGGCGGCCTGCATTCAGCCACGTCGAAATATGGTCGGGGCCGAGGTAGGGTCGCGGCCGCCGGAAATCGTATTTTGCGCCTTCCGACTGGATGTCGAGCGTGGTCTTCGGGCCAGCCTGGAAGCGCAGTGCACCATACACACGCTTGTTGTTGCTAAATTCCCACGGACGCCAGCCGGTCTTGTGATCGGCCACGGCATCGATGCGCAGCGCGAGTTTCTCGCGGATGATGGGCTGGTTGTAATCGATGGTCGCGCGCAGCGCATCGAACGAGCCGGCGCGAACCGAGGCCGAATGAATCGCCCGGCGCGTGTCGGCATTGCGCGAATGGGTGTTGAAGCTGCCGCCGGCCTGGCCGATGCCGAAGAGGATCGCATTGGGGCCGCGCGAGAACTCGATGCGGTCGATGTTGTACGTGTCGATTTCGAAGTTGTAGCTGAAGAAATTCACCGTGCGGCCGGTGGCCGAGCCGCCGCCGGTCGGCAGCCCGCGCGAGGTGATGCCCGAGGTCGAATTCATGAGGCTGTTGCCGTTGGGACCGCCGCTGATGAATCCGACGTCGGCGTCGGTATTAAGTGAATACTTCGAGATGTCCTCCACCGAGGTGGCGCCGATGTCCTGCAGGAATTCCGCCGTGAAGACCGAAATGGAGGCGGGCGTGTCCTTCAGCTGGGAGTTCAGGCGTGAACCGGAGGCGGCGTCGAATCCCATGTACCCGGTGTCCTTATCCACGCGCACCTCAAAAGGCGTAAGTTCGACGGGCGCTTCCTCCTTCAACGTCGGTTCGGGGCGGGGAACCGTTTGAGCAACAAGAAACGAGGAGGCGAGGAACAGGGGCAAGCCGGCGCATGGGCGCACGAAACAGAGGCGATCCATGGTCATGGTATTGAGGTTTGCAGTACGGACACGCCGACCTGAGAGCGTCGTGCAGGCGTGCGGATCCTCGATACGAGTGCCCTCGAGCGTAGTCGAGCTTCGGCGACGACGCCGATCGCGAATGATGGGAGCGCATGGAGTCGAAAAGGCCTGAGAATGGGCGCGACTCGTCCGGCGTACCGGGTCGATGCCGCGGGGCGATTCAACGCCTCCACCACGTCATTGCTTCATGCCCATCGCGCCGCCGGAGGCGTGCCGCTGCGTGACTATGAGATTCAGGCCGTTTTTCCCCCGGCTCCCGGGCGCTAGCGGATTGCCGCTACCCGACGTGCGCGGTGAGTTTCGCCTTCAGCGCCGCTTTCGGCATCATGCCAACAAGCGTCTCCGCCACCTGGCCACCCTTGAAGAGAATCATCGTCGGAATCGCCCGCACGCCGTACTCGACGGCCACGCCTTCGTTCTCGTCGATGTTCAATTTCGCGATCGTCAACTTGCCATCGAGTTCCGTCGCCAGCTCCTCGAGAACGGGCGCGATCGCCTTGCAGGGCCCGCACCACGGTGCCCAGA
>JBBRCR010000681.1:0-3627 GCA_038204695.1 Opitutales bacterium | reverse complement strand
AGCAACTGGCGTTCGAACTCTCCGCCCAGCTGACGCGCCGCTATCACGATCAAGGGCGGTGCCAGGTGCCGGTGCAGGCCCTTTTCCCCCAGTGCCAGCGGATCGTGAGTCGTTATTTGGCGGAACGGGTCGAGGTGGTGGCTCCCGCGGATGTTAAAGACGCGTTTCTCGCCCCCTACTACGGCTGGCTCGTCGAGAACCTCACGGAAAACATCCACGGCGATGTCGAGCAAGGGGAGAGTCCGGAGGTGCCGATTTTTGAAACCAGCCGCGGTCCGGGTAGCACGGCCGACGTGGGCTTCTGGACCGCGCGTGACGTCCGACCGGCGGTGAAATCCCATCTCAACTTCGTCGTGGCGGACACCGAGAAGTGGGAGCAGAGCGCGGCCTACTACATCGATACGCATCCGGCGGTGGAGGCATTCGTCAAGAACGCGGGTTTGGGTTTTGCGATCGGCTATTTTCACAATGGGCAGGAGCACGACTACGTGCCGGATTTCATTGTGCGACTGAGCAAACCCGAGACGTTGAATCTAATCGTCGAGACCAAGGGCTACGATCCGCTTCAGGAAATCAAGGTCGGTGCCGCACGCCGTTGGTGCGATGCGGTAAATGCCGACGGGCGCCACGGCAAGTGGCGGTATGCGCTTTGCAAAGGGCCGCTGGAGGTGAGGACGCTGTTGGACGGGATTCTGTTTCAGAAGTCCTAAACGGCAGAAATCCGACGCGGCGGGGCAAAGCCAGACAACCACCTGACGCTCTGCCACGCTGCCCTAAAAGAAGCCGATGGGGGTCAGGTTGCTAATTTATCACTTAACGTGACCGCGCGCGGGCCGTTCCCTTCTCGCCATCGCGCAATCTGCGACTCGAGTTTCCCGGAGCCTGTTACCATGTCATAAACGCGCCCGAGACGCGCAAGCCGGGGCAACCGCCGCGTCGGGCCGTTCGGCGGCGCGAAGACCCGCGACGCGTTTGAGCGCTGCCTGTTCGAGGCCTGCGTCCGGTCGAAGTGGGTGCTGCACGCCTATGTGATCATGGGGGACAATTTCCACCTGGCGTTGAAGACGCCGGAAGGAAACCTCGCCGCGGGGATGCAGTGGCTGCAGGCCACGTTTACCAACCGCTGCAATCGCGTGCGCGGGCAGGCGGGGCACGGGTCGATTTTTCAGGGACGCTACAAGGCGTTGCCGGTGCATTCCGCCAACCCGCCTGGCGCCTCGATCGCGCGGAAGAAGTCGGGCTGACGCGATGAACCGCGCGACGCCGTGCGCGATCAGCCCTCCGGTTGACCGCCCGCGACGTGGTCGGCGGCCGCGGGCTGGGGCGCGATCTTGCAGAGGCCCTGCGCCTCGATCCCGAGAGCCGCGTTGAACTTGCTGGACATGTTCTGGAACGCGATCAGGCCGGTCAAATCAACGACGGCGTCCTCGCTGAAATGCTGCCGCACACGGGCGAACAGCTCGTCGGTGATCCGGAGGTCGCTGCGGGTCATCGCCTCGGCATATTCCAGTGCGACCTTTTCCGCGGCGGAAAAGTGCGGGCTCTCCTGGAAGCGGGCCAGCGTTGCCAGTTTCTTCTCGTGCGGGCCGTAGCCCAGCACCCGGGCGGCGTTGTAGTCCACGCAGAAAGCGCACCCGTTGATCTGGGACACCCGGACCGTGAGCAGCGCGCGCAACGCCGGGTCGAGCGGGGAGGAACCCCGCTCAAAGGCGCGAAACAGGGCGAGGAACCTTCGCAGCAGCACCGGCACCCGTCCCCACACGAGCGTGGGCTGGAGGCGCTGCCCGTAGACGCGTTTCTGCCGGGCATACATCAACCGGAGATACCATGGATAGGCGTGATCGGGCTTGGGGGCGATTCGGGACATGTTGGCGGGTGGTCGTCTGGTCGCGACGGCCGCCGGCGACCATCCGGTCGTTTCCCGGCACCGCGCTTTGCTTTCCCCCGAAGGTGCCGCAAACCCGCCCGGAAGCAAAGCGCCGACTACCCGATAGGAAACTGGATTCCGGCGGGAGGGGTTCGACGGCGGAGCGGCGTCATCCACGCTTCGCTCCTTTAGACCCATGGCTTACCTCAAACAGCATTCGCCCGACGCCGCGTTGCTCGACGACTTCAAGGCTTACCCGGAGGTATGCCGGCACTTATTGGGGCGGTCGCCCCTCAATCAAGGAGGCGATCGGCCTGCTCCGGTCAGACTTGTTCGATTACCAGCAACCGAAGCGGATGGTGCCTCCCAGTGAAGGCCGTAGGCGTTCGTGAACGCGTAGTCCGGGTCCAGCACATAGAGAAAGTTGGCCGGCCATTGCCGATTGGTTAGAAATTCCGCGGCGTGGGCCTTGAGCTGGTCGGCGGGACCGGGATAGACCATCAGCACCTGAGCCCCCGACTTGGCGTCCAACCTCATGACTTCGCCGCGTAGTATTTCGCGTAGAGCGCTGCGGTGAACGCCGCAGCCTCCCGGCGTTTGAAGCGATAGCGCGCGGTCATCACGACAACCATGAGGCAACGTTTGAACCAATTCTCCCTGCGCCATCGACGATCGGAGCTAACGAGTCCACTGCCCAAGTAGAGGGCGGGACCGGCGGACCGCAGGCGCAGGCTGAATTCGA
This sequence comes from Opitutales bacterium, assembly GCA_038204695.1. Lineage (GTDB taxonomy): Bacteria > Verrucomicrobiota > Verrucomicrobiia > Opitutales > Opitutaceae > ER46. The sequence goes on along the minus strand of JBBRCR010000681.1, from coordinate 1,018 downwards.
CGTCTTCCATCAACGGCAACTTGGGAAAGCCACCGCCGCCGGCCAGCGACGTCCGTCGGGAAAATTGTCCTTGGTCACCGAATGAAACGCCGAGAAACACCGCGCGAAAATCGTTCAGCAATTCGACGACGACAAGTTTGGTCGAATCGGCATCGAACCGCTGGCCGACTGCTCCGCCAATGGCGGCCGGGTTGGCATTGAGTGCAGCCAAGAGGCGACGGCCGGTATCCGGAGCGACAATGGAATCAGCATGCATCACCAAGACGACATCGCTCCCGGCCGTGCTCGCTCCCGCCGCGATCTGCCGGCCGCGACCCCGCTCGCTCAGCACTACGGTCGCGCCACTTTGCGCGGCGATTTCGCGGGTGCCGTCGACGGAACCGCCGTCGGCGACGATGACTTCGTCCGGAGGCGGCACCATCTGCGCGAGCGAGTGGAGGCAGGCAGAAAGGCCGGCGCCTTCATTTAGCGTCGGAACCACCACTGTGTAATTTTGCACGGGCCGATGCGCGGTGCCGCCCTCCATTCGCCGATACAACGCAGGCAATGCAATCGCCGCTTCCCCTACCAGCGCCAGACCGAAGGTGAGCCAGATGACGTTTTGCGCCCAAGCCGGCAGTCCCCAGTCGCGACCGGCGAGCACGTTGTACACCACGAGATAGTAGAGCGCCATCACGCCGCTGAGAGCGAGCCACGCCAACGAAGGAAACAGCGGGATGAACACCAAGGCCCACGCCACATACCAATAGTGGACTGTCCGCGAGAGCACGACGAGTCCGCCCAAGATCCAAAACGCCGCGCGCCATGAGTCGTGATGGGCAAGCGCTACTCCCACGATCCAGATCGCCAGGCGCAGCGCGCAAAAAAAAGCCGCCGGCGGGCGGTCTCCGAACGCGCTCCACGCGAGGGCGTGGATCGAGCCGTTGAAGGCCAAGTTTGATCCGAAATGACGGACTCCCTCCAGCCACGCGGGCGCGTGAGCCAGGTAGGGCAACACTGGCAACGCGACGGCCAGCAC
>JBBRCR010000680.1:0-3644 GCA_038204695.1 Opitutales bacterium | reverse complement strand
CGATCCTCGACGACCTTGCGCGGCGCAGGATCACGGTGTTTCCCTTCGGCGGTTTCTTCGGCCGGGACGCGGCCTTTCCCGAGGATCCGGCCGGCCAGACCTTGTATCTTAAATACACTTACGCCCGGATTGGCGCCTACTGGAACGGATTGCTCAACGTCGCGGGCCCCGAACCGATGTTACGCGGCAAACTCTTCTTCACCTTGCCTCAGCTCGCGCGCATCGGCCGCGAGATTCAACGCCTGAATGTTTTCGAGAAACCGCTCAGCGTGCACAATCGCACGGGCAGCGATGAATACCGCGACGAACGCTGGGTTACGTATGGAACCTTGCAGGGGCCGAAGACGAGCGATCGCGCCGGGCTCAGCCGGGGGTTGCTCGAGTCTCATCATCCCGAAAAGCCGCTGCTCGCGCAGGAGACGCTCTGGTCGGGCAATGTAAACCACATCAAGCGACTGAACCGCGACTACACGGACGAGGAACTGCGCAAGAACGCCTTCGTGATCCATTTCTCGGCGGCGGCGCTGGTGTTTGCCGACAACAAAGGCGACTCCTCCACGGGCTTCAGCGGCACGCTGGACCTGAAGGACCGCCAGCAGGAACGGCACGACGTGATCAAACGTGTGTGGGATATTTGCGCGACCATGCCATTCGGGCGTTTGCGGCCACGGCAGGATCTGGTGAGCGGTGGGCACGCCTATTGCCTCGCCGATCCCGGCCGCTATTACGCCGTATACCTCGATCGCAGCGCGCCGGTTTCCGTGCAGCTCACCGCCGGCCGCGCGCCCGCCTTAAATTTTCGGGTGACGTGGATCGATGCGCAGCACGGCGCGCGGCACGAGGGTGGCACGACGCGCGACGGGCGAATTCTCACCCCGCCAGGTGGAGGCGACGACTGGGTGTTGATCCTGGCGCCAGCCGCGACTCACGCCATGGTGGACCGAACCGTTGGCACAACGGATGGACCGGATGCTCCGGAATGACCGTGGGTCAATTCCCAAGGCGTTGCGAAATACCACGTACACGGTGCGGCTGGCGTTATGATACCGTTTTCGGTGCCGCCCGCGGGCATGACGGTGATGCTACTGCGGCGGTGGAAAATCGCGCTCGAACTTTGCGAGGCACTCTTCCTTGGTGCCGGGAAACAAATATAGCCGACCGCGCAACGTCCGGGATTCGCCTGGCCGCAGCGCGCCGATTCGCACGCAGGTGTGAAGGCAATACCACGGGTTGTGACCCTGGACCGATAGGAAATCCTCCCACGCCACGCCGGTGACCCAGCGGCCATCCTCCGATTCGCGCACCAGGAGACCGGCTACGGCGTCGTCGCCAGCCGTCGGCCACTTGTTGGACCACGCGAAGCGTCCCGCGTCGGACGCGCGCTCGGCCGCTTCGCGCTGGCGGGTGTTGAAGTGCAGCGCACGTGAGTCGAGCGGCGCGAGTCCGCCCGCGGAAACGTAAAACGTGTTACGGCGCCACGGATCGGAGAAATTGCGATTGAGCGGCAGCGGCATCGACGGATTCGTGCCCGGCACCTGGCCGGGGTTCCAGCAAGGAATGATGCCCGCGGTTTCGGGCCATGCCTTGTCGGTTGTGTTTGTGACGCGCAGCGACAGTTCGGCGCCGTCGCCAACCGCGCGCAAATGCAGCCGCAGCGCTGGCGACTCGACCACGGCTTCGGTGCCATCGGGCGCGAGCCGGCGAGGGAGCTTGTACGTGCCGTGGGTGTGCTGGCCCGGCTGCATCGCCTCGAACATGTTCCATTCGTAGATCCAGAAGAACATTTCGGCCGACGGCTCGTTCGCCACGCGAAGGCCGAAGCCCCGCTCCCATTCGAAAAGCCGCGGCGGTGCCGGCGCGGCTCCGGCACCTAAGACGGGGGCAAAGGCCGCCGCCAACAACCACCTTGTAAGTTCCATTAAGCTTCCGTTCCTCATGACTCATTTCTTTGCGATCCAGCGCTCGCCATCCTTGATGATTTCCGTCGAGCCGCGACGTTGGCGGACGGGCCCTCCCCGCTCGTAATCCCACTCGGCGAAGGTCGTCGCACCGTCGCGTTTCCAGGCCGACCGTCACGGAAAATCCAATACCCGAGCGCTTCGCCGACCTTCGGCCGAAACTTAACCAGCTGGGCTGACGCGAGGGGAGTGAACACGACGAAAGGCAGCGCGCTACCTGACAGCAGAACGCGGATGCGAATCGATTTCATTGTCGGGGGGATTGAAGGTGTGCAGACGGAGGCGCTGCCACGCTACTTCACCCATTTCGCCGCCCAACGCGGATATTCCGTCTCGAGCAGGGCCCGCGGTCGATCCGAATACCACCCGTAACCGCGGCGACGCTCTCGTTCGATTTCCGCCATCGAGTATTTGATCACCGCGTCACGGCCCGAGAAAATCGGCCGGTTGGTGCCCAACTCATAGAATCGCGCCCAGACCGGCGGCGCCGCCGGCTCGTTCACCACGCGCACGTCGTCGCCCTCGGCGGTGTCGAACCGCTCCGTCCGGATGCCGGTGATCTTGACCTGTTCGAACCAGCCGATGGCCGCACGCACGGCGGCGATGATTTCCGGTGACGGTCGCTCGACTTCCATCAGCAACTGGATCACGCCGACGCTTTCGTGCCCGCACAGCGACGCGGGTTCAAACGTGCGCGCCGGTGCGGGCGCCAGCGTCTTCGCGTCGTGCTGCGCACCCCACACCGTCTTGCGACCGTTCTGCACAAACTGACAGGCCAGAATGCACTCGACGCCCTTGTCGATTGCAGCAGCCGCCCGGTGGCGACGCTCGTCATCGAGCGGGCCATACACGGGCTCACGCTTGACCGCACCTCGGAGCAGCGCGATGACGTTGCAGGTGGTATTGTCGTTGAAGGTGATGTGCGCGTGGTAGCCCTGCGCGGGAAACCGGTGCGGCCATCCACCGTTTGGATACTGCGCCTCGAGAAGATAATCGAAGCCGCGCAGAAACGAGGCACGGAAGCGTTCCGCCTGTTCGTTCGGTAATGGCGGCGATGCCGGTGCCGTCAGCAGATGGCCGAGGATTTTGATCTGAGTGGTGCTGGCGCCGTCGTCGAGCGATTGGGGCGCGATGTTCTTTTCCTCGAGCGGGGCGGAATGCAGCGTCATGCCGACCTCGTTGCTCCAGTTCGACCAACCGCCCTGGGATCCCGGGAGCGCCACGATTCGTTCGCCGAGCGTGCGAGCCGGAGTGCTGGAGAACCAAGCGGGCGATTGCCGCAAAATTTCACGGCGAGGAACGGGGAAATCGGACGTGCCTGCAGCCGCACGTGCCGCAGCGCACGCGAGGCAGATGAGCACGAGAACGGAAAGCGGGCGAAGAAGTCGATGGCGCATGGGAAAATTGAAAGGGGAAAATTTATTTGGTTTTCGGCCGGAAAACGAGACGGCCGCCGCTGCTTTTCGTGACTTGGAGGATCCGCCATATGTCTTTACACAAAGTCATCCACGGGCGCGACGCCCGTGGCACGAAGAACATGGGCGGGACGCCCATGCCACGCCGGACACGGCCCGCGCACCGAATTTAATCACGCCCCGGCCTCCCGCCCGATGGTTCGAGGTGGCACGGGCGTCCCGCCCGTGGGTTTGAGGGGGCATGGGCGTCCCGCCCATGGACAGTGCGACT
>JBBRCR010000679.1:0-3651 GCA_038204695.1 Opitutales bacterium | reverse complement strand
GCAGGAAAGCCGCCGCTCCGGTGCGAATGCCGACGTGCTTGGCCAGAATTGGGGGGCAAGCGCAGGGCTAGCCAAGTTCCGTTCGCGAGCTTCGCGGCTTCGCGTGCGCTGGTTTGCAGGATTGAGGCTGGCAGAACAAGAACTCGGGCGTGGCGCCGGAGTGCTGTATATATGATGCTGCGGCGAAACGCCCGTGCCACGCCAGGCATTGTTTTCAGTGATGCTGCTCGCAGCGACGCTGGCGCTATTCGCCCGCGGGCGCGCCACTCCACGCCGCTTTCAATTTATAGAGGCGCTCGGCGTTCCCATGATAGAACTGCTCGAGCACGCTGCGCGGCAGATTGAGCGACTGCACCTTGCGTCCACTATAGGTCATTTCGCCGTGGCCCGCGTAATAATCGAAGTCGGCCTGGTATTGCAGTTCCAGCCGTTTCAGGTGCGCCTGCCGGGCGGTGTCGCTGGCGGGCCGGCCGAGGAACGGTTTCCAACTGGCATCAACGCCGTACAGGATCCGGTCCGGATATTTCAGGAAGAGCGCACGCACCTTTTCGCTCGGGTGGCGGGTGAGATTGCGCGTGCGCGCGGAGACTTCGATATTGAAATTTGGATACCGGGCCAGCCGTTCCGAGATGCCATCGAGATCGTGCTCGAGGCTGCCGAGGTGCGCCCCGAGCACGACGAGGGTGGGGTGCTTTTCCATGATGCGGTCCCGCGCGGCGATGATCGCCTCGTGACTCGGATATTCCGGCTTGCCGTAGAGGTGCCACTCGGGATTGGTGGAATAGTAGTTATAGTGCGGACTGTTGGGATCAAGCGGACGCCACGCGTCGATCGGCTCGGCGAGATGGGCGTGCAGTACTTTCCCGCGTTTCGCGATATGCGCGTAGATCGGATCGAAGCGCGGATCGTCGGGCAGGATGAATTTTCCGTCCCGGGATTTGATGTCGATGCCGACCTCCTTCCAGATTTTCACGCCGATGGCGCCCTGTTTGAAGGTACGATCGAGAAAAGCGGTGACTTCCTGCACGTACGTCGGCTCATCGCGCCGCAGGAGATCGAACGTCGACTCGAACGGGTAAAGGACGGGGTACTTGCGATACAGGTCCAGCGCGATGCCATGCATCTGCTCGAGATGGCCGTCGGTGCCGTTGTTGCAGACATTGATCGTGCGCACGTTGAGCGAGCGCAACAGGGCGTGCACCTCGGGCCAGTCCTCGAACACATGCGAGTGGGAATCGATCTTGACGAGCTCGAGGTACTCCGGGGGTTTCTCTGGAAGGCGCGATGACCGCTGCTCGGCGGCGGTCACGCCAACACTGGCCGCGAGAAGGAAAACAGGGCAGAAGAGGCGAGGGGAGAAGCGCATGATGGAAGGAGCAATGCTCCATTGGTGAATGGACCCGAAAAACGGAAACTTCTAGTCTGGAGTGCGCATCCTCAACCCGCTCGGTTGCGGTGAAAAAGGGGAAAACACGGCATACTGCGATTTGAGGATACGCGGCACTGGACCCTGCCATGGCCACCGGCAGACGGTGTGGCGCGCACCGTTGCGCCGCGATTTCGGGCTGGCAAATCCGCAGGCAATGAATCGCGCCAAACATCACTGCTTCAACCCGCTTCGTCATGACCACCCTGCGCTGGAACCGGATTCTTCGACTCGCTGCCACGACCGGCTTCGTATCCATGGGCGCGCTACCTGCGGTCCACACGCTTGCCGCACCGGCGAAAGCGGAGGCGGCCGCCGCCGATGGACGCCAGGTGATCGCGGAGCTGCGACGCGAAATCGCGCGCCACGACGCGTTGTACTTTCGCCAGTCGTCGCCCGAAATCAGCGACACCGATTACGACGACCTCAAGCGCCAGTTGGCGGACTACGAGGCGCGATTTCCCGAGGCGTCACGGGCGGTCGCGCCGTTGCCTGCGCTGGGTGATGATCGCACCGGCCTTTTCCAAACGCACCGGCATCGCGATCCGATGATGAGCCTGGAAAAGGCCTACAGCGAAAAGGACCTCCACACATTTCATACCCGGCTGATGAAACAGCTGCACGACGACAATCTCGTCTATGTCGTGGAACCGAAGTTTGACGGGCTTGCGGTCAGCCTGACTTACGAAAACGGCCGGCTTGTACGCGCGGTGACCCGTGGCAACGGAATCGAAGGCGAGGACATCACCGCGAACGCTCTGCAAATCCAAAACCTCCCGCGGAGCCTCACCTGCGACGCCGGGGACGGCGGTGAGGTGCACCCTGTTCCGCAGCTGGTCGAATTGCGCGGCGAAATTTATGTGCCGTTGGCCGAATTCCGACGGGTCAATGCCGAACGCGAAGCGGCCGGCGAGCGTTTGTTTGCCAACCCGCGAAATCTTGCGGCGGGCACGATTCGGCAGGTTGGCAGCCGTGAAGTTTCGCGCCGTGGATTGCAGGTCGTATTCTTCGGTCTCGGCGCCTGCGAACCGGCGGCGGCGCTGCCGGCAACTCAGCGGGCATTCTACCGGCGGTTGACGGCGTGGGGCGTGCCAGGGGTGCCGCAGCTGTGGCTCGCCTGCGGGCAGAACGAATTGATCGCCGCCATCGATGCTGTCGCTCGCGCACGGCCGGGATTCGAGTTCCCGATCGATGGCGCGGTGGCGAAACTCGACTCGTTGAGCCGGCAGCGAGAGATGGGCGCCGGCGAATCCGCTCCACGTTGGGCCGTCGCGTACAAGTTTGCGCCTGAACGGGCCGAGACACGGCTGCGCGCGATCACACTGCAAGTCGGGCGCACGGGCGTCCTCACGCCCGTCGCCGAACTCGACCCGGTGCAACTCGGCGGCACCACGGTTTCGCGCGCGACGTTGCACAACGCCGATGAGATCGCGCGGAAGGACCTTCGGGTCGGCGATTTCGTCCAGGTCGAGAGAGCGGGCGACGTTATTCCGGCGGTAGTGGGAGTGAACCTGCAGCGCCGAACCCCCGATGTTCAGCCGTTCATTTTTCCGACCCGCTGTCCGGAGTGCGATCAGCCGGTCGCGCACAATCGAGGCGAGGCGGCATTGCGGTGCGCCAACCCCGGTTGTTCGGCCCAACTCCGGCGGCGCATCGAGCATTTTGCCTCCAAGGCGTGCGTTGATATCAAAGGTTTGGGTCCGGCCATGATCGACGCACTGGTGGCAGGCGGCCGCATAAAGGAGCTGCCGGATCTGTATCGATTGCGTGGAGACGACGTGGCGGCGGCGCTGGGTCGGACAGGTGGCAAATCCGTCGATCGGTTGCTCGCGGCAATCGAGGCGAGCAAAAGGGCGGAGTTGTGGCGCGTCATCTACGGCCTCGGCATACCGCAGGTGGGCGCCTCCGGGGCGCGGGAGCTGGCGCGGCGGTTTGGCAGTTTGGAATCGCTCGCCGCCGGCACGGAAAACGCAGCGGGCTTTTCGCCGGGGAGGATTGAAAGTGAAACGGGCACGCACGCCGCCGGCGAAACCGCGCGCCCGGGCTCAACGTCGACTTCCGCTATCCTGGCCGCGGCAAGATATTTTGCGGACCCGAAGCATCGCGCGCTCGCGGCCGACTTGATTGCAGCCGGTCTGCAGCCGCTGATGAGCGTGGCCGAGGGCGCGAAAGCTGCACTCGCGGGAAAGACAGTCGTGCTCACCGGCACGTTGCCCACCTTAACC
>JBBRCR010000678.1:0-3660 GCA_038204695.1 Opitutales bacterium | reverse complement strand
GCGCACGCCGTGAGTCTCTCGTCATCAAGACGGGGCTGACCATGATTCGCTCCGGTCCGTGGAAACTGATTACCGGGCTCGGGTCGGGCGGATTTTCCAAGCCCGCCCGGGTGACTCCGGCGGCGGGAGACCCGGAAGGCCAGCTCTACCATCTCGAGCACGACGTCGGTGAGACGACGAACCTGTATGCCCGGCAACCGGAAGTGGTGGCGCGGCTGAAACAGCAACTGGCGCACATCCAGCAGGCCGGGCGCAGCCGGCCGTGAATGAACGTATTCGGGGGTTGGCGACAGCGTCGGCGCCGCGTCGGTGAGATGCACCTCCGCCCGCCGGCGCTCGCCGCCCCACCGCGGCACCCGGCCACCCCACTCGCTGGCCACGCTCCGCGCTTGCACCGCGAACCCCCGGGCCCGCACGCTGGACGCTTTTGATGCATTGGATCGCCGCCAGCCTTGTTTCCGCCTTCTTCCTTGGCTGCTACGATCTTTGCACCAAACACGCCGTGCGCGGCAACGCGGTGCTGCCGGTCCTCTTTCTCGCGAACGTCTGCAGTGCCTCGATCTGGCTCCTGCTCATGGCGTACGACGCGCTCGCGCCCGGCGCCCTGCCCTCCCGCTTCATCGTGCCATCACTCACCCTGGCGCAACACAGCCAGCTTCTCCTCAAGTCCACGATCGTGGCCACGTCCTGGTGTTGTTCCTACTTCGCCGTCAAGCACCTTCCGGTCTCGATTGCCGCGCCGATTCGCTCAACGGGTCCCATCTGGACGCTCCTCGGTGCGCTCCTGATCCTCGGCGAGCGGCCCTCGTGGCTCGAACTGGTCGGCATCGCGACCACCTTGGGCTCGTTCTTCGGGCTTTCGATTGTGGGTCGCGAGGAAGGCATCCACTTTCACCGCAACCCGTGGATTGGCTGGTTGCTGGCCGGCACTCTGATTGGCGCCATCAGCGGCCTGTACGATCGCTATCTGCTCGGCTACTCCGGGTTCACCGCCGCCGCCGTTCAGGCGTGGTTCTCGATTTATCTCGCCGTGCTGTTCCTGCCGCTCGCGATTGGCTGGAAGCTGCGCTGGTGGTCACGGCACGAATTCCACTGGCGATGGAGTGTGCCGCTCGTGTCGGTCGTGCTCCTCGTCGCCGACTTTATTTATTTCAATGCGCTGCGGGATCCCGACGCACTCGTCGCCCTTGTGGCCAGCTTCCGGCGCGGCAGCATCCTGGTCGCGTTTGCCGGCAGCCTCCTGTTCTTCGGCGAAGTGAACGGCCGCAAAAAACTGCCCGCCATCCTGGGCGTCCTCGTCGGCATCATCCTGACGATCGTCGGCTGAAGCACCGCGTCACTGCACGAACGGATCCGTGAACACGGCGGTGTTCAACGCGGCATTCTGGTGCGCCGTCACCGCGAAGCCGGCGTACACCCCCGTGGTCATCGGCACGTCATATTCCGCGATTTGCGTCCAAACGATCGCGTCCGGCGACGCATACGCTGTCATGCGCGTCCCGATACGCACCAGCCGGACCCAGTACGGAGCGCGCACCCACCACGGACCCGCCTCGAACGAAGTCGGGGCATCGGTGGCTAAACGCGCCTGCGCCGAGACCCCGTTCGCCGGAGTCACGAACGCGAACACATTCCGCGCGCCGGGCTGCAGCGACTGCCGGATCATCACGCCCGCCTTCGCCCACGGGTGCGTATCCGTGATCGCCGACACCCGCGCCTCCACGATTCCGTCGCCATTCAGCGTGCGGTACACGAAGCGGAACGAGTCGGCCGTGTCCCAAATGTCGCTGCCCGAGCCGCTGATCGTGATCGTGCTGCCGCCGGATGAGTTGGTGCCGCCGACGCCGACACTCCCCACATCGGCAAACGCCCAGCTCTCCGGTGGTGGCGGCGCGGCCGGAGTGGTCACCGATTTGGCCGGGGAAAAGGCCGAGACGCCGAGCGCGTTGAACGAGCGCACCCGAAAGAAATACGTCGTCGATGGATTCACGCCAAAATCCTGGAAAGAGTTGACGCTGGCTGCGGTCGTCGCGACGAGGGCAAAGGTGATGGCGTCGGTGGAGCGCTGGAGTTCAAACCCGGCCTCGTTGAGCGACTGGTCGGACCAGGAAACGCTGATTTCCTTCGCGGAAGCGGCGTAAAGGGAAACCGCGTCCGGTGGATTGGGCGGCGCTGTATCCAGCGGAGCAGGACCGGTCAGTTGGACGCGGTCGAACGTGGCGGTGCAGAGAACGCCGTCCTGGTGGCTCGTGACGGCGAGCCCCACATAAACCGACGGAGCGAACGTGTTGAAGCCAACCCCCGCCAGAAAGGTCCAGTTCACGCCATCAGTCGAAGTATAGCAGTTGAACTGGGTGCCCGGGCGCCGGACGATCTTCAGCCACGTCGGCAGCACCGTGAAGCCGGAAGGCGTGACCGTGGAGGTCTCGCCGTTGGTCGTCGCCCGATACTGGACGGCAGTGCCATGGCCGGGAGTGACGCACAGGAACAGATGCCGGGAACCAGGCTCCAACGTTTCGCGAAACATCAAGCCCGCCTTCGCCCATGAATTCGTGTCGGCCAGTCCGGTGATGCGCGCGATGACTTCGGCGTCGCCGGACACGCCCTGATGATGGAAGCGGAATGCGTCGGCGCGTTCCCAGATGTCGGCGCCGGAACCAGAAAGGACGACCGTGCCGTTCGACTCGATCACCGAACCGGCCGCGGCCACGCTCCCCACATCGCCGGACCGCCAGCCCTGCGCGCCCGGCATCACCGTCAGCGTGAGTTGGGCGCTGCCCGTGCCGCCGCTGTTCGTCGCGCTGAGGTTGATGAAAAAGGTGCCCGCCACGCCGGGCGTTCCGCTGATGAAGCCCGAATTCCGGTCGACCGAGAGTCCGGCGGGCAACCCGGTCGCGCCGTAACTCGTGGGCGAATTGATCGCCGTGATCGCGTAGCTGAAAGGCGTGCCGACCATCGCCGACGCATTCGGCGAACTGTTGATGGCGGGAGCAAGCGCGCTGGGCGCGTCGACAATGACACCCTCGGCGATGGCATTGCGCGGAAGTTGGAGTCCGAAATTCTCGCCGGTTTCCGCGTCCTGAATCGCGCCACCGTTCAATGCGATGACGGGCGCCAGCGGCAGCAGCCCATCCAGATCGAGGTCGCCGGGCTGGATTGTATACGCGAACGTGTGGGTCTGTCCGCTGCCAAACGCATGGCTCAGCGGGCGCCAATTGGCGCCAATCATCAGGCCAATCGAAGGCGAGCCGGTCACGCGGACTGGATTCGAAAAGCTGATACGCAAAGCCAGGGAATCTCCGACCTGATAAGTTCCCGCTGCTGGCATCGCGATCGCCGTGACTTCATGGGGAAGTTGCAGGAGCAGCGCCTTCGAGGCCGGGCCGGCGCTGTTGCCTGCCCGCAGCGTCAGCGTGTACGTGCCGCTGGCCTGGGGCACGCCGAAGATCTGTCCCGTGTTCGGGTCGATGTTCAACCCGAGCGGACGGGTCGGCGCGGGGGCCATCGTCAGGCCATAGCTGGTCGGTGCGTTGTTCGCCGTAATCGTGAAGGAAAATTCCTGCCCATACCGGCCCGAGGCCGCATCGGGCGTGCTCAGTACCGGAGTGACCGGCGCGGCCGGGGAAGCCTCCAGGCGAACCCCGCTGACCGCGACTGCGG
>JBBRCR010000677.1:0-3678 GCA_038204695.1 Opitutales bacterium | reverse complement strand
GCGCCCGTATACCCCGCGCCCCGACGTCATCTCCACCGAGAGCACAGCCTTTCTTCATGGTGCGCTCGAACGGCAGCCCGCCATCCGACCCGAAGTCGTCGAGCGAGCCCGCGCGCTGATGGCCGACCCAGGTTACCCTTCGCGCGAAGTCATCCAACGCGTGGCCGAGCAGATCGTCGCCTCACCCGATCTCAGCGAAGTCGAAGGCTGAACCGGATTGCCATGGTCACCAACGGCTATGCGCGGACCTACCGCGTCAACGCGGTGCTTACCGCCAGTCCCGGTCAACTCGTGCTAATGCTCTACGACGGGGCTTTGAAATCGCTCGCGCTCGCCCGCGCCGCTTTTGCCCAACCGGAGGAAGATTTTCAGCGGATTCAGCTCATCAACAGCCACCTGATCAAGGCGCAGGATATCCTGGCCGAGTTGCAGAGCGGCCTGAATCTTGAGGCCGGAGGCGAGTTCGCGAGCACGATGCACCGCCTCTACGATTATCACATTCGTCGCCTGTTGGAGGCCAATATCCGCAAGCAGGAAGTCCCCGTCATCGAGGTCGAAAGGCTGGTGCGCGAGTTGCGCGATGCCTGGGCCCAGATGCTCAGCGGGCAGGACAACTCGGCCGCGATCGAACGCGTGCGCGGGGTCGCGTGACCATGGAAACGACGGCGCAGACCTGTGTGCGGCTGCTCGAGGCACTCGACGATCTCAGCGCCCAAGAGGCGGCGGCGTTGCGAGAGGGCGATTTTGCCGCCGTCGCGGAAATCCAGGCACGGTCCGCGCCCCTCGTCGAATATCTCGGCGACCATGGTCCGGCGGTTGCCGACCAGGTTTTTCTGGCGCGGATCCGCGCCTTGCTCCTCCGGCGGCAAGCGTCGGCCGACCGGCTGGCTGCGCAGATCGAGCAGACGCGGGAGGAACTCCGGCAGACGCGGGCGAGTGAGCAGCGTGCCGCCCGGATCGCTCCGGTCTACCGCTCCAACGTTGCGCCGGTCGTACGCTTGTCGGCGGTCGGGTAAGGCGAGGCGATCGGGCCGCGCAAAACGCGGGAGGCTGGGCGGGGGCGGCGGTTTCCCGGCTCACCTTTGGCCTCCTTCAAGCGCGCATAAAAAAAGGGCGCTGAGAAAGCGCCCTGGATGCTGTGTGCGGGTGGTCGTGGACCGCCGTTTCGCCTGCGCGTCTTAGCTCGCGAAGGCGGTGAGGGCGGGTTGCCCTTCGGCTTCCGCGTTCGTCACGATGACGGCCGGGCCCTCGAGCCACGCGGAAGCGATGCGGAACGCTTCCAGTTTCCAGTTGGTCTGGGGCGTCGAATACACCGATATCACGGGAAACGACTCGCTGCCCATCCAGTTGAGGCTGGCCTTGAGGCACAACGAACCGTCGGCCAGGGCGAAAGCCTGGAGAAAAATCGCGCCGGCGGGGAAGGGTACTTCTTCGGTGTTGCGCGGTTTCAACGAAAGACGGGCGAGGTTGTGGTGGAAATTGACCATGCGGGTCGATTCCCACGCACCACCGTCAACAACCGGCGATTCGGCGAGCACAGCCCGCTCGATGTCGGAGAGGAAGGAAAGTAAGCGCATCGCAGCACTAAAATCGGACGGAGCAGGGCGGACTTTAGTTTTTTCGAAAGATTTTTTCCGTCAGACAAAATGCCGGGTCCATGGTTAGTGCGCGCATGCGTAGTCGCCGCGGCGATGGAACATTTGTTTGCACGCATGCAGCCGATCTTTTTAGTTCAGTCTCCTCTCCGGTTTTTAGCAGCCACCACCATCCGACCCCATGTCATTTGAGAAAATCCTCATCGTTGAAGACGACATGGTCATCCGGAATCTGCTCTCGACGATCTTCATGCGGCATAAGCTTCCGGTGAGCAGTGCGGGCACTTTGGCGGAGGCCGCCGCTCATCTGGCGCGCGAGCCGTTCGATCTGATGATGCTCGACCTGCGTTTGCCGGATGGCGACGGACTCAAGTTCCTTGAGCAGGTCGCCGCGCTGCCCGAGCGGCCGCTGGTGGTGATGGTCACGGGATTCGGCTCGATCGAGTCGGCGGTGGCGTGCATGCGCGCCGGCGCGTTCGATTACGTGCTGAAGCCGTTTTCGCCGAGCCAGATCGACGTGATTCTCCGCAAGGCGCAGACCTACCGGCAGCTCCTGCGGGTGAGCCGCTTGTTGAGCGACGACCCCGAGGATGACGATGCATTGTTGGTCGGCCGCAGTCCGGCCATGACGCGCCTGCGGCAGTTGATCGACCGCGTGGCGCCGACGGATGCGACGGTGCTCGTCACCGGCGAAAGCGGCACCGGCAAGGAGATGATCTCGCGCGAGTTTTATCGCCGCAGCCCGCGGCGTGGGCAGCCGTTCATCAAGATGAACTGTGCGGCGATTTCGGAAAATCTGATCGAGAGCGAGTTTTTCGGGCACGAACGCGGGGCGTTTACCGGCGCGACGGAGCGGCGCGAAGGCCGTTTCGAGTTGGCGCACAACGGGACGCTCCTGCTCGATGAAGTGAGCGAAATTCCGCTCGGGTTGCAGGCCAAGCTCCTGCGCGTGCTGCAGGAACGCGAATTTGAGCGCGTGGGCGGCAGCCGCACGATCAAGGTGAACGTCCGCATCATCGCCACGTCGAACCGCGATCTGTTGGCGCACGTGGAAAAAGGCGATTTCCGGCAGGATCTCTACTACCGGCTCAATGTGTTTCCCGTGCATGTGCCGGCCTTGCGTGAGCGGGTGGACGACATCCCTCTCCTGGCGGATCACTTTCTGCGGCGCTTCACCCGCAAGCACGGCGTCAAGGTCAGCGGTTTTTCCGATTCGGCCTGCGCCGCGATGCTCTCCTACCGCTGGCCGGGCAACGTTCGCGAACTGCAGAACACCATCGAGCGGGCGGTGATCATGTCGGAACCCGGCCGCCCGGTGACGGCAGCGTTGCTCGGTTTGCCGGGCGACCTTCAGGCGACCGAGACGAGTTCGATGCACCCGTGGGCCCACAGCGGAGTCAGCGACGAACCGCTGGCCGTTGAGGAGCCCCAGGCGGCGGAGGTATTTTCTTCTTCTTCGGGACTGACGGATGGCTCCGGGCAGGTGCTGCGCCTCGAGGCGCTGGAGAAAAATGCCATCCGGGCGGCGCTTAAGCAGACCGGTGGAAATCGCACCCAGGCGGCCACGGCCCTTGGGATCAGCATCCGCACCCTGCGCAACAAGCTGCAGGAGTATCGCGAGGCCGGCGATCCGATCGACGCCGGCATGGAGTCGGCCGACGTATAACCGGGTCGGTTACGGGGGCATCTCCGGGTTGGCGGTAGGTCCGCTCGCTGGCGAGCGCTCAGCGATCGGAGCGCTCGCCAGCGAGCTGCCCTACGGATCGATGCCGGTGCGATCCACCGCCAACTCAGAGCTGCACCCGTTGGTTACGGTCTCTCCGGCGGAGCGGCCGGCGCGGCCGGGCCACGGGGCGCGGTGGGGTTCGCGGAAGTTTTTTTCATTCGGCGCATATCTGTGTTAAACCGGCCGCGAAACGCGCCGATTACAGCAGGCATCCCGGCAAGCTCCCTCCTTACCATGCCCGCCACCGCTGAAATTACCGAAACGCTGATCCGCGATTATATCAATCGTGCAGTCACCGATGTGTTCAAAACCATGTTGGGCCGTGAGCCCACCTTCAGCGCCCAGTCGCCCCTCCGC
>JBBRCR010000676.1:0-3681 GCA_038204695.1 Opitutales bacterium | reverse complement strand
GGACGTGGCCGTGCACAGCACCAAGGATTTGCCGGGTGACATGCCGGCCGGGCTCGCCATCGGCGGATACATGCCGCGCGCGGATACCCGCGATGTCCTCGTGCTGCGCAGTGGCATCGACACGCCGAAGACGGTCGCGACGGGCAGTCCCCGCCGGCGACTCCAGCTCATGGCGATTTTTCCGGACGTCCAGTTTACCGAGATTCGCGGTAACGTGGACACGCGGTTGCGCAAAATTGGAGAGCAGGGAATGGCCGATGGGACGGTGCTCGCCGCCGCGGGCATGAAGCGGCTCGGGATTGACACGTGGCCCGGCGTGGACTTTCTGCCGCTGAATTTCGATCAGATGGTGCCGGCCGTCGGGCAGGGCGCGATCGCGGTGCAGTGCCGGGAAGCCGACGCCGCGAAGTTTGCCGCGGTCTTCGATGCGACCACGATGCGCAACGTTACATTGGAGCGCGCGTTTCAGAATGCTCTCGGCGGCGGGTGCCACACCGCGTTTGCGGCGCATGCCACGACGGATACGTTGTATCTGTTTCATGAGAACACGGGGCTGCGGAGCGTGCGGCTCTCGCCCGAACATTTCGCGGCGCCGACCGAGACGGCGGCGCGGATTCTCAAGGAACTCGGGCTCCTCGCATGACGTCCGCCTCGGCATCGCTGGCCGGCCGTCGAATCGCGCTCACCCGGGCGCGCGAGCAGACCTCCGAGCTCGCGCAGAAACTCAGCGCGCTCGGCGCCGAGCTCATTGAGCTGCCGCTGATCAAGATTTCAAAGGAGATCGAGAAACAATCGCTGGCGGACGTGTTCACCGAACTCGGCAGTTACGATTGGATTGTTTTCACCAGCGCCAACGGCGTCCGGTATTTCTTCGAGGAATTTCACCGACTGTTCGACGACATCCGTGCCCTCGGCATGCTGCGTTTTGCCTGTGTCGGGGAAGCCACGGCGAAAGCGATCACCGAGCAGCACATCCGGGTGGAATGCCAGCCGAAGATCGCGACGGCGGACGCGCTGGCGGATGCGCTGATTGCCACCGGCAGCCTCGACAGCGCGAAGGTGGTGGTCATCACCGGCAATCTCAACCGCGACACCCTCACGAAGAAACTGGAGGAGGCGCATGCCATTGTGGACCAGTTGCAGGTCTACAAGACGGAAAAAACCGATCTGAGCGCGGAGCCGGCGGCGCCGGATTTTCGCGCGCGCGGGGCGGATGCGATTCTGTTCGCGAGTTCGTCCGCCGTGCAGTCCTTCGTCGATCAAGCGGCAGCACTCACGCTCGCGAAGGATGCGAAGCGGCCGCTCGCCGGGAGCATTGGGCCGCAGACCAGTGAGACCATGAAGAAGGTCGGCATGCCCATCGATTTCGAAGCGAAGACGCCCAGCCTCGACGCACTCGTGGAGGCGTTGGTGAAGCGGCTGGCCCGCGGATGAACGTGCGGCCTGCCGTACAGAGTGGAGTTGCGGCCGTCGCCATGTATTCGTGGGTCACGTCATGAAGGTTCCCTTTCTCGATCTGGCGTTGCAGCATCGCGCGTTGCGCGAAGAAGCGCTGCGCGCGCTGGCGGCCACCTACGACGCGACACGATTCTGCCTGGGAAAAGACGTGGAGGATTTCGAACGGAACTTCGGTTCAACATTGGGTTATCCGCGGGTGCTCGGGATGAACAGTGGCACCTCGCCGCTCCATGTGGCCTGCATGCTCGCGGGTTTCGGTCCCGGCGACGAGGTGATCACGACGCCGTTCACGTTCATCTCATCGGCGTGGGGAATCAGTTATGTTCGCGCGAAACCCGTGTTCGTGGACATCGAAGACGGCACCTTCAATCTGGATCCGGCCAGGATCGCTGCCGCGATTACGCCGCGGACAAAGGGCATTATCGTCGTCCACCTCTTTGGGCAGCCCGCCCGGATGAATGAAATCATGGCCGTGGCGCGGGCGCACAATCTGTTCGTGATCGAGGATTGCGCGCAGGCGGTTGGCGCGCGTTACGGGGGAGCGGAGGCGGTCAAGGGCCGCGCAACGGCGATTCCCGTCGGACTTATCGGCGACTGCGGCACGTTTAGTTTTTATCCGACGAAGAATCTGGGCGCCTGCGGAGAGGGTGGGGCGTTTGTTTCGCGGGATGAAGCGATTCAGACCAGAGCACGGCACATCCGCGTCCACGGGTCGGACCGCCGCTACTATCATGACATCGTGGGTGGCAATTTCCGGATGGATGGATTTCAGGGGGCATTGCTCAACGTGAAGTTGCCGCACCTGGCCGGATGGACCGCGCGACGGCAGACCATCGCCGGCCGCTATCTCGGGGGAATCAAGCTCACCGATGTTCAGTTGCCGGAACAGCCGGCGTATGGCCAGTCGGTGTTTCACCAATTCACGCTGCGCCACCCGCGTCGCGATGCCTTGCGTGAGCACCTGGCGAAACACGACGTCGGCACGGACCTTATTTATCCCGTGCCGCTCCATCTCCAGAAGTGTTACGCGGACCTTGGCGGTGGTCCCGGTTCATTTCCGATTTCTGAGCGCGCGGCAACCACGTGCGTAAGCCTGCCGATTTTCCCCGAACTCACAGACGCGCAGGTCGAGCACGTGATCGAAAACATCAACTCGTTCTAGGGTCCGCGAGTGAACTCAGCGCGGCAAAACCGCAACCGAAACAAATTAGCCAGTTTGATTCTTTAACCGCGAATGGACGCGAATAGACGCGAATGGGAAAGCTCCGGACCAGCGCCAATAGCCTGAATTTCGCGTTCATTCGCGGTTCAATTCCGGGTTGTCGGAGAAACTTTGTCAGCACGCCGCCCGGAAATGAACTTCGCGTGACCAACGGGAGGCTTTTCCGATGATTGACGGCATCCGCTTCAAGGTTTGCGGGCTGGGTTCGCTCGTGGACGCGGAGTTTGCGGACCGCTGCGGCGCGGACTACCTCGGGTTTATCTTTTACCCAAAGTCGCCCCGTTACATCTCCCTGGCGCAATTTGCGGCGATGGCTCCGCGGCTGCCGGAACGGCGCAAGGTGGCTGTATCCGTCGAGCCAACACTCGACGAACTCGCCGCCATGCGCGACGCGAGATTTGATTTCTTCCAGATACATTTCCGGCCGGAACTGCCGGTGGAGCAGCTGACCGCCTGGTCGCGGCTGGTGGGCGAAAAACGCCTCTGGCTGGCGCCGAAGCTGCCGCCCGGCGCGGCCGTTCCCCCGGCGGCGCTGGCGCTGGCGAAATTCATCATGCTCGACACTTTTCATCCAGGCGGCTTCGGCGGTTCAGGCCAGGTGGGCGATTGGGAAAAATTCGCGCGTCTCCAATCGGCACATACAGGCAATTTCTGGATCCTCGCGGGCGGACTCAATCCGCAGAACATTGGCGATGCTCTGCGGCAAAGCCGTGCGAAATTCGTGGATGTGAACAGCGGCGTGGAAAGCGCGCCCGGCGTGAAGGACGAGGCCAGGCTGAAGGCGTTCGTGGTGGCGCTGCATCGCGCCGCGACGGGGCAGCCGTAACGCGGAACTTGGAATGGAACACGTCCGACAACGTTTCCGCGTAATGCGGGAGGTGGCAATTCAGGCCTGGCGTGGCTGGCAAGATGGCATGGGCGCCCCGGCCATGACTTGGCGGCGCCGCGCGGCGTCCACGGGCGGGACGCCCGTGCCACTTCAAACCCACGGGCGGGACGCC
>JBBRCR010000675.1:0-3696 GCA_038204695.1 Opitutales bacterium | reverse complement strand
TGCAGATCACCAACGTGACCTTCGATGTCGCGCAGTACCTGTATATGCCGTCGCTCACCTACCGGCACAACGGCCCCGAGTGGCGGATCGAGGCCGGGGCGGGCGACTCGCACACGACGCGCGCGAACACGAGTCTTGGCGAAGGCTTCTTCAACCAAACCCTGGCGCGCCGGCAAAACCTCACCGTCTCGTTCGACGACATTTTCTATCTGCGGCCGCGCACCATCACCGTCACCGACGCCGCCGGCGTTGCCGTCGATCCGTACTCGATCGACACCTACAGCCTGGTCTCCGCCAATGGCACGACCCTCAATACGCTCGCGGCGCAACGGAAAGTCTATGCCAACGCCCGCCGCGAGTTCCGCGGTCGCGTGCCGTTCACGCTGAAGGGTGGCCTCGATGTGCGGCAGGCGATCAAGGACATCCGCCAGGACGCGCCGGCGTTCACCTTCGTCGGCACCGGGCCTGCCGCCAGCGCGGCCCGGGTGCACGACGAGAGCATCTCGCAGCGGCCGGGGCCCTTCGGCTTCCCGCGCATCGACTGGGTGAGCAACACGGAGGCGTTTGACCTCTACCGTACGAATCCCGCGCTGTTCACGACGAACGAAGCCGCCGGCCACAACTCCCGCGTGGCCGCCTCGAAATTCGCCGACGAAGTGATATCGGCCGCGTTCCTCCGCGCGGATCTGCCGCTGCTCGACGGCCGGCTGAAGCTGATCGGCGGGATCCGCGCCGAGCAGACCAACGCCCGGGGCGAGGGGCAGTTGGTCGATCTCACGCGCAATTACCGGCGCGACGCCAGCGGTCGCGTGCTGTTGGGCGCCGACGGCCGGCCGATGACCGTGACGACCAACGCGCTCGAGGCTGCCCGGCTCACGCGCGTTGATCGCGGTCTGCGCGCGGAAAAAGAATACTTGCGCTGGTTTCCCAGCATCAACGCCACCTTCGACCTGCGCGAAAACCTGATCGCGCGCGCCGGCTATTACGAGTCGGTCGGCCGCCCCGACCTCGTACAATACGCCGGCAGCCTCACCTTGCCCGATACGGAGTTCGATCCGTCGGACACGAACCGCCTCGCCGTGAACAACGCCGCGATCAAGGCCTGGCAGGCGCGCACGTTCAAAGTCGGGCTGGAGTACTACTTCGAGGGCGTGGGCTTGCTGGCGGTCAGCGCGTTTCAGCGCGAGATCGAAAACTTTTTCGGCAACACCGTGTTTCGGGCGTCGCCCGAATTTCTCGCGCTCTATGGCCTCGATCCTTCCGTCTACGACCGTTACGACGTCGCCACGCAACACAACCTCTCCGAAGAGGCGAAGATGTCGGGCGTCGACGTGACCTACAAGCAGGCGCTCACTTTCCTGCCGGGCTGGGCGCGTGGCGTGCAGGTCTTCACCAACGGCAGTTCGTTGCGTACGACGGGTCCGGCGGCGGCGAACTTCACCGGGTTTGTGCCGCGCACCGCGAGTTGGGGCGCCAGTCTCACGCGCTCCAAGTACAACGTGCGCGTGCGCTGGACCTATGCCGGCCGCGCGCGGCGCGGGCCGGTCGCCGACGGCCGGAGCATCGAGGCCTCGACTTACAACTGGGGCCAGTCGCGGAGGATGATGGACCTGAACGGCAAGTATCGCGTGCACCGCAATGTCACGGTCTTCGGCAATCTGACCAACCTCAACGACGCGCCGGTCGATCTCGAGATCGCCGGGCCGAACACCCCGGCGCACGCCCAACTGCGGCAGCGACAGCAATGGGGGGCAATCTTGACGTTTGGCGTGAAAGGAGCCTTTTGACGACCGCGGCCGCGAACTCACTCATCAGATGTCACTGAAGAACCCTCTTAGGCTCGCGCTGCTGGTCGCCGCGCTCCTGCCGGCACTCGCGTTGGGGCGACTGCCGAATGTAATCCTCATCAACTGCGACGATCTCGGCTACGGCGATGTCGCCTGTTATGGCGCGCCGGACATCCGCACACCGCACCTCGATCGCATGGCGCGCGAGGGCATGCGGTTCACGGATTTTTCGGTCACGTCGCCGCTCTGCACGCCGTCGCGCGCGGCGTTGATGACCGGTCGTTATCCGGGGCGGCTCGGGCTGGCGACCGGGGTGCTGCGTCCGGATACGAAGGGCGGAATGGCCGCGTCCGAACTGACGCTCGCCGAGGTGGTGAAACCGCGCGGCTACGTGACCGGCTGTATTGGCAAATGGCACCTCGGTTTCGTGCCGGGCCTGCGCCCGCAGGACCAGGGTTTCGACTCCTACTACGGCGTGCTGCACAACCTCGATCATTTCGAAACCGTGATATTCGAAAAGGAGGGCGGCATGCCGGTGTTGCGGGGCGACACCGTGGAACAGCGGCCGGCGATCCCGGCGGAGATGACGCGCCTCTACACGGCCGAGGCGCTGAGGTTCATCGAGTCCAACCGCGCGCAGCCGTTCTTCCTCTACCTCGGCCACGCGATGCCGCACCTGCCGTTCGATGCCTCCCCGCCCTTCAAGGGCAAGTCGGGGCGCGGACTCTATGGCGATGTCGTGCAGGAACTGGATGCGAGCACGGGTCAAATCCTTGATTGCATCCGCACGCTCGGCCTCGCGGCGGACACCCTGGTGATCTTCACCAGCGACAACGGTCCCGAGCGCAATACGCCCGGCACGGCCGCGCCACTCACCGGCACGAAACACACCGTGTTCGAGGGCGGCCTGCGGGTGCCGTTTATCGCGTGGTGGCCGGGTCAGGTGCCGGCGGGGCGGGATTGCGACGAATTCGTGACGATACTCGACGTGCTGCCGACGCTCGCCCGCCTCGTCGGCCGGGAACTGCCGACCGGGTTGAAACTGGACGGTTTCGACGTCTCGGCGGTGTTGCGCGGCGAGCCTGGCGCCCGCTCTCCGCGCACGACCCTTTACGCCGTCTATGGCCGGAACCGGCTGGAATCCTTCCGCGAAGGCCGGTGGAAACTGCACCTCGGTTCGACGCCGAAGCTGTTCGATCTCGCCGCCGATCCGGCCGAACAGCACGACGTGGCCCGCCAGCATGGGGAAGTGGTCGCGCGCCTGACGCGACGGGCCGTCCAGGTGCGGGAGGAAACCGGCATCGGCGCTCCGCCGCCCGCGAAGGCGGGACGGTAAGCGTTGTCCGATTATCGGAATGACATCTTTCCAATCCCTGGATGATCCGGAGGGGTCCCGGCGAAGTCGCCGTGGGCTTCATACGGTTCGATTGCCTCCCTTGTTTCCCGGCATCCCAACACCAAGGGAAAGGCGTGGGGTCCAAAAACTCGCGTGGCGCCGACGGGGTCAGGTTGCTAATCTATCACTTAGCCGCCGTAAGATTCGCGCGGCGTCCGAGTCCGGCTGCTGCGCGACGGCTGCAGTGACCTGGCTCACGCGGGAAGCGCTCCCCATCGCCAGGCGTTCCGCCAACCAGCGGTTCGACGCCTCGGTGTTTTGTTTCATCCACGCGGCGACGGCGACTTTCCACGGCGCGCCCTTGGGCTCGGCAGCGGGGTCCGCCTGCAATTGTTCGACTGCGCAGATTAGGAATCCAGCATTTTGACGTTGGGTTTTTGAGCGGCGCGGGTTTGTGCGGGCGGTGACGCTTGGGGCCTTCGCGCAGGCCCCAAAATGATTACCCAAGTCCAGTACCATGCCCAACGCCGTCCCGGCCTGCACCGGCAACGCCTTGTAGCGCCCCTGAAAAAT
>JBBRCR010000674.1:0-3748 GCA_038204695.1 Opitutales bacterium | reverse complement strand
CAAGGGAGTGGTGGTCCGCAGCGATTCGGACAAATAGCCGGCCAGCAAGCGCCGGGCCGCCCCGCCCAGCAGTTTCGCGACGAGCGAAAAGGTCGCCGGCGTGCCTCTGGACGGGAAATTTCACACCCTGTGCGCGCGTTTTCGCCCGTAGCGCCAGTCTCCGACTGGCGGAACGCCGGTCAAAGACCGGCGCCACCTTTCGCCGTGTGAGGAAAACCCGCAAGAGCGTCGGGACAGTGCGCAAACTCTGAGGCTTCGCCGCAAAAAGCGCCGACCGCGACTCAAAATGGATCGACGTTGTCCGGGCTTCGCCCACGGTGAAAAACCTCGGCGCGATATTGTCCAAAAGCGCCCGCCCACCCCGGTGCCGGTGGCTGCGCCACGTCAACGCTGCTTCAACTGAAACCATTTCCATGCCAGACGCCGCCCGTGTCATCGGTTCTGCCCCGCCACTTGACGAACGTTGCCCAACGGGAGTCGAAGGACTCGATGAGGTTCTCGGCGGAGGCCTGCCTAAAAATTGTTTCTATCTCGTCCAAGGCGATCCCGGCTCGGGAAAAACCACGCTCGCCCTCCAGTTTCTGCTCGAAGGCCTCGCCCTCGGAGAAGCCGCGTTCTATATCACCCTTTCGGAGACGAAACGGGAATTGGACAAGGTCGCCCGCTCGCATGGCTGGTCACTCGAAGGCATCCCCCTTTTGGAGATGTCAGCCATCGAAAGTCTGCTGCGGCCCGAAGCGCAAACCACGATCTTCCGGCCCGCGGAAATGGAGCTCGGTCAGGTCACCAACTTGCTGCAAGAACACTTGGATCGGGTGAAGCCGGCGCGAGTGGTCTTCGACTCGCTCTCCGAATTCCGGCTCATTGCCGACACTCCGCTGCGCTACCGCCGTCAACTGCTCGTCCTGAAGCAACAGTTTGCCCGACTCGGCAGCACCGTCCTTCTGCTCGACGACAAAATGGAGGCCGATGGCGGCGGCACCGACCCGCATGTGCTCAGCCTTACCCATGGCGTGATCGACATGGAGCAGCTCTCGCCCGATTACGGCACCGCGCGGCGCCGCTTGCGCATCCGAAAGTTGCGCGGCGTGAAATTCCGCGAAGGCTATCACGACTACGCGATCATGCATGGAGGGGTGCGCGTGTTTCCGCGTCTGGCCGTGAGCGATCACCGTTCCGAGTATCAGCCGGAGCCGGTATCGAGCGGAGTACCCGAGTTGGATGCGATGCTCGGCGGCGGCCTCGACCTCGGCACCACCACGCTCGTGATGGGCCCGGCAGGCACGGGCAAGTCCACCCTCGCGCTGCAATATGTCGTCGAACGCGCAGCGGCCGGCGATCGCGGCCTGGTTTTTGCCTTTGACGAGACACGCAGCCTGCTCCTCAGCCGCGCAAAATCGCTCGGCATGGATTTGTCGAAATACCTCCTGACCGGTCTCGTATCCGTGCAACAGGTGGATCCAGCGGAGCTCTCGCCCGGCGAATTTGCCGTGCGGGTGCGCAAGGCGGTGGAGGCGGGCTGCAAGGTTGTGGTGATCGACAGCCTCAACGGGTACCTCAATTCGATGCCGGGCGAGCACTACCTGAACAACCAGCTCCACGAGCTCTGTTCGTTCCTCAACCAAAGCCGTGTGCTCACGATCCTGATCCTCGCGCAGCAGGGTATGCTGGCCACCCACGAAGTGCCGGTCGACGTCAGCTATCTCGTCGACACGGTCGTCAGCCTCCGGTTTTTCGAGGCGCGGGGCGAGGTGAAGCAAGCGATCGCGGTGGTGAAGAAGCGGAGCGGCCGGCACGAGAAATCGATCCGGGAATTCCGGCTGGAGAACGGCCATGGAATGAAAGTCGGCAAGCCGCTCGCGGGCTTCCAGGGCGTGCTGACAGGCGTGCCCGTTTTTCAGGGATCCGCGGAAGACATGATGAAGCCACACGATGCCCGAAAGAACGCATGAGGATCGCGTCATCGTCCTCGCGCCCGCCGCCAACGACGCGAGCGCCATGGCGGCCCTGCTGCTCCAGCGTGGACTCGCGATCGAGATCGGACGCGACGCGAGTCACGTCCGTGAATTGATCGAGACGGGCGCCGGTGCGCTCGTCCTGACCGAGGAGGCGCTGGAAGTGGCCGACGCCGGCCCGCTTTTGCAGAGCCTGCACGCGCAGCCGGCGTGGTCGGAATTACCGGTCATCGTGCTCACCAGTGGTGGGCCGGCCAGGCTCGCGAAACTGCTGGACGTCACGTCCGACGCCCCGGGCAGCATCGTGTTGTTGGAACGTCCGATCAGTTCGGAGCTGTTACTGCGTTCGGTCGAGGTCGCCCTGAACACCCGCCGCCGCCAATATCAGGTGCGCGACTTGCTTGAGGAGCAGGCCAAGCGGCAGCGCCAACTCGAAACGGCCCATCATCAGCTTGAGCACGAACTCGAGGCGCGCCGGCTGGCCGAGGAGGCACTGGGCCGCTGGGCCGCCTCGCAGCCGAAGGACGAAACCCGCTCTCCGCTGCTCAACTATGTCGTGGCCATGGCGGCGATCGGCGCCGCCGTGGGCGTGCGGGCGCTCGCCGATCCGTTCATCGGGTCGGCCTTCCCTCTGGCCACGCTCATCGCTGGTGTGGGGGCGGCGGTATGGTTCGGCGGGTTCTGGCCCGCGATTTGGGCCGCGTTGATCGGTTACCTCAGCTGCGACTGGCTGTTCATCGAACCGCGCCACACGCTGGATATGTCCCGCGACCACGCCTTTGGCTTCGTGCTATACCTGTTGGGCGCGGGAATGATGATCGCATTTGGCGCCCAGATGCGGCGCGCCCGAGCGCATGCGCGCGCCAGTGCCAGACTGGCGATCGAGCGGCAGCGGCGCGCCGAACAGGCGCTGGAGCAACGCAACCTCGCCGAGGTTAAAGCCCGCGTATTGGACGAACGGTTACGCGTCGCCATCAAGGGTTCGCGGTTCGTGCTCGCGCAATGCGACCGGGAGCTGCGCTACACGTGGATCCTCAACCCCCACTCTGATTTCGCCAGCGGCGTGATCGGCCGTCGGGATGACGAAGTCGTCTCCTCCGATGGGGGCAAAACGCTCTCCGCACTGAAACAACGGGTGTTCGAATCGGGGCGCGGGCTGGAGGCGGACGTCTCCTTCGCAGTCAGCGAGGGAATGCGGACGTACAGCTTCACGCTCGAGCCGCTGCGCGACGACAGCGGCTTCGTGATCGGAGTGACCTCATCAGCATTCGAGATCACGGACCGCAAACGGGCCGAGGAGGCGTTGCGCGAGAGCGAGGAACTCTTCCGCGCGCTCGCGGAGAACATGCCGCAGCTCGCGTGGATGATGCGTCCCGATGGCTGGATTTTCTGGTTCAACCGCCGCTGGTTCGACTACACCGGCACCAGCGTGACGCAGACGGAGGGCTTCGGCTGGCAGTCCCTGCATCATCCCGAACACATCGAGCGCGTGATGGCAGCGTTTCACCGCTCGGTGACGACGGGCGATCCCTTCGAAGAAACCTTTCCCCTCCGCGGCCGGGATGGTCTGTACCGCTGGTTCCTGACGCGCGCGTTTCCGATCCGCGACAACGAAGGGAAAATCACCCGCTGGTTCGGCACGAACACGGACATCACGGTGCTGCGCGACACGCAGGAAGCGCTGCGCGAGGCGCAAAATCAGATTCGCCAGTATGCCGCGGCGCTCGAACAAACGGTCGCGGAGCGCACGGCGAAACTCCAGGAGACGGTGCAGGAACTGGAGGCGTTCTCCT
>JBBRCR010000673.1:0-3748 GCA_038204695.1 Opitutales bacterium | reverse complement strand
CGTCTGGGCCTCCGACGCCAAGGGCCGACCCGAAACCGTCAACACTTTCGCGATGGGTGACGTGCAACCGCTCCCGAAAACGGGCAACGTGCTGGTGGTTTATGGCAGCGCCGTGCGCACCGATACCCGCCTGCCGTGGTCACGGGTGCGGGAGTTCCGGCATACCACGCCTGCCCAGGTTGTATTCGACGTCGTGTTTGCAGATTCAAACGAAGCGCCGCCCGCGACGTGGGTGGCGTTCGGCGGCGAGCGCATCGCGGGGCTGCAATGATTGGTAGGAAACTGGATCTTCAGGGGTCGGGCCGGGAGGGGTTTGCCCCAAACCGAGCTGCGCAACTTTGAGGATCCGGTCGTGTGGTACAGCGGAGGCCTGTACCACATCGTGGTCAACAATTGGAGCCAGCGTAAAGCGTCCCATCTCACCTCCGTGGACGGAATCAAAGATTGGAAGTTTCAAGGACTGGCCTATGACCCGACGAAGGACTTCGTGCGTTACACCGACGGCACGGTCAACCGATGGCACAAACTGGAACGTCCCGGCGTGCTCATCGAAAACGGCCATGTGACAGCCGTGACGCTGGCGGGCGGTGCTGGATGTTGCCAAAGACCGGCAGAAGGGCAACGACGCGCACGGCAGCAAGGTCATCGTCATTCCGTTTGACGGTGCAGCCCTGGATCGCGATCTGCAAAACGCAGCTCGCGCAAAATCAAAATAAGGCAAGGCAACGGGCGTTTGGCTGCTTCATTCTGCCTGCTGGGCGCACCGCAGCTTCGGCGTGGCCGCGAATTCCGGCTGAGGTGAACCGACCGCCTGAGACTTCTTTTGCACGACGATCACGTTTTCCACGAAGGCGGGGTGTCCAAAAAAGGTCCGGCGTCTGGAACAGCTGAATTCTTGTCGTGTCCGCCACCGTCCCGAGCCCACGACCGAATGGCGAGGCAGCCTCGGTTGGAATAAGGCTATCGCCCGCCCAGCTTGGCCACCGCCTCCATGCGTGAGCGGACATGCAGCTTTTCGTAGATGCGCCGAATATAGGAATGCACGGTGTTCTGGGCGATGCCGAGCGAGTCGGCGATTTCCTTGTAAAATTGCCCGCGGGCCAGCAGCTCCAACACCTGCCGCTCCCGCTCGGACAACTGCTCTACGTCCGGCGAGGCGCCACGCGGGTGGCTGAACGACTGGACCACCTTGCGCGCCACGATACTCGACATCGGCGAGCCGCCCTCGAGCCCTTCGGTCAGAGCAGCCACCAACTTCTCCGGGGCCTCGCGCTTGAGCAGGTAGCCGACGGCCCCCGCCGCGAGCGCGTCGAAGATGCCGTTCGCATCCTCGTACGTCGTCAGCATCAGGAAATGCGTCTTGGGCATTCGCGGTTTCAGGTGCCGGACGCAGGCAATCCCCGAAGCCGCCGGCAGCTTGATGTCCATGAGCACGATGTCCGGCGGCGAGCCCGGCAGCGCTGCCATCGCCGCCTCGGCGCTTTCGAATTGGGCAACGCACCGGAAGTCCGGCGCCTGGTTGACGACTTCAGCCAGCAGGCGCCGCGTGCCGGCATCGTCTTCGACGATGGCCACCGTGTGCTCCGTGCCCGATTGATTCTTCATCATGTTGTCTTTGTGACGTCGTCAACTTCAGCGACTCCGGATCGGGGCGCGCAAGTGACCGCTGCGCCCGCTTTCTTTGGCTTTCGACTGATCGTCAGTTGGACGGTGGTGCCGCCGCCCGACGGCTCGGTCAAGTGCACCTCGCCGCCGATCTGTTGCAGGCGTTGCCGCATTCCTTCGAGGCCGATGCCGGACGCGATTCTGCCTTCAACCGGCTTGTCCGACGACCGGGCGTTCCCAATGCCAAGACCGTTATCCCTCACCTGCAGTGCAAACTCATCGGGTGCCACCAGCAGCGCGATGTGCACCTCCGTCGCGTCCGCGTGCTTCACGGTGTTGTGCAAGGCTTCCTTGAACGCGAGAAACACTCCGTGGCGCACCTCGGCCGTCAGCGGCCACGACGGCAGCTCCAGCGGCAAATCCAGGACACACTTGATTCCCGCACTTCCGAGGAAGTCCTGGGCGAACTTGCCCAAATAGGCCACGAGACTGTCGAGCGAATCGTGCTGCGGATTCACCGCCCAGACGATCTCGTCCATCGCCTGCGTCATTCGGCGCAGAACCCCCTGCAGTTCCTCGAGCCGACCGGTGGTTTGTCGCGGATTCTGCACCAGCCCCTTCGCCGTATGAGTCAGCAAGGTCGCTTGCGTGAGATCCGCCCCGAGGTCGTCGTGGATGTCATGGGCGATCCGGGCCCGCTCCCGTTCAATCGCCTGCCGCTGCTCCAGGATAACCAACGCGCGCCAGTAGCGCCGCCGCACCAGCCAATACGCCAGCCCGCCGACCGCGGCGGCGCCAACTCCCAAGGTCGCCGCGGCGAACCAACCTGGCTGGTTTTCTGGTTCGCCATTCTCCGCGATCGTCGGCAAACGTTTGCTCCAGCCGCATGCAAACCCCTCCGAACCTCGTCGAAGTTGCCCGCCGCGCGCGGGTTTCAACTTCCACCGTCTCCCGCACCATCAATCAGACGGGAAAGATCAGCCTGAAAACCCAGGAGCATGTGCGCCGGGTGATGCGCGAACTGGGTTACAAACCGAACCGGGTCGCGCGCCGGCTGCGCGCCGGAGGCAAGTGCCACCTGATAGGACTGATTATCCCCAATATCCAGAATCCGTTTTTCGCCGACCTGGCGCGCGGCGTCGAGGATGTCGCCTATCGCAACAATTTCGCCGTGCTGCTCTGCAACTACGACGAGGACGCAGCTAAGGAACAGTTCTATCTCGATGTGATGGAGGCTGAGTCAGTCGACGGCATTATTTTGCCGCCCGCCAGCGAGCAGGATCCGGGCGTGCTTGCCGTGGCCCGTCGCGGAATTCCAGTCGTGTGCGTCGATCGCAGCGTTAGACACGCCGCGATCGACAAGGTTGAGATCGATAATGAGCGCGGGGCCTTCGAAGCCGTCGACCACCTCCTCCAAAAAGGCCACCGCCGCATCGGCCTCGTCTCCGGTCCCGACGATTCTTCGACCGGCCACGCCCGCCTTCTCGGCTATCAATTCGCCCACGCCAAAGCCGGTGTCGCCGTCGCGCCCGAACTCATCCGCTTCGGCGATTTCCGACAGGAAAGCGGCCGAAACCTCGTCGCCGCGTTGCTCGATCTGCCTGAGCCGCCCACCGCGCTGTTTGTCTGCAACAACCTCATGATGATTGGCGCGCTCGAGACGATTTTTGCCCGCGGCCTCAGCATCCCGCGCCAGATCGCGTTGATCGGTTTCGACGATTTGCCGCTCGCCGCCGTGTTTACCCCGCCGCTCACCGTGGTGCGCCAACCCGCCTATGAAGTCGGCCGCAGCGCGGTCGAACTGCTCCTCAAACGCTTCGCCGAGCCCACCCGCCCAACGACGAGCGTTCGCCTCCTGCCAGAATTGGTTGTAAGAGGCTCGTGTTGATGGGTTGGGGGTTCGTTATTTGATTCAAGCAAACCTTTGCCTTGACCGACCGATACTAGCGAAGCAAACGTTTGCTCAAACACAGTTCCATCCGCACCCCCTCCTCCCTCTCCCTCGTTTATGGAGCCGGTTCGGAGACCGTAACCACCTGACTGAATCCCTATGAACCCCATCGCTTCCCTTCGTTCGCCATCGATCTTGTTCCTTTGGCTGCTGGTTCTGGCGGAGGCCGCCGCCCAGACCATCGCGCCGGCT
>JBBRCR010000672.1:0-3759 GCA_038204695.1 Opitutales bacterium | reverse complement strand
GCGCAGTTGGGCCTGACGCACATGATCGCCACGACGCGGTCCGCCCAAGTGGCCCCCTCCCCGGACTTCGATGCCGCGACGCTGGCCC
The DNA here is from genome assembly GCA_038204695.1 of Opitutales bacterium. Classification (GTDB taxonomy): domain Bacteria; phylum Verrucomicrobiota; class Verrucomicrobiia; order Opitutales; family Opitutaceae; genus ER46. Next base: position 3,671 of record JBBRCR010000672.1, on the reverse strand, counting down.
GCTACGACCTGAACAAGAATGGCCGGCTCGATCCGGAAGAACTGGCGGCGCTGGCAGCGAATCAAAAGCGGGAGATTCCGATTGTGCCAAGGACGGGCCGCGAAGAGGCGGTCGTGCTCTCGCCTTTCGAAGTCGTGGCCGACACCAGGGGCTACCTCGCCACCAACACCATGTCGGGCACGCGGCTCAACACCAAGCTCGAGGATCTCGCGTCGGCGATTTCGGTGGTCACCAAGGAGGAGATGGCGGATTTCGCGATGCTCGATCTCAACGATGTGTTTCTCTATGCGGCGAACGCCGAGGGCACGGGCACGTATACGGATCTCGATGAAGGCTCCGGCAACGGCGGGGTGAGCGACAACACCGCCGGCGATCCCGCCAACGCCAACCGGATCCGCGGCATCGGCAACGCCAACGTCTCCAACGGCAACTTCGAAACCAGCAACCGCGTGCCCATCGACCCGATCGACGCCGACGGCATCGAAATCAGCCGCGGGCCCAACGCCAACATCTTCGGCCTGGGCAACGCCTCGGGCACCGTCAATATCGTCAGCGCCGCCGCCAACACCCAGCGCGATCGCACCCAGGTCGCGTTTCGCGCCGACAGTTTCGACGGCTGGCGCAGCAGCCTCGATCTCAACCGCGTGCTGATGAAAAACCGGCTGGCGGTGCGCCTCAGCGCGGTGCGGCAGCACGACGGCTTCAACCTGAAACCGTCTGGCGTCGACACGAATCGCTATAACGCGATGGTGCAGGTCCGGCCGTTCCGGAAAACGACGATCAATGCCTCGTATCAGTTTTACACGGCCAAGGGCAACCGGCCCAATTCGCTGCCGCCCGGGGACGCCATCACCGACTGGCGCAACGCCGGTTCGCCGACGTGGGATCCGCTCACCAACATCATGAGGATCGACGGCGTCGTCACGAGCATCAGTGCGACCTTGACCTCGACCTTTCTTTACGTGCAGGCGACGAATTTCGGCCAGCTCTTCGTCGACCGTGACGGGCTGAAGATCTGGAGCGCGTCCTACGGCGTGACCGGCAACACGCCGCTCGGGGCGATCCAGCCGACGCGCAAGCTCGTGACCACCCGTACGCAGGTGCAGGATCTGCAGCCGCTCTTCGCGCGCCGGGTCATGATGGTGAGCGACAAGAACGTGTACGACTGGTCGTCGATCAACATGAATGCGCCCAACCGTTTTTCCGACCTGACGGAGACCTCGCGGGTGACGGTCGATCAGATCTTCTTCGAAACGCGGCGGCAGTCGCTGGCGGCGCAGGTCGGCTGGTTCAAGGAGGATTCGGAGCGCTGGAACCGCTATATCATGGCCAACGGGGAAACCTCGGGCCCGACGGGGCAACTCGTGATGGACCCGAACGTGCGCCTGCTCGACGGCACGGTCAACCCGTTTTTCCTGCGGCCGGCGATGGCCCAGACCGACCCGCGTCCCCTGCGGGCGCCGCTGCGCAGCGACATCTACCGGTGGCAATTTGCCTACAAGGTCGACTTCACCGCGGAGCCGAACTGGCGCCGCTGGCTGGGGAGCCATGGTCTCGTGGGGTACGGCGAATTCAAGGACCGGGTGCAGCGCACGTACCGCTTCGTCGACGGCATGGCCAGCCGCAACCCGTGGCTGTTCGCCAACCAGACCGCCAACCGCAACTCCGGGGTCACCACCCGCTCCAATTTCCGGTACTACGTCGGCGACAACCAAGGCCAGAACATCGACTACGCCCCGGGGGATTACAGCTACGGGCCGTACAGCTACGTCTGGGGCAATGCGATCACCGGCGCGATGAATCATGAGCCCGTCGAGATGGGCGAGTTGCCTTTTTCCTCGAGTGGCACGCGGGTCATCCAGAAAACGCGCGGGGTGATCGTGCAAAGCCAGTTGTGGCGCGGCCGCGTGGTGCCGACGTATGGCGTGCGCGAGGACCGGCATTACACCAAGTTCCAGAATCCCACCCGCCTCACCGACCGCGGCTTCGCGTTCGATTACGAATACATGAACCACTGGCGGGACGAGGACTGGAGTTTCCGCGATGGTCGCACCATGCAGCACGGCGTGGTGGTCAAGCCGCTGCGGGGCTTCGGCGGGATCGAGCGCCGGGCGGACGGTGGGAGCGGACCGGTGCGCTGGCTGGCGGAAACCCTCCGCGGACTCTCGGTGCACTACAACCGCTCCGACAGCTTCAAGCCGGCGCCGCCGGCGCAGGATGTGTTTTTCCGCTGGCTGCCGGACCCAAGCGGGCGCGGCAAGGACTACGGTTTCGCGCTCAACCTCTTCGACGGCCGCGTGGCCCTGCGCGTGAACAAGTACGAGACGCGGCAGCTCAACTCACGGAGCGGCGCCTCGGCGGGATTTGCCCGCGCGCTGCTCAACATGGACTACAGCACCGGCAACGTTTCCTTGCAGCGGGAGGCGACCGAATGGATTACCGCGGCGGCCGCGGCCCGGGGTCAGACGCTCAGCGACGCGCAACTCGAGGCGGAACTCGCGAAAGTTATGGGAGTGCGGCCGATGGCGATCACCGAGATCACCGCCAATTCGCAATCGGAGACCGACGACATCCTGAGCCGCGGCCACGAGGTGGAATTGCACCTCAACCCGACCCGGTACTGGACCGTGCGCCTCAGCGGCACGGAGAAGCAGACGATCAACACGCGGCTCGCCCCCAACGTCTCCCTTTACTCCGCCGCACGGATGCCGACTTGGACGACCGTCGTCGACCCGCGCACCGGCCTGCTCTGGTGGAACACCCTCTACGGCGGATCGGAGGCGCCTTACCAGCTTTACCGGCGAACCATCGCCAACCCGCTGAAGGTGGCACAGGCGACCGAGGGGCTGGCGCGGCCGCAACTCCGGCGCTACGGCGGAAACCTGAGCACCAACCTGCGCTTGTCCGGCCTCACCAGCCACCGGCTGTTGAAGGCATTTAATCTCGGCGGCGCGGTGCGCTACGAGAGCAAGGGGGCGATCGGTTACTACGGATTGCAGCAGTTGCCGGCGATCATCGAGGACTACGACATCACCCGGCCAATCTGGGACAAGGCGCACCACTATGTGGATGGATTCCTCGGCTATCGCACCCGGCTGTGGGGCGATCGAATCGGGGCAACCTTCCAGCTCAACGTGCGCAACATCCAGGAGAGCGGCCGCCTGCAACCGATCGCGGCATTTCCCGATGGGGAACCGTACCAATTCCGCATCGTCTCACCCCGACAGTTCATCCTGAGCGCCACGTTCGATCTCTGATTCCGTCACCCGCCACGCATGCTGTGGCTGCAGGTGGTGCCGACTACCTGCCTGGTCCAGCCCGGATTCCAATACCAGATCAGCCCGCCGCCGCGGTCCGACCGGCGCGCGCGTAGTCCTCCTCCAGCCGGTGGAGCACCGTGTCGAGCAGCGCCAGCGCCCATTGGCGGTCGAAGCCCCGGTCGAGGGCGTCGGTGCCGTCGGCCGGTTCGAGCTCAAAGCGCTGTTCGGCCGCGGCGAAGTCCAGCGGGACGAGGTCGTGGCCGCCGCCCGTTTCTGCGCCCGCCCTTGGGAGATCGAAAGTTGACATGGGGTGGTCAGGCGGGCGCCGAGGCGCAAGCTGACCACCGCCATGATCACAAATAATCCCCAGAGCACCCCACCGGCCACGGCCGCGACCGCGACGCCCCCAAC
>JBBRCR010000671.1:0-3775 GCA_038204695.1 Opitutales bacterium | reverse complement strand
GTTGCCGTAGCAGGCAGCCAGGTAGACCTTGGGGCCGAGCAGTTCCTCGACGGCGAATCGCGCCCACTGAGCGGTCATCTCCGTGCCGCCGCAAAATATGCCGGTGATGCCGGTCTTCTCGATGCTGGACCCACCGGCCTCGAGGCGGTTTGCGAGCGCGTCCAGCAGCTTCGGCGTGACGAACATGCACTTGATGTCGTGGCCGGCGGAGAGGATCGTCATCGCCTGGTCGATCACATGGTCGGAATAGAGCTTCAGCTCGGCCATCGCCCCGCGCTTGATGAGTTTGACGACCCAGCGCGGGTCGAGGTCGACGCAGAAGCAAATACCGCCGCGATGCTGGCAGAGGTGCTCGACGGCGAGTCGAAGGCGGCGGGGCCCGGACGGACCCAGCATGAGCCAGTTGGATCCCTTGGGGAATTGAGCGTCAGGGAGAGTTTCGGAGAGCATCTCGTAGTCGATGCGGAAGTCGTCGACGACAACCCGACTTTTCGGAATTCCAGTCGTGCCGCCGGTCTCGAAAACGTAGGCGGGCTTGTTCGCGTAGCCCTTGGGCAACCAGCGGCGGACCGGACCGCCACGAAGCCAGTCGTCCTCGAAGTGGCCGAAACGCGCGAGATCGGCGAACGCGTTGACCTCCTTGCGAGGATCCCACCCGGCTTTCTTCGCCCATTCGAGCCAGAAGGACGTTCCGGTCTCCGGAGAGAAATGCCAGTCGACGATTTCGCGGACGTGAGCGTCGAGCTTTTCGGCGGCGCTCTTGATGGCGTTAGGGGAGACGGGGGCGGTCTGGCTCATGCGTGACTTTCCTTCAGGAAGATTTCGAGTGGGTTAATTTCGTGGGGCGGTTGACCACGATCGGTTTTGCCGAAACGGCAAACACGCAAACCTCCGCCCGGCCGGCCGTCAACGGGCGAGTAGCGTAAATTCTTGTCGTGCCTCGCCGTCCGCCCTGACGAATACCCTTGTCCGGATCTGAGGAATTTGTCGGGCTGGCAAGCCCACTGCGTTTGCACGTTTTGAATCAACGGTCACATTATTTCCGAGCCCCACGAATTATTAATGATCGAGCCGTTCGCCTCCAAGCCCTCCCCCAAACTCATCTTCGGCGCTGGCTTGCTGCGGGAGCTGCCCGCGGGTGTGCGGGAGGTCGGCGGCTCCGCGGTATTACTCGTCAGTGACACCGGCATTGTCCAAGCCGGCCACGTTGATCGCGCCCGGAAGTACCTCGAGACGGCCGGCATCCCGGTCGTGATTTACGCCCACGCGCACCAGAACCCGACGGAGTCCGACGCGGCCGCCTGCTGCGACTTTGCGCGTGCGCAGCGTTTTGATTGCATCGTCGCGCTGGGCGGAGGCAGCAGCATGGACACGGCGAAAGCCTGCAATTTTCTCCTGAGCAACGGCGGGGCGATGCGCGATTATCAGGGTTATGCCAAGGCGACCAAGCCGATGCTGCCCTTCATCGCGATCCCGACGACCGCCGGGACCGGCAGCGAGTGCCAGTCTTACGCGCTCGTGAGTCGGGACGACAGCCACGAGAAAATGGCGTGTGGTGATCCCAAGGCGCGCGCCGCCATCGCGATTCTCGATTCGGACCTGACGGAAACGCAGCCGCGCGGAATTGCCGTTCTTACGGGCCTCGACGCCCTTGCGCACGCGCTGGAATCGGCGGTTTGCACCCGACGCAACGCGATCTCTTCGTTATACTCCGAGGCGGCGTTCCGAAACCTTTCGGCGGCGATCGAGAGCGTGACCAGCGGCGAGGCAGGCCACGAGGATCGCGGCCACATGCAACTCGGCGCGGCGCTCTCCGGACTGGCGATCGAGAACAGCATGCTGGGCGGCGCGCACGCGAGTGCGAACCCGCTCACGGCCCACCACAACATCGTCCATGGTCACGCCATCGCACTGATGCTTCCCCACGTCATGCGCTACAACGCGGAAAATGCGGCGGCCCGGCGAATCTATGACCGCTACTCGGCGATCCTGCGGGAGAGTGGTGTCAGCACGCTTCCCCTCATCGAGTGGGTGGCGGCGTTGGTCGCCCGGTGTTCGCTCCCCGACGTGAACGGAATCACAACTGACTTTGCCACGCTTGCGGATGATGCCTGCCGGCAGTGGACCAGCCAATTCAACCCGCGCCCGTTGCAGCACGACGATTACGTCGCACTGTACCGGCGTGCTCTCGGTTCCCATGTGTCCACGTGAATCTCGCCCGGGAGCAACACCGATGAAGAACGCGAGACATGAAAGAACGCGAGACTCGGAAGACTTCGGAATCTTCCGCGTCTGATCTCTTCCCAGTCTCACATGTCTCCAATGTCTTCCTCTGTGACTCATGCCTGGGATTGGCTTGGAGATGAGAAATTCGGGCCAAGACGTTGGCGGCTTTATATTGTTGCGGTCGGGTGCGCGCTGCTGGCCGGCGGATGCGGTGATCGCGCGTCATCGAACTCGAAGCAACGCGAGGCGAACGCGGCCGCGGTGCCCAATATCGCGTGGCCGATGACCCGGGGCGGTCCCGCGCTCAGTGGCAGCGTGCCGATCGCGGTTCCCGTGCAGCCGAAGACCGCGTGGACGTTTGCGGCGGCGGGGCCCGTCACCGCGGAGCCCGCCATCCTCGACGGCCGCGTGTACATCGGCACGGGCAAGGGCACGTTGCACTGCCTCTCGTCGGAAGCCGGCAAGGAACTCTGGCGCTTCGAAACCAAGGACGCGATCACCGCCGCTCCCGCCGTGACGAAGACGATGGTGTACGTGTCGTCGAACGACGGCTCGCTCTACGCGCTGGCGGCAGAGACCGGCAAGGAAACGTGGCGCTTCGCCACCGATGAGAAAATCAGCTCGGGTGCGACGATGATCCGGAATCCGAACGGCACCGGCGAATGGGTATTGGTTAATGGATACGACGGCACCACGCGCGCCCTCGATGCCGCCGACGGCAAAGTGATCTGGTCGTACAAGACCGACGACTACATCAACGGCGCACCGGCCGTGGTCGACGGCCGCTACGTGGTTTTTGGCGGCTGCGATGCGCAACTGCACGTCGTGAACGTGGCCGACGGCACGCTCGTGCACCGGATTCCGACCGAGGCGTATATTCCCGCTTCGATCGGCACGTTCGGAACGATGGCGTTCTGTGGCAACTACGCGAATCAGACCGTCGCTTTCGACGTCACCGGCGGGAAGGTGGCGTGGGTGTATTCGGATCGCCAGCTGCCGTTCTTCAGTTCACCGGCGGTCAACGAGAGGCTCGTGCTGATCGGCTCGCGGGACAAGCACCTCCACGCGATCGATCGCAAGACGGGCGCCAACGTCTGGAAATTTCCCACGGGCGGCCGCATTGAAGGCTCGCCGGTGGTTTTCGCTGATGCCGTTGTTTTTGGCTCGAGCGACGGGCGGCTTTACGCGGCCAGCCTGTCCGCCGGCGCGGAGCTCTGGCAAATCGACCTGGGCGAACCCCTGGTGGCCTCGCCTGCGTTTGGCGATCGGCAGATCATTGTCGGCGGCGACAAGGGAACTGTTTTTGCCATTCGCGGAAGCGCCGTATCTTCTCGCTGACCCATCCGTCCTGCGCGCACGTCCAACGTCCCCACCCACTCGATGAACAACGCTCCTGCCCCGTCCGAAAGCCGCGCGAAGAACGCCACGCTCGCCGGCAACTATTTCATTTCCAACTACCCGCCGTTTTCATTTTGGACCGAGGACCAGAACCTCGAAGTCGAGGTGGCGCTCAACTCGGAGCCGGTGCCCGGGACAAAACTCGGCGTGT
>JBBRCR010000670.1:0-3776 GCA_038204695.1 Opitutales bacterium | reverse complement strand
TGGCCATCTGCCTTTTTTTTATCGTGGTCGGCGCGAAATGGGCGGTGTTTCACCGCTATGGCTCGTCGATGCCGGACTGGGATCAGTGGGATGCCGAGGCGCTCGAATTGCTGGTCCCCTGGTTCGAGGGGGATCATTTCGTCCGGCACCTGTTCACGGCGCACAACGAACATCGCGTGGTTTTCACGAAGGTGCAGAGTCTGGTTCTCACGCTGGCCAACGGTCAGTGGGATGCGCGGTTGCTCGCCGTCTCGAACGCCGTGCTGCACAGCCTGCTGGCCGTGGCTTTCTGGTGGCGCGCCCGCCAGTGGGTGGCGGCGCGATGGCACGCGGCGGTGTTCCTCCTCGTGGTGGCGCTTTTCGCGTTGCCGTTCGCATGGCAAAACATCCTCGGCGGCTTTCACTCGCAGCAATACTGGCTGCTCGGGCTCTCGTTCGCCACGATGGTCGCATGGCCATTCGTACGCGCGGGGAGTGCGGGCTGGTGGGCAGCCGTGCTCGTGGGCGCCCTGGCCATCGTGACGATGGGCTCCGGATTTCTCGCCTCGGCCGTCGTGATCGTGGTCGTCGCGTTGAGGTGGTTCCGCCGGGAGGCCACGCTCCGCGAACTCTGGCCGACGCTCGCCGCCGCCGGCGTTATCGTCGCGGTCGGCTGGTTCACGCGCGTCGAGCCGGATTTCCACGCGAATTTGAGGGCGGGTTCCGTCTACGAATTCGCCTTCTCCACCTTGCGCAGCATGGAGTGGCCGCTCCGCGACCATGACTGGGCCGGTCCCATCCTGTGGCTGCCGTGGTTCGTGCTGCTCACACGCGTGGTCACGGCGCCGCGCGACGGCAGTCACCAGCGGGCGGCCCAAACGATCGCGGCCCTCGGCGGCTGGGTGATGCTCCAGATACTCGCCACCGCCTACGCGCGCGGGGTCGGCGCGGACTACCCCGCGTCCCGTTACATGGATACGCTGGGTTTCGGCGCGCTGCTCAATGGCGTCGCGATTGCCTGGCTCGCGAGCGGGGTGCTGCCGGGGCGGGGCAAAGTGGTGCTCGGCCTGCTGACCGCCGCATGGCTCGCGCTGCTCGTCGTCGGGCTCGAACGACTCACGCTTCAGGCATTCCGGTACGAACTGCCCGATGCGAAGAAGTATTACGGCCACGCCGAAAGCTATCTGCGCGGTTATCTCGCGACGAATGATCGGGCCCACCTAGCGTATCCGGATATTCCTTACCCGAATGCCGACGGTCTGGCCGACCGGCTCGACAATCCGCACCTGCGCGCGCTCATGCCGGCCGCCCTGCGTGCTCCCTTGAAAATGCGGCCCGCCGAATCGGGCCCGGGCCCCCGTTCCGCACCGGCGGGTTTCCTGGAAAACGAAGCCAGGTCCCTGCGGCCGGGCGAACCGCCGACCCGTGGCCTCTCACCGGGCACGGCGCCGCTCGATCACGCCAAAACGTGGGGGTCGTTCGGACCGGAGGGCCCCGCCACCCTCGCGGAATGGAAGAGCCGGCCCCTGCGCACCACCCTGGATGCCTGGCTGAAGTTTGAAGTGGCCGGCCACGCGGGCGAACCGGGCGTCGTGCTCGAACTGCGCGCTGCCGATTCCAGCCGGCTTCTCGCCGAGGTGCGTCCGGACAAGACGCCCGGCGCCACCTGGCGCGCCGCGTATGTGCGGGCTCCGGAAAACGCGTTCGTGGTGGTGGCGCGCGACAACGACCCGCAGCGCTGGATGGCTTTCAGTGCGCCGGTCGAAATGGGATCGTTGTCCTACCGGGCGTGGCGCGTATCAAAACACGGATTGGTCATCCTTTATGGCGCCGGCGCCGGCGGAGCGGTTCTCCTGGTCCTCGCCACCTGGCACGGACGGGCGAAGCGGGCGCCGACCCAGCTTGCCCCATAAAACCTTGTCGCGCTTGACGGGATTGCACGACACTCCGCGGCACGAATGAGGTTCTTCACGCTCCCGGCTTTGCTGGCTTGTGCGCTCTTCAGCGCCGTCGTGGTCGTGCCGTTTGTGCCGGCGACCAGACCGGACGCGTTTGCGCTGGAGGTAACGCTGCGCAGCGCGATGGCCGGGATGGCCAAGGTCTATTTCGACACCGGCGCTGGCTTCAACGAATACCAGACCAGCCAGATGGCGTTCGCCGGCGGCAGCGCCGCCACCGTGTGCCGGCTGCCGTTGCCACCGGGTAAATACGCGATGCTGCGTTTTGATCCGACCGAGCGTGATGAACCGATCGTCGTGGAGACGGCACGGATCGCAGGACCTGGCGGGCAGACCGTACGGGCTCTCGCGTTGACCGAGTTGCGGCCCGTCAACGAAATCGCGCGCGTCGAACAACGCGGTGGCGACCTCCAGGTCGTACCCGTGGCGGGCGCGAAAGATCCCCAGCTCTTCGTCGAGTTTTCACCACCGCTGGACACGCGATCGGGGCTGACAGATATCGTGACGGGACTCTTGCGGCGCTCCGCCGGCGTTTTTCTCCTCCTCGGCGCGCTGCTGCTGCTGTTCGACCGCGGGCCGGTGCTTCGTATCCGCGCAAAAATGACAGTGGCGTGGGCACAGTCCGCGCCGCGCGGTGCGGTTGCCGCCGTGGCGGCGCTGGCCGTGATCGGCAGCGCCTACCCGGTCGTCTTTCTCAATAAAAGCTTCGTCTCGCCGAACCTCGGCACGACGCTGCTCTACGACACTTACCCAACGCTGCCCGGGCCGGGTGACAGCCAGACCATCGATGTCAAAGGCTCCGATATCGGTGCGATCATGTGGCAGCACGTGCCGTTTTCGATGGTGCAGCACCGCGCGCTGGCGCAGGGCGAACTGCCGTTGTGGAACCGCTACAACGCGCTCGGCGTGCCGCTGCTGGCGCAAGGGCAGTCGATGTTTGGCGACCCGCTGCACTTCCTGGTCGTCGCCGCGAACGGCCGCGCGTGGGCATGGGATCTCAAATACCTGTGCGCAAAATGGCTGTTCGCCTGCGGGCTCGGGTTGATCGTGCTGGCGGTGCCGTGCGGCCGCGGCTTCCGCCCGCCGCTGGCGGATCCGGATCCCGTCGCCGGAACACGCGCCCACTTTCCGGCGCTGACCGGAGCCCTGCTTGTCACGCTGGCGGCGCCGTTCATCGGATTTTTCGTGTGCCGGCTGAACCATCCGGCGTTTTTCAGCGTGTGCTACGCGCCCTGGGCTTTGTACGCGTGGATTCGCATCACGCAGGCGCGGGACCGCCGCGCCGTCACCGGCTGGCTCGCACTCTTGCTCGTGGCGAATTTCGCATTGATGAGCAGCGGCACGGTGAAGGAGGCGTACATGCTGCTCGCGAGCATGAATTTTTCCGGCGCGTGCGTGCTGCTGGCCGCGGAACTTTCCTGGCGCGAGCGGCTCGTGAAATTCATCGCACTGGCGTGGGCCGGCGTGCTCTTCGTGCTCCTCACGGCGCCCGTCTGGGCGACGTTTCTCAACACGCTGAAACAGGCCTACACCGGCTACAACGCGCCCAGTGCATTTCAAATCCAGCCGACCCTTCTGCTCGGGGCCTTCGACGAGATTTTCTACCGGCCGATCATGGCCGAGCAGCGAACCTTCAACCCGTCGGTCAATTTCCTCATCCTGCTCGGGCTGGTGTATTTTCTGGCCACGCTCCGCTCGTATTTTCAACAGCGCGCGGTGGGCGCGCGCGCGCCCCGGTTGCGCGGGGCGCAGGCGCGCGCGGGGGGGGGGGTTAACCGGGGGGGGGGTGGGGGGGGGCCGGGGCGAGCCCCACTGGCCCCCCCCCCCAAAACCAGAAAA
>JBBRCR010000669.1:0-3785 GCA_038204695.1 Opitutales bacterium | reverse complement strand
CGAAGTCGAGGTGGCGCTCAACTCGGAGCCGGTGCCCGGGACAAAACTCGGCGTGTACCATCATATCCCGTTTTGCCGGAAGCGCTGTCATTTTTGTTACTTTCGCGTCTACACCGACAAGAACGCGAAGGAGATTCAGACGTATCTCGATGCCACGATGGCCGAGCTGAAGTCGCTCGCCGAGCGGCCGCTGATTCACGGCCGCAAACCGCACTTCGTATATTTTGGCGGTGGCACCCCTTCGTATCTTTCGGCGCGCCAGCTCATCGAGCTGACGAACCAGATGAAGGCGATTCTGCCGTGGGATGCCGCCAAGGAGGTCGCCTTTGAATGCGAGCCGGGCACGTTGAACCCCGGAAAACTCACCGCGATCAAGGAAATCGGCGTGACGCGGCTGAGCCTCGGCATCGAGAATTTCGACGACCACATTTTGGAGATCAACGGGCGCGCCCATCGTTCGGGCGAAGTCTTCACCGCGTATGAGCGCGCGCGCGCGGAGAACTTTGAGCAGATCAATATCGATTTGATCGCCGGCATGGTCGAGGAGACCGAGGCCAACTGGCAGCGCAACATCGAGCAGACGATCGCACTGCGGCCGGACAGCGTGACGATTTACCAGATGGAAATCCCCTACAACACCACCATCTACAAGGAAATGAAGGCGGAGGGGAAACTGGCCGCACCGGTGGCGGACTGGCAGACCAAGCGCCGCTGGGTGAAGGAGGCGTTCGCCGCCCTGGAGAGCGCCGGCTATTCGGTCGGCAGCGGCTACACCGCCGCGCTGAATCCGGCGCGGACGAAATTCGTTTATCGCGACGCACTGTGGAGCGGCGCGGATTTGCTCGGACTCGGCGTCGCGTCGTTCTCGCACGCCGCCGGCGTGCATTATCAAAACTTCACGGAGCTGGATGCCTACCATGCCGCCATGAATGCGGGCGAGCTGCCGATCAAACGCGCGTTTCGCACCTCGCCCGAGGAACGAATGATTCGCGAATTCATCCTCCAGATGAAGCTGGGCCGCGTCGAACTCGGCTACTTCCAGGAAAAGTTCGGCGTCGATATCTCGCAGCGGTTCGCCGGGCAGCTCGGACACCTGCAAGAGGAAGGATTTCTCACCGTATCCGCGACAGACTTACGCTTGTCGCGCGACGGGCTCCTCTGTGTCGACACGCTGTTGCACGAATTTTTCCTCCAGCAGCACCGCACATCCCAAATCGTGTGAGCATGCAGACGGTGGCTGACATGATCGCGGCCGGCTTGCCCGAGCCGCTCTGGGATTTCGCCCGGGAGTGCTGCGAGATTTCCGCTGACGCGCTGCGGCTGATGCCGGGCGGTGCGTTGCCCGAGCCGGCGCGGCAACTGCTTTCTCACGACCGCGACATGACGTCGACGTTGTCGGCGCACCACGGCAGCGCACTCTCAGTCGACGTTCTCCAGCGGCGGCAGCGGGATGGCATTTACCTGCGCGAAGTTTTTCTCCGCACGCTCCGGACCGGCGAGATCGTCGAGTTTGGCATTATCGCCGTGGTGCTGGACCAGTTCAGCGAAGTGCAACAGGAGGCGATCCAAGCCGGCGTGACGCCGCTGGGCGGGCTGTTGCACCAGTTTCGAATACCGTTCGAAAGCACGCCGCTGAGTTTCTTCTCCATCACCGGTGCGCATCTGCCGGAAGGCCGGCGGCTCGCGGCAAATGGGGCACCGTGTTATGGCCGCTTCAATCGGCTCGCCAAGCCGCCGGGCGAACCTCTCGCCTGGATCATGGAGATCCTGCCGCCGCCATGAGCGTCGTTCACGCATGGCGTACGCGCAATCGAGCCGCGCGTGTTGGCGTTGTCGCGTGACGCACTTCCCGCAATTTTCCCCCACCCGTTTTCCCCATGCCCATTGATACACAGTACGACGCCATCGTAATCGGCGGAGGCCCCGCCGGGTCCACGGCCGGAGCGCTCCTCGCCGCGAAAGGACGGAAGGTCCTGATTCTGGAAAAGGAAAAATTTCCCCGCTATCACATCGGCGAGTCGCTGATGCCGTATTGTTATTTCACATTCGAACGACTCGGCGTGCTCGATCAGATCAACCAGCTGGGTTTCGTGAAGAAACACAGCGTGCAATTCGTCGGCCGCAACGGAAAGGTTTCCACGCCGTTCTATTTTTTCCAGCATTTCGAACATCCCGCCGCCACGACCTGGCAGGTACCACGCGCTCAGTTCGACCAGATGCTGCTGGCGAACGCGCGCACCAAAGGCGCCGAAGTCCGCGAGGAAACTGAAGTCACCCAATTCGTGACCGACGAAAACGGCGCAACGGTGGGAGTGCAGGCGAAGACAAAGGGCGGCGAAACACAGGACCTTCGCGCGCGCGTCGTGATCGACGCGACGGGCCGCGACGCGCTTTACCTGCGCAAGACCGGCCTGCGCCGCCGCGACCCTGAGTTGAACAAGGTGGCGCTGTGGACCTACTACAAAGGGGCCAAGCGCGATCCGGGACTCGATGAAGGTTCAACCACGGTGGCCTACCTCGAAGGCAAGGGCTGGTTCTGGCACATCCCGCTGCAAAACGATATCGTCAGCTCGGGCATCGTCGCGGAACGCGATTACCTGTTTGGCGACACTCAGGACCGCAAAGCCATCTTCGAGCGCGAAGTCGGCCGGAATCCCTGGATCGCCGATCACCTTTCCACCGGAACGCAGTTCGGCGATTATTTTGTCACGGGCGAATTTTCCTATCGCAGCCAACATTGCGCGAGTGATGGCGTCGTCCTCATCGGCGACGCGTTTGCCTTCCTGGATCCGGTGTTCTCGTCCGGCGTGTTCCTGGCGTTGAAGAGTGGCGAGATGGCAGCCGACGCGGTGGACGCGGCGCTCGCCTTGCCCGGACCGGTCGCCGCGGGCGCGTTTACCGAGTATGGCGAGCGGCTTTGCCAGACGGTGGAGGCGATGCGCAAGGTCGTGTATGCGTTTTACGACGTGCATTTCAGCTTCGCGGATTTGATTCGAGCGCACCCCACCCAGCGCGGTCCGCTGACGGACTGCCTGATTGGTCACCTGGTGGATCGGGATTTCAGCGCGCTGTTCGCCGCGATGGGCGATTTCGCGACGCTGCCGCCCACGCTCGCTCACGGACGCGTGCCGGCACAAGGAACGGTAACCTGTCCGGCCTGAGATCCGACGCTATCGCTGAGCCGGTATATTTCGCACTTCAATTAACGATCTCTTGGGTCACAGAGGACACAGAGCTCCGACCCAGAGTTCACAGAGAAAAAGCTTCCGTGCCAAAACCCAATCAATTGCCTGCACAATTTCGGATGCGCCGTGGCCGGTTGCAGAGGGAGCAGAGGGAAATGCAATTGATGACATTGTCTCTGCTAGGAGAAGCTCGCCCTGCCTTGATCTCTTTATCTGCGGCATCCGCGCAATCTGCGGTTATTCCGAGCTTTGTTCAGAACAATGCGTTTAACCGCAGATGTCGCAGATGAACGCAGATTCCAAACCACCAACCGTTGGACGATGTCGTCCTGCCTTTATCTCGCCAGCTCTGCTACCTCCGCGAGCTCCGGTAAAAGGCGCGGGTTTGGTTGCGGCGCTGCCGCGGTGTGAACAATTCGGGGTAGCCCTGCGCTGGCCCCACAATTCTTGCCAAGCACGTCGGCATTCGCACCGGAGCGGCGGCTTTCCTGCCGCCGAAGTACGTTCGATCGACCGGTCTCGGGCGACTGGAAAGTCGCCCTTCCGGTCAACCGCGCCCTTGGCGCGACGCCATACGCGATGGCGAATTTGTGGGCAAAG